>PLJS01000062.1 GCA_003140315.1 Hyphomicrobiales bacterium
GACTTCACTGTGCGCTTCCACAAATGACGGATCGGTTTGGTCCGCCGTTCGAGCGGCCCCCTGCTCGGAGGCGAAGCTGCCCCGCGTGTAGAAGCGAGCTATGTAGCGGGCGGGATCGGTGCGGGTGTGCGACCCTCCACAGTGAGCATGCGCAACCTGTCATGCCGCCGGATTCAGTGCGACGAAATCTGGTCATACGGGAAGGTGAAGCAGGCGAACATCGCCAAGGGCACCGCGCGGACACGGATCGGCGATCAGTGAGGTCACCCGCTAAGGTGACCTCTCAATAAACATTTATCTTTCAGGCCTAATTCGTTAGGCCCTCAGTTACGTAAGATTTGACTTTAATCGCCTTGTTGCGCTCTGCATTAAGTGCCGTCCACGCTGGCGAGTTGCGCGCGGCTTGGGCCTTTTCGAGGCTATCATAGGCTACTATAGTCACGCGCTTCGGTGCATCGCCTCCTTCGAGCGCGACAATTTTTCCGCCCCGGGCCAAATAGGTGCCGCCAGTCGACTTAATCACTTCCCCGACTTTTGGGAGATATGCATTTTGCGCTTCTTGGTTGATGACCTCAACCTCCGTGACGACGTAGGCTTTTGGCGTGGCCTGCGCGTGAAGCCCTTGGATTGCAGCGCCGCCGAAAGCGACGCCGCCGAGTAGCATCAATACCATCTTGTAGTTGACTTTCATGGTGTCCTCCTTGGTTGCTGACTGTCTCTCCCGCAGCGTCGCGATCATCAGGAGCCGGCGTATGCTCGGTTATCCGGCCATACCGAGGAACTCGGCGATCTCCCCGCCGAAGCCGAGGGCAATCGCCAGCGCCGTCAGGTCCAAGCCTAGGAAGGCCCACAGGCAGACGAGCGCAAAATTAGCAGATATGAGCGTGCTTTGAGGGCGCCGGAATGCCCCGGAAGCGGCGGGTGCGCGGTTCGCATTTAGGCTCATTTCACACCCCATCAATCTCGAAGGTCGTGTTGATAAGATAAGGTCGAGAAGACGTGGCGGTCGTCATCAAAATGAATGAGGCCCGCAATGATTTGTGCTCGGCTGGGCGCGGAGACAATTTCGGGGGGTGTAACGCCTTGTAAGTGCTTCGAAACAGGATCATTCTACCACTGGGGCGCTACGTTGCGATATCGCTGCCATGCCGACACTCGCACCGGATCGGTTGTCCGATCTCATCGGCCGTATCTACGACTGCGCGGTCGAGCCGGATCGTTGGCCGGACACGATCGCGGAGATTTGCCGCGCCATAAAGTGCATGTCCGGCGTCATCCTGCTGGTCGATCTGGAGCATTCGAGGCACAAAATCGCCCATACTTGGGGACTGAGCTCCGAGTGGACGAAGCGCTATTTCGATTACTCTAACGACCTGACTGGATATTACGCGCGCGCTTTCAGCCGACAGAGCCACCTCGACGGTGAGCCGTTGATCGTGTCTCACCTTATCGACCGGCTTGGTCCGCATGGTCAGCGCGTCTATGCCGAATTGACACAGCCGCAGGGCATATCGGACATGATGCAGACCGTCGTTCTGCGCGAAGCGAGGCGCATCGCTCTATTCGTCGCCAATCGGCACGAAAGCGCCGGCGCGCTTATGGACGACGAGGTCGCGATCACGCGCCTGCTCGTGCCGCATATACGGCGCGCGGTAACGATCGGCGACATTCTCGACGCTAAAAAGATCGAAGCGCAGACGCTTGCTGCGACGCTCGACAACTTCACCGCCGGTGTCCTTGTCGTCGGCGATCAAGGGCGGATTCTCCACGCCAATAACGCCGCACAGTGCATGCTCTCGGCGCGCGAACCGGTCGCCGCGGTCAACGGACACCTGTCGGTGCGCAATGCAAGGGCGAACGATGAGCTTTCAAATGCGATCTCGCTGGCCCGCACCGACGAAGGGATGATCGCCGGCAATGGAATCGGTGTTCCGCTGCGCAATGACGGGCCATCTATCGCCCACGTGCTGCCGCTTGCGCGCGGCGATCTGCGCACCCGGTTGATGCCGCAGGCGACCGCCGCGGTCTTCGTCACCCAGGCGGAGAGCTTCGCTCCCGGCGACATCGGCGCGTTGGCGGGAAGCTTCGGCCTCACGCCGGCGGAAGCACGCATGCTCGAGCGCCTGGCCGGAAACGCGACGGTGATCGAAGCCGCCAAGGCCCTCGGCATTTCGGCAACGACGGCGCGGACGCATCTGGCCCACATTTTTTCCAAGACCGGAGTTTCGCGCCAAGCCGACCTTCTGACCCTCGTCAGTCGCCTCGTGCCGCCGGTGCGCCGACCGAAAAGCTGATCTCCAAGACCTCGTTTTCATCCCGCGGCGGCGTCTTGTGCCGCCTTCGTATTGTGACCCGCCGTCATATAGTTCGGCCTGACTTCGTCCGGGTCGAAATCATCGACCGCGATGACACGTGCGGTGAGCGTTTCAATTTCGCGTAGCAGGCTCGCCTCACCTTCGGTGATCACGCCTTGCGTCAGCGCGTCGCCGATCCAGTCGGTGCCAAGATTGCGGCGCACCGTGCCGCGCCGGACCGCACGCTCGAGCTTCTTCTCGGCGTCCTCCGCCCGGACTACCTTCTCGAGCGTCACTTCGAGCAGGCCGGTCGGGTCGTTCGTATCCCGCGACACGAAGATGTCGCGGGTCAAGCGGTCGCGCGTTTCGCCCGGCTCCAGCGCACGTCCGACGATCTTATGGCTGAGCCAGTCCGGCGCCGGCCGATAGTGCGAGCCGAGCGGGAAGACGACGGCCTTCATCAAGCACCGCGCCCATCCGACCGGGAAGTTATCGATGGTACCCCGCAGGGCGTGCTGGAACCGATACAGTCCGTTTTGTGCCGCGAAGGCGATGATCGAGCGGTCATCGGCCGGCGCGGAGTCATCCTCGTAGCGTTTGAGGCCGCAGGCGAGCAGATAAAGCTCCGACAGCGCATCGGCGAGACGGCCAGTGAGCTTCTGTCGCCTGCGGAGTCCGGCGCCGCCTAGCAGCACCACAGTCAGGTCTGCCACGAACGCGAAATTGTGGCTCGCGCGCCAAAGCTGGCGGTGCCATATGGTCATCTCGAACGCACCTTTGGGCGCTTTGGCGAAGCGTCCGCTAGTGATGTTATGCAGGAACGCTCCGGATAGGTTTGCAAGCGAGAACGACACGTGGCCCAGCAGCGCCTGTTCGAAGGCCGCCAAACCGCGCCGCGCGTCCTGATCCTGACAAGCCTGCATCTCCCGGCCGATGTAGGGGTGGGAGCGCAATGCGCCTTGAGTGAACGTGATGAGCGCCCGAGTCACGATATTCGCGCCGTCCACCGTGATCGCGGCGGGCATCATCTGATACGCCGATTGCAGGTAGTTGGCGGGACCGTCACAGACCGCACGGCCCGCGTGCAGGTCCATGGCGTCGTTGACGGAGCGGCGCAGACGCTCGGTCGTCTGGTATTTCATCAGCGCCGAGATGACTGACGGCTTGTCGCCGCGGCTCACCATCGCGGCCGTGACCGCGCGGCCGGCCTCGGTGACATAGGCCGTCTCGATCAGGCGCGCGAGGGGCTCCTCAAGACCTTCCATCTTGGCGATAGAAGAGCCGAACTGCCTGCGGATGCGTCCGTAGGCGGTCGCGGACCGCAGCATGGACTTGGCGCCAGCCGCGGCGCATGCGGGCAGCGCGATTGCACGACTAGAGGACACGCAGTCCATCAGCATCCCCCAGCCCCGACCGAACATGATCTCGCCGCCGATCACCCAATCGAGCGGAATGAAGACATCCCGACCCGAGGTCGGCCCGTTCGGGAATGCGGCGCCCGAGGCGAGGTGGCGCCGGCCGATGTTCACGCCGGGATGATCCGCCGGCACCAGTGCGACCGTAATGCCGACGTCCTCGCCTTTGCCGAGCAGGTTGTCAGGATCGAACAGGCGGAACGCAAGACCGATGAGCGTCGCGTTGGGCGCAAGCGTGATATAGCGCTTGTCCCACGACACGCGCATACCGATGGTGTCGGCGCCCTTGTCGATCCCGCGCACGACCGTTCCAATGTCGCGCATGGTGGCCGCGTCCGACCCGGATGTGGGACCGGTCAGCGCCAGGCACGGAATCTCACGTCCGTTCGCGAGCCGCGGCAGATAGCGATCTCTTTGTTCATCCGTACCGTACGTTTCGATCAGTTCGCCCAGACCAAGCGAATTCGGGATCATGATGATCGTGAACACGTCGGGCGAGCGCGAAGCGACCTTGCCCAGGATGAGAGAAAGTGCCTGAGCGGAGAATCCGAGACCGCCGTATTTTTTCGCGATACGGATTCGGCGTAGGTCTCGGCCTTGTCTGGACCAAGATTTTCAAGACGAGTGACTTTGAAGGGTACAGCGGGATGCTCGTGTTTTACACCTTCATGCCCCGTGCCAAGCGCAGCTCCCAAAAACAGTCCGACCTGCGGCGGGCAGCAGAAGTACGAAAACAAGGTCCACCGGCTGACTGTCAATAGCGTCGAAATCTATTGGTTGGCGCAGCTTCACCAGCATACCAAATGGTCTCGACACGCCCGGAATCCTGGCGTGCGGAATCGCGATACCGTCTCCTGTTCCGGTGGACCCCAGCTCCTCGCGCTTAAGGATATGGGCTGTGATTTTGTCGGCGTCGACTTGGAGGATGGACGCCGCCCGAAGACAGAGGTCCTCTAACAGCTCACCCTTTTTCAACGCACGAATGTCGATAAACACAGAGCCCGGCGCAAGAAAATCCTTGATGTCCATAGCGACTGCTCAATCCGGCGCTCGCAAACGGTAGCCAGCCCCCGTTCCGTCAGAACGGATGTTGCACTTTGAGCATGCGGGCCACAAGATCGGATCATCTCATAATCAATTGGCAATGACGCCGGGCCGGCAGATTGAGGTGAGCCATGGAACAGAACCTTCAGCAAGCGGATGATATGACCCGCGATCCTGCCGAGCTCGCAGCCAACCTCGCTCACAAAAAACATCCCGCAGATATTGTTGAAGCTCTCAACAAACTGGAACTCAAAGAGGCGGCCGCGGTTCTGGCACATCTCCCTTTCGACCGTGTCGTCGAGATATTCGACGAACAAGAACTCAATGATCCGGCCGGATTGNNGCCGACCGTGCGACCGACATATTGCAGTTGCTTCCACAGCCGATCCGCTCCCGATTTTTGAGCCTGCTCGATACGGAAACCAAGACGTCAATCGAAAAACTCCTGACGTACCCGGCGAATACGGCCGGCAGCCTGATGACGACCGAATTCGTCAGTGTGCCTTCGAGCTGGACCATCGAGCAGACGCTCCAACACGTCCGCGTGGTCGAGCGCACGCGCGAAACGATCTATGCCATTTATGTCCTCGATCCCCACAGAAAAACGCTGCAACAAGTGGTTACGTTACGGCGCCTCATCGCCGGAGAGCCGCAGGCTTCCATCCTTTCCGTCGCGCGCAACGCGATCACGACTACACCGTTGGCCGATGGCGAAGACGTCGCCCGGCTCATATCCAAGTACGATCTCCTGGCGATTCCCGTCGTGGATGAAAAGGCGCACGTGTTGGGCATCGTCACGGTGGATGACATCATCGATGCCATCATCGAGGAAGGCACGGAGGACGTTCAGAAGTTCGGCGGTATGGCGGCCATCGACGAGCCTTATATGCAAATCGGCTTTGGCAAGATGCTATACAAGCGCGGCGGCTGGCTCTCCGTTTTATTTGTGAGCGAGATGCTAACCGCAAGCGCCATGCAATATTTCCAAAGCGAACTCGAAAAGGCGGTGGTGCTCACGCTGTTCATTCCGCTGATTATGAGTTCGGGAGGCAATTCGGGTTCGCAGGCAACTTCGCTCTTGATCAGGTCTCTTGCCTTGCGAGAATTGCGGCTCGGCGACTGGCGGCATGTGATCCTGCGTGAATTGCCGACCGGCCTGACTCTCGGTGCGATTCTCGGGATCATTGGCGTTGTCCGCATTGCGGTCTGGCAAAATTTCGGTTTCTACGATTATGGCGAGCACTGGATGCTGGTCGCAGCGACGGTCGCCGTGGCGCTTGTCGGCATTGTGACATTCGGTGCGATCTCAGGATCGATGCTGCCGTTCATTCTCAAGCGTGTCGGTTTCGATCCGGCGAGTGCATCGGCCCCTTTTGTCGCAACGCTCGTGGACGTGACGGGCCTCGTGATCTACTTCAGCGTCGCGCTGGTCATCCTAAAAGGAACTTTGCTCTAAAGCCACGATGGCAAAAAAACACCTTGAGTCCGCTTTGAGCGAGAAAGTGCAGAAAATCGACACGTCGCCGGTTCCGCAGGTCGGTGGTGATCGACTGTCTGGCGGGCCGCAGCGCCAACGGCCTCCCTCGTCGTGCCGAGTCAACAGGGCTGCTGAAGTCCGCGAATCGCCCTACCCTTAGGGCAGAGACCCGGTCGCGAGCATGCATGGTGGGGTCGTTGCGCGATGGCCGCACGCCTCCACGCTCGCCCAACGCGAAGCGGACCGTGTCCAGTAAGCCCCAACTTTCACGGAGCGTGCCGCCGCCTCCCAGCCCCCGGGGCCTGCGTCAGCGGTCATCGATCGACTCGGATGTTCGCTATTCAAGCTCATCTCAGGATGAAGGCTACGCAGCGGAAAGTTTACAATGAGGGTCGGCCGCGGTGGGGTGATCGGCCGGTCCAATCCGAATTGCGCCTTTTACTCTACGATCGCGGCATAAAGTTCATCCGACAATTTCACTTGGCGCAACCGCGCAACAAGCGATGAAGTTCTCAGCTTCCGCGCCACGCAAGCCAGTGCCGCGAGCGGGTCGCCGTCAGGCGAGGCCGGAAGCAGAAGGACAAACACCAAGTCCACTCGCCCGCCATCGACGGCGTCAAAATCAATCGGCTGCTTGAGTCTCGCAAGGATGCCAAACGGCTTTTCCAATGTCGGAAACCGCGCATGTGGAATGGCTATCCCGTCGCCCATTCCGGTGGATCCAAGCTCTTCCCGCTTGATCAACACTGAAGCGATCAGTTTCGCTGGCATTTGTAGCGCCGGCGCGGCCTTTTGCGCCAACTCCCGTAAGAGCTGACGCTTGTCCGATGCGCGAACGTCGACCATCGCGTTGTTCGGGGAAAGAAAGTCCGAGATGTTCATAATTGTCCCTGCGGGATGCGATGCCGAAGGCATTCGGCGAAAGCGGACCATACTTGAGCCATATCTCTTAGTCTGGTGCGCGTAACCGATAGCCAATACCTGTCTCGGTTAGAACGAATTGAGGGCGCTCTGGGTCAATTTCAATTTTCTGTCGAAGTTGCCGGACATACACTCGAAGATACTGTGCATCGGTCTGAGCATCCCACAACTCTGCGAGCAGATATTTGTGAGTAAGCACCTTCCCAGCATGCTGCACCAGCAATCGCAGCAATTCATATTCCTTTGGCGATAATTTTATCTCCTTGCTACCAACTTTGACGATGCGACGGACCAAATCAACCGAGAGGTCTCCGACTCGAAAAACCGGGCGCTCTCCATGTACCTGCAGCTGGTGTCGGAGGGCTGCTCGCATCCGAGCAAGAAGCTCATCCATCCCAAAAGGCTTCGTAACATAGTCGTCGGCGCCCAAGTCGAGCGCCTGAACCTTTCCGGCCTCATCGCCTCGGCTGGATAGGACCACGATGGGGACGCTCTCGTTTCGCGCACGGATCATTCGCAAGAGCTCGTGACCCTGAATATCCGGTAAGCCCAGGTCAAGGATGACGAGGTCGGGCTCTTTGCTTAGAAGCTCTAGGGCGGCTTTACCGTTTGGCGCCTCGAGAATTTGGTAACCCTGCGTCGTCAGCCCCATCCGCAAGAGCTTGCGAATAGGGGGCTCATCATCAACCACCAGAATCTTGAGAGGGGCAGCCGTCATGCTGCGGTGTCCAATACTTTGGAGCCCACAGGTATCGGGAGTCGAATCGTGAAGACGGCGCCGGAGCGGTCGGTGCGATTCGCACCGGTGATGGTGCCATGCATAGCCTCGACGAAGCCGCGCGAGATAGCCAGTCCAAGCCCTGTGCCAGCCCGAACGTGGTCGGCTTTCTGAGCTCTGTAAAACTTGTCGAATATCCGTTCGAGGTCCGCGGGAGCGATACCGCTACCCTCATCCAATATCTGGAGGTAGACCGAGTCGCTTTCTTGCCAACCTTGAATACGAACCGTCGTCCCGTCGGGCGCGTACTTTGCGGCGTTGTCGAGGAGATTGAAAAGAACCTGTTCAAACAAGACAGCATCGAGCTGCAGCATCGGTAAATCCAAAGTCAGATCAAGCTCTATCTTGTGGTAGGCGAGAATTTTGTTGGCCCGACGTAGCGCTGAACCAACGATTTCGCTTAGGTCATGTGGCGCGGCATTTGGCGCTATGGCTCCGGATTCCAGCTTGGTCATGTCGAGCAGGTTCGCAATGAACCGATTGAGCCGCTCAGATTCGTCGATGATGGTTGCCAACAGATCGGACTTCTGGGCTTCGGTGAGCTTGTCGGCGAGATCCCTCAGCGTCCCCGCGGACCCGAGCACGGCGGCAAGCGGCGTCTTCAGATCGTGGGAGATCGAGGTAAGTAGTGCCGCCCGCAACCGATCCGTCTCGACGGTGCGTTTGACGCGATCGATATCTTCAACAAGACGCACACGTTCGATAGAAAGCGCTCCCTGGTCTATCAAGGCATCAAGGAGACGGCGCTCGTCGGGGGTAAGAATCGGCCCTACTTTGTCACTGTCGATCCCCGCCACACCGACCGGTCCGCGCCCAGTACGCATCGGCAGAAATAAACGCTTGGCGCCCGGAAGCGTGTCAGACCCACGCCCGGCCGGACGATCATTTTGCCAAGCCCATTTCGCGGCGGCGAGATCGGCATCGTCGAGTGTATCTTCGGGTGGATAGCCAGCTTTCACCGCAATGGAGCCGTCTTCAGGAAGCAACAAGACGACGCGAACCTTAAGCATCAGAGCGGTTTGATAGGCAGTCGCCCAAAGTACATCATCGATCGCGCCAACGCCCGCGAGCTTTCGGCTGAACGCGTATAGCGATTCGGTGATACGCGCTCGGCTGATTGCGGTGACCGCTTGGAGGCGAACGCGCGCCGCTACATTGGAAACCAGTACCGCCATAACAATGAAAAAGAAGAAAGCCGTTACATTGGTCGGGTCGGCAATCGTGAACGTATAGATCGGCGGCATAAAGAAGAAGTTGTAACACAACGACGCCGCAACGCTCGCGGCGAGCGACGGCAGCAGCCCATAGCGCACCGCGACGCCAACCACGGCCGTGAGAAACACCAGATCGACACTCTCGATACCCAACCACGCTTGAATCACGAGTCCAGCACCAAGAGCTATCGCCACGGCGATGAGTGCGACCAAGTAAGGACGGGGATCTGGCGGGTGCGACACTTCCGCGGCGCGCACCATTTTTTTTGAAATGGGCTCTTCGGCAAGTGCATCGCCCGCGATCACATGCACGCTAATATTGCCAGACCTTCGGATGAGGTCGTGAACGACCGAGCCGTTCAACAGTTCAAACCATCGCGAACGCGTCGATTTCCCGATGATAATTTGGGTCGCATTTGACGATTGCGCGTAGCCGAGCACATCGTCAGCAATCCGCTGTCCGGCGCTCGGGATTGTGACCGCTTCGCCGCCGAGAGACTCTGCCAGACGCAATGTATCGGTGACTCGATCGCGTTGCTCCTCGTTGAGCTGCGTGCTGCGCCGACCTTCGACGTAGAGAGCAATCCAGGGACCATGCAAACGATCGGCAAGGCGCTTAGCGTAACGCACCAGACCTGCGGCGCGCGGATCCTCACTCACGCATACAAGAATGCGCTCGCCTGCCGCCCAAGGCCCGGAGATGGCGCGGGCCTGCATTTCGGAACGCAATTGCTCGTCGACACGATCAGCGGTGCGGCGCAGCGCCAACTCGCGAAGGGCGGTCAGATTGGCGGGCGCGAAGAAATGCTCGAGCGCCCGTTCAGCCTGCTTTGGAACGTAGATTTTTCCCTCTTTGAGGCGCTGGATCAGATCATCAGGCGTGAGATCAACCAGCTCGACCGCATCGGCGCGATCGAAGATGGAGTCCGGCACCGTCTCGCGCACGCGGACATGGGTGATCTGCGCCACCACGTCATTCAGGCTTTCAATGTGCTGGATGTTGACGGTGCTATAGACGTTGATGCCGTGGCTTAGCAGTTCTTCGACATCGAGGTAGCGCTTCGGGTGACGGCTGCCCGGCGCATTGGTATGGGCAAGCTCGTCAACCAGAACGATCTGCGGCCGGCGCGCGATGATTGCGTCGATGTCCATTTCGTCGAGCCACTGATCCTTGTACTCGACGCGCCGGCGCGGGATGACTTCCAGGCCATCCAGCAGAGCTTCAGTCTCGCGGCGGCCGTGGGTTTCGACGATCCCGGCAACGATGTCGTAGCCGTCCTTCTTGCGGGCGCGCGCGGTCTGCAGCATTTCGTAAGTCTTGCCGACACCCGGTGCCGCACCCACGAAGATCTTGAGCTTGCCGAGACGGCTTTCCTCCCGCCGGGCCGCGTCGAGCAGGGCCTCAGGCGAAGGGCGATGTTCAAGGTCTCGGTGCTGCTCTGCCATCCGGCATAGGCTCCTCGACCCTGAAGTCACCCAATCCTATCGGACCGCAGCGCCGTCCAGCGCCAGATTCAGCGTTAGCACATTCACGCGCGGCTCGCCGAGTAACCCGAGGAAACGACCCTCGGTGTTGTCGCTGACGAGCTGGCGCACGCGATCCTCCGGCATGTTGCGCGCCTTGGCAACACGGGCAACCTGGAACAGCGCTGCCTCCGGGGAAATGTGCGGGTCTAAGCCGCTGGCCGAGGTCGTCACCAGATCGATCGGAACTGGCGCAGACGCGTTCTCCGCCTTAAGCTTGTCGACGTCACCTTTCACGCGGTCGACAAGGGCCTTGTTGGTCGGACCGAGATTGGAGCCACCGGAATTTGCCGCGTTATAGGGCGCGTCGATGGTTTTGGTCGCGTCCTTCGGGTCAGGCGCATTCGTCGCGGATGGCCGGCCGTGGAAATACTTGTCGTCGGCGAAGACTTGTCCGATGAGCTCCGAACCGACGACTTTGCCGTCCCTCTCGATGAGGCTGCCCTGGGCTTGGCGTGGAAAGATCACACCCGCGACGCCGGTCATGGCCAGCGGATAGAGCAAGCCGGTGATCACCGTCAAAGCGACGATGAGTACGATTGCGGGCCGGATTTCCTTCAGCATGACTATTCTCCTCAGGCGAGATGCAAGGCTGTGACCAGAAGATCGATCGCCTTGATGCCGATAAACGGAATGATGATGCCGCCGACGCCATAGATCAGCAGGTTGCGCTGCAGCAGCGGACCGGCTCCGATCGGGCGGTAAGCGACGCCCTTCAGGGCGAGCGGAATGAGCGCGATGATGATCAGCGCGTTGAAGATGATGGCCGAAAGGATGGCGCTCTGCGGGCTCGCCAGGCGCATGATGTTGAGGGCCTGCAGCGGGCCGCTGGCGGCCCCTTCTGCAAGATAGTACGAGGCGAACATCGCCGGGATGATGGNNACGTCGTTGGCGATCGAGAACGTAGTGAGGGCGCCGCGGGTCATAAGCAACTGCTTGCCGATCTCGACGACCTCGATCAGTTTGGTCGGGTTGGAGTCTAGATCGACCATGTTGCCGGCTTCGCGCGCCGCCTGCGTGCCGGTGTTCATGGCGACACCGACGTCGGCCTGCGCGAGCGCAGGAGCGTCGTTGGTGCCATCGCCGCACATCGCGACCAGCTTGCCCTTGGCCTGCTCATCGCGGATCAGCTTCAACTTGTCCTCGGGCGTCGCCTGCGCCAGGAAGTCGTCGACACCGGCCTCCGCGGCAATCGCCGCCGCCGTCGTCGGATTGTCGCCGGTGATCATGACGGTGCGGATGCCCATGCGGCGCAGCTCGGCGAAGCGTTCGCGGATGCCGCCCTTGACGATATCCTTGAGGTGAATGATGCCGAGCAGGCGGCCGTCCTTGGCGACCGCGAGCGGCGTGCCGCCCGATTTCGCAACCTCGTCGGCGATTGCGTTAACTTCACGCGCGATTTCGACTGTGACTGCCGGCTGCAGCGCGCGGACAGCGCCGGACGGCACCACGACCGCTCCGGATGCATTCAGGAAGCCGAGGATCGAATCGACCGCGCCCTTGCGCACCCACGAATCGCCGACTTCCATTCCGCTCATCCGGCTTTGCGCCGTGAACGGAATGAAGGTGCCGCGCAGCTCGCCAAGATCGCGTCCGCGAATGCCGTATTTCTCCTTCGCCAGCACGACGATCGAGCGGCCTTCCGGCGTCTCGTCGGCGAGCGAAGCGAGTTGCGCCGCGTCCGCCAGCTCTTGTTCGCTGATGCCGCGCACTGGCTTGAACTCGGTGGCCTGGCGATTGCCGAGCGTGATGGTGCCGGTCTTGTCGAGGAGCAGCGTATCGACGTCGCCTGCGGCTTCGACCGCGCGGCCGGACATCGCGAGCACGTTGAAGCGGACAAGGCGGTCCATACCGGCAATGCCGATCGCAGATAATAGAGCGCCGATGGTGGTGGGGATCAGCGTGACGAAAAGCGCCACCAGGATAACGATCGAGATGGTGCCGCCCGCATAGGTCGCGTAGCTCGGAATCGTCGCCGTGGCGAAGACGAAGATGATCGTCAGCCCGATCAGCAGAATGTTGAGCGCGATCTCGTTCGGCGTCTTCTGCCGCTCGGCGCCCTCAACCAGCTTGATCATGCGGTCGATGAAGGTCGATCCCTGTGCGGCCGTGATCCGCACACGGATCCAGTCGGACAGCACCTGCGTCCCGCCCGTCACCGCCGAACGGTCGCCGCCCGACTCGCGGATGACCGGAGCGGATTCGCCCGTGATGGCCGCCTCGTTGACCGACGCGATGCCTTCGACGATCTCACCGTCCGACGGGATCAAGTCACCCGCCTCCACGAGGACGACATCGCCGACCTTGAGGCTGATGCCCGGTACCATCTTGTAATCTTTGCTGCCGGGTCTGGTCAGAAATTTGGCCTGCGTCGAAGTTCGGGTCTGCCTAAGCGCGTCGGCCTGCGCCTTGCCGCGGCCCTCGGCCACGGCTTCGGAGAAGTTGGCAAACAGAATCGTGATCCAGAGCCAAAGGATGACCTGGAACTCGAAGCCGATATTCTGGCCTCCGGTCAAAAGGTCGCGGACCAGGATGACCGTGGTCAGGACCGTGACGATCTCAAGTACGAACATGACTGGATTCTTGATCAGCGTTCGTGGATCGAGCTTCACGAACGACGAGCCAATCGCCGGAATTACGATCTTGGGATCGAACAGCGCCGAAGCCGGCGTTCCCTTGCGGATATTTGAAGTTTCCATGAACGTGACTCCGAGTTCAGTTCGACGAGAACAGCGTGCCGGCGGTCATCGCGAGATGCTCGACGATCGGTCCGAGCGCCAGCGCAGGGAAGAAGGTGAGACCGCCGACAATCAGGATCACGCCGACGACGAGGCCAACGAATAGCCCGCCGGTGGTCGGGAATGTGCCGACGGAAGGCGGGACCGATTTCTTCTCCGCGAGCGAACCCGCGATCGCCATAGCGGGGATGATCATCCAGAAGCGGCCGATGAACATCGCGACGGCGCCGGTGATGTTGAAGAACAACGTGTTGGCCGAGATGCCGGCGAACGCCGATCCGTTATTGCCGGTGCTCGACGTGTACAGATAGAGCATCTCGGAAAAGCCGTGCGGTCCCGGATTGTTCAGTTGCGACGTCGCCTGCGGGTTGACGATGCCGATGGCCGTCCAGCCGAGGTACATCAGCGGCAGGATCAGGATGGCGAGCATCGCCATCTTCACTTCCTTGGCCTCGATCTTCTTGCCGACATATTCCGGCGTGCGACCGACCATCAGGCCGGCGACAAAGATCGCCAGGATCACGAACAGCAGCATGCCGTACATGCCTGAGCCGACGCCGCCGACGACGATTTCGCCGAGCTGGATGTTGATGAGCGGGATCATGCCGCCGAGCGCCGTGAACGAGTCGTGCATGGCGTTGACGGCGCCGCACGACGCGGCGGTCGTGATGACGGCGAACAGCGCGGAAGCCACGATGCCGAAGCGGACTTCCTT
>PLJS01000023.1 GCA_003140315.1 Hyphomicrobiales bacterium
TCGTATAGGCGGACTGCGCACATGCGGCACGAGCGATGATCGCCACAGCGACAGCGACACGCACGAGCGGCACAGCCACGACCAATGGCCATGACGAACGAGACGTTGCCGCCTTGGTCGCATGACGGTGGCCTCGTGCACGATCTTGCGCGCCACTTACGGCGTTAACCATATTTCTTAAGACTTCGTTAATCTGAATTCTTTTCCCTACCGCGCCGTGCACATCTTCACGCGGCGCCGGGTTAACTGAATCTTCATCGTCTCGTACGAAGNNAGCTCCATTCGCATAATACCCGTTATGACACATTCCGGCTCGATCATTAAATCGTTGCGCGTGGTTAATGGCGCAGCAACGTTAAAAGGTAGGATTAACAGGGGGTGGGGTCGGCGATTAACTATAGCGGTTCGGGCGGGGCTGAGGTATGGGGTATATTTGGATTTTTGCTCGTGTGACGTGCAGTAGTATGTCCCCTGTATCCCCGCCCGCTCCGCCAAGCCGTCGATCCCTTTTTCAAAAACNNATTCAGACCCTCTAAAACTGTCGGTTAACCGCGAATCTATCCCCTCCCCTTGCGCACCGATCATCCGCAGCGCATGTCATACTCAAATGCAGGAAACGACAGAGAAGTGGTTAGCTGAGTTGGCGCATCAGCTTTTGATGAAAGCGAAAGACTACGACAAGGCGCTGTCCGCGTTCTTCGATAAAGTCAACGCGATGTACACCGATGCCGATGCACACCGATGCCGATGGCCCGATGGCCGGATGGAAAGCATTGCAGAGCGGGCGTCGCGTATTTTCTGCGACGCGCGCCATGATCCCGGCGTCGCGGCGCGGCTCAAGTCCGGTGCGTTGTACGACAGTTTTGAGTATGAGCCGACGCGCGAAGAGATTGATGAGTTTTATAAGCATCGCGCCCGTACCCACAAGCGCCGCGCCGATTCCCTCGCGACAGAAGTCGCCGCCGAAATAAAGCGGATCGAAAAGGCCTGACGAAAATCATTTCGAGAAAAGACGCTACATCCCCTGCTCGCGTCTGCGCTCGACTGCTTGCATCGCCGCAAAAGCCTTTTCAATCTCTGACTTGACCTGATCTTCGGTGAGTTCACCGCGATCTATCCGTGTCGCCAATTCGAGACGCTTTGCAGCGAACGCCTCAATTAGGTCCATGTGCTTGTACTGCGTCGCCCGAAACGCCTGTAGCATTGCCGGATTGGCGCATTGCGCCGATGCCGCGTATGATCGTAGCTCCCCTTTCAGTCGGCGCGCTCGACATTCGTTGGTCGCTTGCGTGGTCACGTTAAATGCCCACTGAGCCGGATTCTGCACGGTGGTCTGCGGTGCCGGTTGTGTCGGCGGCGCCTTGGTAACTTGGACTGTGTTCGGGGCCGCAGTGCTCGCGGTGTTCGTGCCGCTCATCAGAATGCCAAGGCAGCGGTCCGGCGATAGCGCGCCATACTGTCCGACAAGCGCAAGATCAACGATGCTGTCAGGCAGGGCGGCGGCCAAGCCATCATGCTGGCGCACTGTTTCACGAAGCATTCCGCAAGGCGATAGCGTGCCGAATTTCGCAAGCAGAACAGCCGCGACAATAGCGGCGACCACGGCTAATGCACGCATGTGTTCGGCCCCACTATCCACGAGTGAGGACTATAGCTCGATCCCGAGCAACTCGCCAATTGCTAGGCCAAAGCACGGCTGCTAACATCAGCACATGCGCGTCACTGTCCCCACAGCATTTCTCGCCGCTGTCGTTGGGTTACATTCGGCTCCGCAACCGGCTGCCGCCCAACAGCCGCCGCACTTGCCGGGATGCACAAGAGAGCGAGCAACAGACATCGTAGTTGGTCGAGCGCCGCAGGCAGGAAACCACCCTTGCGTGGTCTATTGGCGGTCGGTGGAAGTGCGGCAGCACCCGGAAAGAGCCACGCTGCTAGAAANNGCAACCGCCCGGCCATCCCGCGCCGCTGGCGGAATGCGACCGCATCGTCCGGCAAGATCAGCAGCGGTCCGGCCTACCAGCTACAGGCCTGAGCGACGAACTCAAAGCAGGGTATCGCGCGACATGGGGCCGATAATCACCGGCAGCGCCCCCGTTAGACCCCCAAGGAGCAGCAATCATGAACGTCAGCCTACCCCGATCCTACATGATCGAAAATGAATCTGACGCAGACGGATACCTCGCAGAACTTTTCGAAAATCCTGAGTACCGATCCATGGATGAGGTGCAGATGCGAGCAGCCAAACGCATCAAAGACGCGCGTCTAAGAAATTACTTCCTCGCTAAAGCGCAAGCGTGTCTGGACAACCTACCGTCAAGCTAGGGCGTGTCCCTTCGGGCCGGGCTTTCGTGAACCGCGCCGCACGGCGCGACCTTCTATTTCAAATCAGCGTCTCATTGTTTGCGCTCGACCGCGTCGTATTTTTCCAGCGCTTCATCACGCAGGCATTTCGCGAAAGCCGCAAGATAGGGAAGGCGCGCGAACTCCGGTACAGGCTGGTCTGCGGGCTGATGGACGATGCAAAGAGCCAATTCGTGGCAGTACGCCTCTTCAAGACGGCGATGACTGACAAGTGCCTTCGCCGACATAAGAGGCCCTTCGCGCAGGAGCGCCACGTTCAGACTGTTATAATTTTTCAGGGCCTCTTCCGCGCATCTGTTTTGTGCAGGTGCGATCGAAGCGCTGCCAATCAAACACGCGGTCGCCATCGCGATCGAGCGTCTCATTTGAGGGCGCCTGACAATTGCCTTTCTGGCGCGAGCTTGCGGCTTTCGTGAACGATGATCCGCACGTCGAATCCCCTAGAATGGCGGTCGATCACTTCGGCTTGGACGCGATGTGCAGCCGATTAATTTCCTTCGCGGTGTACGTTGGACCGCCGGGCACGTTCACCTGAATAGTCGCACGCTCGCGATCTTCGGCGGCAAGACGCATCCATTCGAGCACGGCCTCTTGTAAGGTCGGGGAAGGCACTGAGCGCCCGCTATAGTGCAGCGTCGCGGGCTCCCCCGCATCTGCATAGATTTTATCCGGATCAGTCATTGCTGCACTTATAGACCCACTGCGAAAGAATGTCATTGCCGGGTGTGTCGTCCGACTTGTCGAGCGGTGCCCGCACTGCGCTGACAATCAATCTCGACGTGAACACGCCGCGCGGCTTCGGCACGTCCGGCAACTTCACTTTCCCGCTGATCTGCCGGACTTCACCGGCCGGTATGTTGGCGTCAAACGTGTCGCTGCTACGCCCTATGATGTCGCAATCTGCATCCCGCGCGCCTTGAGTTGGACAGTCAAGCGCAGTGATGTTCACTCGCAAGCTGGTCACACGGGATGTCGATTTGTTTTTAGCGGAAGCAACGAAGCTGTAGTCATCATTATAGGACTGTGAAGCCGTAAG
>PLJS01000116.1 GCA_003140315.1 Hyphomicrobiales bacterium
AAGCGAGCCTCGAAGGATGACGAACTGGGGCCGTCGCCCTTCGAGGCCCGCGCTCCGCGCGGGCGCCTGAGTGTGACGGGGTTCGGACAGACGCGTTCCATGAAAAACCTCGGCACGTTGCTCCTCGCCTTCTTCCTCTCGGCGCTCGTCGCCGGCATCGTGCAGAATCAGCTCGCGATCGTGTTCCGGGCGCGCGAGGAATTCATCGCCGTCGTGATGCTGTTCGTGCTGACCGCGATCATCACCACGATCGCGCTCGGCGTCGCACTCGCGGCGGCGCGCAGCGTCGCGGGCATCGACTGGACCGCGCTGGCGCTGCTGGTCGCGATGGCGCTGCTGCTCGGCGGCCTTGTCGGCGCCGGCGCGGTGGCGGAGCGCAAGCTGTCGTTCAACACCGCCGATTTCGCCGTGCTGGCGCAGGTCGCCGTGCCGACCGCCCTGATGATCGGTATTCAATGGTGACTCATTCGGCGGCGATGGCTCAGGACGCACGCATGATGTCGAGGGCGGGAGACGGTGCGTGACCCCCATTCCGTTTGCCGATTAGGCGAATTTCTTCGTGGCCGAGGTCGGCGCCGCGGCCGCGCTGAGCGGGCTCTTGTTCGTCGCGATCTCGATCAACCTGACCACCATCCTGAAATACCAGCATCTGCCCGGCCGCGCCGCCGAGACGCTGTTCGTGGTGGTCGGCGCGATGGTGCTCGGCAGCGTCGCGCTGATCCCGGGCATGCCGGCGAAGCTGTTCGGCGCCGTGGTGGCAGTCATCGGCGTCGCGATGTGCGTATTTCCGGCGGTGATCCAGTTCAGCGCGTGGCGTGCGCGGCCGGACATCGTGGTGCAGCGGCGCTCTGGGCGGGTGGCGCTGAGCCTCGTGCCGAGCCTGCCGGTCGTCATCGGCGGGGTGATGCTCATGCTGGCGGAGCCAAGCGCCCTCTATTGGCTCGCTTTCGGGATCGTCGCGGCGCTCGTCGCCGGCATCCTCAACGCCTGGGTGCTGCCGGTGGAAATCCTGCGCTGAGCGCGGCATTGCTTTTGCTTGCTCTCACGGGACAGACGCGGCACCAGTAAAGTCCGACAGGCGTGAACCCGATGGAAGATCTGATTGCCGGCTATCGCCGCTTCCGCTTCGGCACCTGGGCGCACGCGCGCAGCCGATTCGAGGAACTGAGCGAGCGCGGGCAGCAGCCTCGCACGATGCTGATCGCCTGCTCGGACAGCCGCGCCGACCCGCAAATGATCTTCGACGCGGCGCCGGGCGAGCTGTTCGTCGCGCGCAATGTCGCGAACCTGATGCCGCCCTACAGCCCGGACAGCAAATTCCACGGCACCAGCGCGGCGCTCGAATTCGGCGTGCGCGCGCTGAAGGTCGAGAACATCGTCGTGATGGGCCATGCGATGTGCGGCGGCATCCATGCGCTGCTGCACGGCGCGCCAGAGGAGGCGTCCGACTTCGTCGGCCATTGGGTCAGCATCGCCGAGCGCGCGAAGCTGCGCGCGCTCAACGTCGCGCCCGAGCACCGCCAGGATTTCTGCGAGCACGAGTCGGTGCGGCTCTCGATCGAGAACCTGATGACGTTTCCCTGGGTGCGGGAGCCGGTCGTCGCCGGCAAGCTTGCGCTGCATGGCTGTTTCTTCGACATCCGTTCGGGCGTCCTCGAGCGGATCGGCGACGACGGCGTGTTCCGCCCGGTCTCCGACATCGGCGGCCCTTGAGCCGGGCTGGTCAAACCCGCCGCCGAATGGGCTATTGTCCCGATACAAACGACCGCTGAGGAAACGCATGGCTGAAACAGCCTTCGACATCATCATCATCGGCTCCGGCCCGGGCGGCTATGTGACAGCGATCCGCGCCGCGCAGCTCGGCTTCAAGGTCGCCGTGGTGGAGCGCGATCATCTCGGCGGCATCTGCCTCAACTGGGGCTGCATCCCGACCAAGGCGCTGCTGCGCTCGGCGGAGATCTTCCACTACATGCAGCACGCTAAGGACTACGGGCTGAAGGCCGACAATGTCGGCCTCGATACGGCCGCGGTGGTGAAGCGCTCGCGCGGGGTTTCGAAGCGCCTCTCCGACGGCGTCGGCTTCCTGTTCCGCAAGAACAAGATCGTGACCATCTGGGGCGAGGCCGTGATCGACGCACCCGGCAAGATCACCGTGAAGGCCGCCAAGGCCGAGGCGCCGAAGGGCGCGCTCGGGCCGGGCAGCTATCAGTCAAAGCACATCATCGTGGCGACCGGTGCGCGGCCGCGCGTGTTTCCCGGCATCGAGCCGGACAAGAAACTGGTCTGGACCTATTTCGAGGCGATGGTGCCGGACAAGATGCCGAAGTCGCTGCTGGTGATCGGTTCTGGAGCGATCGGCGTCGAATTCGCGTCGTTCTATCGCACGATGGGCGCGCAGGTGACCATCGTGGAAGTGCTGCCGCAAATCCTGCCTGTCGAGGACGCCGAGATCGCGGCCTTCGCGCGCAAGGCATTCGAGAAGCAGGGCATCAAGATCCTCACCGGCGCCAAGGTCGTAAAGCTCGACCGCCACGCCGACAGCGTTACCGCGACGATCGAGGACGCCAAAGGCTCGCAGCAGATGACCGTCGACCGCGTCATCTCGGCGGTCGGCGTTGTCGGCAACATCGAGAACCTGGGCTTGGAAAAGCTCGGCGTGAAGACCGAGCGCGGCGGCACGATCGCGATCGATGGCTACTGCAAGACCAACGTCCCGGGCATCTATGCGATCGGCGACGTCGCGGGTCCGCCGATGCTGGCGCACAAGGCCGAGCATGAAGGCATCGTCTGCGTCGAGGCGATCAAGGGCCTCAAACCCCATCCGATGGACAAGAACCTCATCCCGGGCTGCACTTACTGTGCGCCGCAGATCGCCTCGGTCGGGCTCACCGAAGCCAAAGCCAAGGAGCTGAAGATTGATATCCGCGTCGGCCGCTTCCCGTTCCTCGGCAATGGCAAGGCGATCGCGCTCGGCGAGGACCAAGGGCTGGTGAAAGTGATCTTCGACCGGAAGACCGGCGCGCTGATCGGCGCGCACATGGTCGGCGCCGAAGTGACGGAGCTGATTCAGGGCTACGTGGTCGCGATGAACCTGGAGACCACCGAAGAAGAGCTGATGCACACGATCTTCCCGCATCCGACGCTCTCGGAGATGATGAAGGAAGCGGTTCTCGACGCTTACGGGCGCGTGCTCAACGTTTGAACATTCGCCGCCCAATGATGCTGCGCCGCACGCATGACAGCCGCGCGCGCGATCCCGGCATGGCAGGCCGTCGCGGCACGCGCGTCCGGTTAACGTTCAAAGAAATAGCTGTGCGGCAGTCGTTTTCGTGACTTAATGACATTTCGGCAATGTTGATTCACGCGCAAGTGACTCGCGCGTGACTTTTCCGCCCGACTTTCGCCCGCGCTGCAGCATTACACGGCGTGCGGGCGACAAGAAACTGAAAGGACCAAACTCATGCGTTCGATCATGATCCGTATCGCGAGCGTCGGCTTCGTGGCAATCGTTGCGGGCGGCGCCGTCAGCGGCTCCGCTCTCGCGCAGACGCGCTACAAGCACCACGCTGTGCCGTACCAGAGCGAGTACAGCGATCAGGGCCTGCAATCGTCCCAGGCGGCCGCGCATCCTGGCGCGCCGGCGATCGTCAGCGACCAGCCGAGTGCCTGCTTTACCGACGAGGGTTACGGCCGCTTCGCCTCTTGCGATCAGGCCGGCGACTGACGTCGCCCGCTTCATCTCATCGGACCTCTGCGCGAAGGGCGGGTCTAGCGACCCGCTCTTCGTTTTTTTCGCGCCGCGCTGGCGCCGCGCGCATCGCGCGTCGGACGCGCGCATCGATGCTGGAATTTTCGCGTGACGAAAAGTCGCGCGTGCTCAGGCGCTCTCGCGATGAAATGTCGCAGCACCGAGTTTCATCAGTTCATTTTCCGCCGTAACGACGGGTCTTTCTGCAATTTCAAATACGGCCGCGGATGCGCGAACTCCGCGCCCTGATGCCATCCGTCGCAATGCGTATGCATCTTCTCTTAACGCGGCGATGTTTGAAAAAGTCGCGGGTCATGAGGGGCAGTCGATGAAAAACTTAGTTGCGCGCTTTGCCGCCGACGAGTCCGGGGCCACGGCGATCGAATACGGTCTGATCGCGGCGGGGATCTCGGTCGCGATTATCACGGTCGCGCAGGGTTTGGGGACGAAACTCAACTCGACCTTCGGCACGATCAAGAACGCACTCAAGTGAGCGGATCGAGAACCGCGACACGCGGCAGCTTCTACTGCGCGGCGACGTTGGCGACTTCGTCGTCGTCGGGAGGCGCCTCCGGGTGGCGCTCTCCGCCGCCGAGCCAGGTCTGCAGGCGGTCGAGGTAGAGATACACGACCGGCGTGGTGAACAGCGTCAGCACCTGGCTGAGCGCGAGTCCGCCCACCATCGAATAACCGAGCGGCTGGCGCAGCTCCGAACCCGCTCCGTGCGACAGCATCAGCGCGAGGCCGCCGAGCAGCGCCGCCATCGTGGTCATCAGGATCGGGCGGAAGCG
This sequence comes from Hyphomicrobiales bacterium, assembly GCA_003140315.1. Taxonomy (GTDB): domain Bacteria; phylum Pseudomonadota; class Alphaproteobacteria; order Rhizobiales; family Xanthobacteraceae; genus PALSA-894. The sequence continues at coordinate 4,540 of PLJS01000116.1, forward strand.
CAGCAGCGCGGCCTCGCGGATCGCCTCTTCGGGGCCGACGCCCTCGCGCTCGCGCTTGATCGCGAAGTCGACCAGCATGATGCCGTTNNCGTTCTTCTTGACGATGCCGATGAGCAGGATGATGCCGACGATACCGATCACCGACAGATCGAATCCGCCGGCATAGAGCGCAAGCAGCGCACCGACGCCCGCGGAGGGGAGGGTGGAGAGAATGGTGATGGGGTGCACGAAGCTCTCGTACAGCACGCCGAGGATCACATAGACGACGATCAGCGCGGCGAGGATCAGCACCGGCTCGCTGGCGAGCGAATCCTGGAACGCCTGCGCGTTGCCCTGGAAGCTGCCGACCACGGACTCAGGCTTGCCGATCTCCGTTTCGGCCTGGCGGATCGCGTCGACCGCCTGGCCCAGCGCGGCGCCGGCCGGCAGGTTGAACGAGAGCGTCACGGCCGGGAACTGGCTCTGATGCGACACCGACAGGGGGCCGGTGCCGGACGAATTGACATCCACGAGGGTTGAAAGCGGCACGGGGCGGCCGTCGGCTGCCTTCAGGTAGATTTGCTGCAGCGTATTCATGTCCTTCTGCAGGTCCGGCAGGACCTCTAGCACGACGAAGTACGAATTGGTCTGGGTGAAATACTGCGCCACCTGGCGCTGACCGAACGCATCGTTGAGCGTGTCGTCGATCACCTGTGGCTGGATGCCGAAGCGCGCGGCCGCGTCGCGGTTGATGCTGATCGAGAGCAGCGGCGCGTTCGACTGCTGGTCGCTCGAGACGTCGGCCAGCTCCGGCAGCGTCTTGAACTTCTCCAGCATCTTCGGCGCCCAGGTATTCAGTTCGACGAGGTTCGGGTCCTGGAGCGTGTATTGGTATTGTCCGCGCGAGATGCGCCCGCCGACCGTGATGTCCTGCGCCGGCTGCAGGAACAGGTTCACGCCTTCGAGCTTGGCGATCTGCGGCCGCAACCGCGCGATGATCTGCGTCGCGGTCACGGTGCGGTCCTCATGCGGCTTGAGCCCGATGAAGTAACGCGCGGTGTTGAGCGTGTTGCCGCTGCCCGAGCCGAAGAAGGAGCCGAACGCCTCGATGTCGGGGTCCTTGCCGAGCAGGGCCGCGACCTCGCGCTGCAAACGCTTCATCTCGGTCGGCGAAACGTCCTGCGCGGCCTCCATGATGCCGGTGATCAGGCCGGTGTCCTGCGTCGGGAAGAAGCCCTTGGGGATCATCACGAACAGGACGCCGGTCAACACCATCGTGGCGAAGAATGTCATCAACGTGATGAAGCGGTGCCGCAGCACGATATCGAGGCCGCGCTCGTACCAATGGACGATGCTGTCGAACATCCACTCGATTGCCAGGTAGATACGGCCATGGTGCTCGCTCTCGCGCTCGAGGAAGCGCGACGCGAGCATCGGCGTCAGCGTCAGCGACACCAGCACGGAAACCGCGATCGCCGCCGTCACCGTCATGGCGAACTCGCGGAACAGCCGGCCGACGATCCCGCCCATCAGCAGCAGTGGAATGAACACCGCGACCAGCGAGACGCTGATCGAAACGACCGTGAAGCCGATCTCGCGCGCGCCGTCGAGGGCGGCCTGCATCGGGCGGGAGCCTTCCTCGACGTGGCGATAGATGTTCTCCACCACCACGATGGCGTCGTCGACCACGAAGCCGACCGCGATCGTCATCGCCATCAGCGACAGGTTATCGAGGCTGAACCCGGCCACGTACATCACCGCGGTTGCGCCCGCGAGCGAAAGCGGCACGACGACCGCCGGAATGAGCGTTGCCCGAACGTTGCGCAGGAACAACAGGATCACGAGCACGACGAGGCCGATCGTCAATGCGAGCGTGAATTCGACGTCCTTGACCGACGCACGGATCGTCTGCGTGCGGTCGATGATCGTGTCGATCTTCATGTTCGGCGGAATGAGCGAGGCCAGCCGCGGCATCGACGCCTTGATGTCTCCCACCGTCTGGATGACGTTCGCGCCGGGCTGCTTGAACACCAGAAGGATGACGCTGCGGCGCGGGCCCGACTTGTCCCCCATCAGGGCCGCGATGGTGGTGTCTTGTGGGCCGTCGACGGCCTGGCCGACATCGCGCACCCGTACCGGCGCGCCGTTGCGGTAGGCGATGATCACGTCGTTGTATTGATCGGCTTGGAGCAACTGGTCGTTGGCCTGGATCGTGAAGCTCTGCCGGTCGGTGTTGATCGCGCCCTTGGCCGCATTGGTGGTGGCGTTGGCGATCACGCCGCGGACGTCTTCCAGCGTGAGGCCCCGGGTCTGCAGCTTGGCGGGATCGACCTGGACGCGGATCGCAGGCTTCTGCTCGCCGCCGATGATGACCTGCGCGACGCCGGTGATCTGAGAGATCTGCTGTGCGATGACGTTGTCGGCGAAGTCGTCGACCTGCGTGATCGGCATGCTGTCCGAATGCACCGCGAGGATCAGGATCGGCGAATCCGCGGGGTTCACCTTGCGGTACGTCGGAGGCGCGGTGAGCGTCAGCGGGAGCTGGCGGCTGGCGGCGGTGATCGCGGCCTGCACGTCCTGCGCGGCCGCGTCGACATTGCGGTTCAATTCGAACTGCAGGGTGATCGAGGTCGAGCCGAGCGTGCTCGCCGACGTCATCTGCGTGACGCCGGCAATCTGTCCGAACTGCCGCTCGAGCGGGGCTGCGACCGTCGCCGCCATCGTGTCGGGGCTGGCGCCCGCAAGCTGTACCGACACGGAGATGGTCGGGAAATCGACCTGGGGCAGGGGGGCGATCGGCAGCAACGGAAACGTCACGATGCCGAGCAGCGCGAGCGCGCCGGCCAACAGGGTGGTTGCGATCGGCCGGCGGATGAAGGGTTCGGAAATGCTCATGAGGGGTTGCCCGGGACGGTCGCCGCCGCGTCGGACTGGGGCTTGGCGTCGACATGCGTGCCGGCCTGCAGCCGATACTGCCCGTTCACCACGACCTTCTCGCCGCCGCTGAGGCCTTTGGTGACGATCACGGTGTCGGTGCCGACCGGCGTCGCCTCGACCACGCGCTGTTCGGCCGTGTTGTCGGGCTTGATGACCCAGGTGAAGAGACCCTGCGGGCCGCGTTGCAGCGCGACCGGCGGGATCGTCACGGCGTTGGATTTCGTATCGACCTGAGCGCGGATTCGGACGAACTCGCCGGGCCAGAGCCGGCTGTCGTCATTGGCGAAGCGCGCCTTGAGGCGGATCGTGCTCGTCGCCTGGTCGATCTGGTTGTCGATCAGGAGAAGCTCGCCGGTCGCGAGCTGCTTGTTGCCGTCCTGGTCGAAGGCGAGCACGGCGACGGAGCCGTGCAGCATCGCTTCGCGCACGTCGCCGAGATTCTTCTGCGGCAGCGTGAAGATCACCATCGAGGGCTTGATCTGGGTCAGCACCGTCAGCGGATTGGTATCGCCGGTGTGGATGATGTTGCCGGCGTCGAGCTGGCGGAACCCGACGCGGCCGTCGAACGGCGCCGTGATGGTGGCGTAGGAGAGCTGGGTCTGGGCGTTTTCGATCGCGCCCTGGTCGGCGTCGATCGTCGCCTTGAGCTGGTCGACCTTGGCCTGCTGCTGGTCGACGCTTTGCTTGGTCGCGAAGTCGCGCGTCGCAAGATCGTTAAAGCGCGCGAGGTCCTTCTGGGCGGAGATGAGCTGGGCCTGGTCCTCGGCCTTCTTGGCGGTCACCTGGATCAGCGCTGCCTGCAGCGGGCGCGGATCGATCACCGCGAGCGTGTCGCCCTTGTGAACCTCCTGGCCTTCCGTGAAGTTCACGGATTGGAGCGTTCCGGTAATCTGGCTGCGAATCGAGACCGTATTCGAGGCCGAAACCGTGCCGAGCGCCTCGAGGAAGATCGGGACGTCGCGCGTCGCCGAATCGACGACCGTCACGGGGATGACCGGCACCGCGCGAGCGACCGGTGCCGCTGCAGGCCTGCCTTTCCAGTAATAAAAGCCCCCACCCGCTACCACCGCCACGATGGCGATGCCGGCAATGACGCGCCAGCGACGGCCGCCAGGGGGGCGCGCCCCCGGATTGTCGATCAGCTTCATGGGTCACCCGAGCCTCAAGCCCAACGAGGTAACATCGTTCCTTTGGTCTCTCTGGAACCTGACCGGGTTATTAAATCCCTGTAATATTTGGTCGTTCTAACCCGATCGTGAACGCCCGAGCGGTCCGCAGGCGGCATGGCACGCCTTAGGGGAGACTGCGGGCAACTAGGCAAGCCCGCCACATCGCGATAACTGCGCCCGCCAGCTTCGAGAGTGATGCCACCGGGCGATGCCAGTGGCAAGTTCGCGGGCGCTAACACCGGGATGGCCGCAACCATGAGCCCGACTCTGTTACGGTCAAGACCCGGGAATGATCGGACCCAATACCCACGAGCGCGCGCGAGACGAACGCGACGTACCGCGGGGCTGACTCGCCAAACCAAGTTCGGTACTGCTGTCCGAACCTTGGGGGCTTGTCATGGCTAGAGTTGGCGCTCTGCGAATCTTCGGACTTTGCCCGATTGTCGAGGCGTTGCTCGTTGCGTCGCCCACGAGAGCGGCGCCGGCGGATGACTCGAAAACGTGTGCGGAAGCATCAGGTGACGTCGCGATCGCCGCCTGCACGCGTGCGATCAAATCGGGCCGATTCAAGGGCCATGATCTTGCGAGCCAATACGTCAATCGCGGAGTTGAATACAATAGCGCGAGCGAGTTGGACCGCGCCATCGCGGACTTCAGCGAAGCGATCCGCCTCAATCCCAAATTCGCCATGGCCTTCTACAATCGCGGTATCGCGTATAGGTCGAAGAATGACCCTGATCGCGCCATTGCGGACTACAATGAGGCCATTCGGCTCAATCCCAAGTATGGTTCTGCTTTCAACAATCGAGGCCTCGTTTTCTATAGCCCGAAGAAGAACTACGATCGCGCCATCGCGGACTACAATGAGGCGATCCGGCTCGATCCCAAAAACGCTCGCGCGTTCAACAATCGCGGGAACGCGTATGATGACAAGAACGACCACGACCGCGCCATCGCCGACTATAACGAAGCAATTCGGCTCGATCCCGAGTACGCCATCGCCTTCAATAATCGCGGCGACATCCATGAGGTTGGCGTACATCTCATTGCGCTTCTGCTGGTTCATGTCTGTGTCCGGCCGCGCTCTTCCCCAGCGATTCAACCTGTGCTGATAGTAGTGGATTCGAACGGGAGGGGATGCTTTGATAGCTGAAGACTACGAGCATCACGGTGGCAGCGGCTTCATCCGGATCGAAATAGCTGGCCGCTGGACCGGCGCGGGCTTCGCTCGGCTCTTCAATGAGATGGAGAGCCTCCATCTGATGGCGCAGTTCGGCTTGCTGAGGATCGATGGTCAGTCGGACTTGTCGTTGCCATACTTTTTCCGTCGCAGGCCACCCAAGTACCAGTCCAAGAAGGACAAGAACCTGAAATGGGCGGGCACTCATCTGGTGGCAATCCAAATCGGGAATGCAATAGAGCGTTGGATCATTCTGCTGTTCGACGTAGGATCAGCCGAACCGCGGCCGAAAACCGTTCACGGCGGCATCGATGTAGCCGGCGAATGGCGCGCCGATATGACCCGGAAGCACCAACGCGCCCGTTGAGGCGCAATGCTCCAATACGGCGCGGCGGCTGACGCGCGCGGCTTTGGCATCGGAATTCTTCGGAAAATTCCAGTGCGGATAATAGACCTGTAGAAGGTGATGAAAGACGTCGCCGACGAAGGCCGCGTGCGCGCCGCCACTTTCGAGCCTGAACACGATATGACCCGGCGAATGACCTGGCGCCGGAACGATCTCGATATGATCATTGAGGCGGTGCGTGCCGGTGACGAGATCGGCGCGCCCGGCCTCGACGATCGGCAGCACGCACTCGCGGAATGTGCCGAACTCGGCGGGCGCGGTCTTGGGATCGATGTCGAGCGTCTGGAAATAGTCGACGTCGGGCTTGGAGAACACGTAGCGGGCATTCGGGAATGTCGGCACCCATTTGCCGTCGCGCAGCTGCGTGTTCCAGCCGACATGGTCATGGTGCAGATGCGTGCACATCACCAAGTCGATCTCGTCCGGCCGCGCGCCGGCCGCCGCAAGTCGATCGAGATAAGGTATGTCGAGCATATTCCACCACGGCCGCGTCGGCCGTGACTTGTGGTTGCCGCAGCAGGCGTCGATCAGGATCTTCTGCCCGCCGATCTGCAGGAGCCAGCTATGCACGCTGAGCTTCACCTTGTCGGTCGCCGAATCGTAGTGGTTCGGCGCGAGCCAGTGCCGGTGCTCGCTCAAAATCTCGTCGGTGAATTCCGCAAACAGCTCCTTCGGGCCGTAGACCGGCTGATAGGTCTCCTCGATCCGCACGACGGTCGCCTTGCCCACGGAAAAGATCGTCATGCACCGTCCTCGTTCGCTTTACGGGCGCTCTCGGTTACTTCGGCAAAAACTCGTTGGTAAAGGTGGATGGGAAATCCACCGGCACCGTGCCTTCGGGCTGCAGATAGGAAAATGTCGCGCGCGCCTGTTCTTCGGTCATGCGTCCCGTCGCTGGCCAGATCTGGCTGACGGTCGCGTAGACCTGGTCGTTCGTCTCCGGCGTCATGGTCGGATATTCTTTCGCGAGCAGTGCCTTGGCTCGCGCCGGATCGTTCTTCAAGATGTTCGTCGCCTCGGCGAAAACCAACGCGACCTTGCGCAGCAGTTCGGGCTTGTCCCTGATGTTGTCCGGGTGCGTCGCGAGCGTCATGAACAGGATGTCGCGGAACTCGGGAATCTCGCCGCTCATCATGTTGAGATAGACCTTGCCCTTTCCGGTCTGCTGCACGAGCACGCCTGCCGGCTCGAACGGCAGCGCCGCATCGATCAGCTCGCGCTGGAAGGCGGCCACATACGCGGCGGCTTCGGCGCCGAGATAGACGCTTTTGATGTCGCCCGGCAGCGTCAGGTTATATTTCTTGGCCAGCACGCCGAGCATCTTCTCGCCGGATCCATTGGCGGACGGCATGGCGATACGCGCTCCCTTCAGGCGCTTGATCTTGTCTTCGATGCTCAGCGTCTCGGAATCCTTCATCAGCACGTCGTTGGCGATGACGTTGTTCACCGGCCGGTTGGCGATACAGTAGAAAGCGACGATGCGCTTGCCTTGAACCGCAACGGTCAGCACGTGCTCATAACTGAGAATGCCGACGTCGGCCTGTTTGGTTAGCGTCGCCTGTAGCGCCAGCGCACCCCCCTGTACATATGTGATCTCGGGCTCGAGCCCGTATTTCTCGAACAGCTTCTCCTGCGTCGCGATATAGAGCGCAGCCGCATAATAGCCGTGCCCGATATTGGTGATCTTCACCGGCTCGGCGCAGGCCGTCCAGGAGGCGAGGGCGCAGGCCGCGCCCGTCAGAACGCCGATGATCCTCATTGCGTGGTCCTCCCGTTGCGGCTTGTTTCAGCGGCTGACGATGCGCCAGCGCTCTGTTCGGCTTTGCACCATGTCGACGAGATGATTCAGTCCCACGGCGAGCAGCGCGATCACGAATAGGACCGCGAAAACGCCGGCGGTGTCGAATTGCGATCCGGAGAACTGCACAAGGTAGCCGAGCCCGCGATTGGCCGCGATCATTTCGCCGAGGACTGCCCCGATCAACGCGTACGGCATGGCGATCTTCAACCCGGCGAAGACCCATGACATCGCCGACGGGATGATGACCTTGATGATGACCTGGGCGCGCGTCGCCCGCATCAGCCGCGCCCCGTCGATCAGGTCCTGATCGACCTCGCGCACGCCCGCGAAGGTGTTGAGGAACACCAGGAACAGCACCAGCACGGCCGCAAGCGCGATCTTCGACTCGATGCCCAGCCCGAACCACAGCACAAACAGCGGCGCGAGCGCGACCTTCGGCAGCGCATTCAGCGCGTTCAAATAAGGATTGAGCAGTCGGCTCGCGAACGGCGACACGCCGAGCCAGATGCCCAAGACGGCACCGCCGACCGACCCGATGACGAAGCCCATGCCGGTCGCGTAGAGCGTTGCCCCAATATGCTGGAAGATCGTGCCGTCCATCGTCCAACGGTACAGGCGCGCGCCGACGTCGAGCGGATTGGAGATGAAGAAATTGTCCACCAGCCTGCCCGACGCTCCCTGCCACACCAGCAGAACCGCAATGCCGAGCGCTGCCTGCCACAGTGCCATCGGGACGCGGCCCCCGCTCTTGAGCGGTGCGGCTTGCGGGATGGAGGACAGCGGCGCGTCAACGTTGACCGCCGTCGCTCGGTCCGCATTGATATCCGGCTGCATCACACCCGATCCTCGCTGTATTCGACGCGCAAGCGCTCCCACAGCGTATCGTAATGCTCCTTGAACGCGCTGCTGAAGCGAACGTTGAGAACATCGCGCGGCCGTTCGAGGTCGATACGCTGCTCCAGCGCGATGGTCGCCGGCCTGCGCGTGCAGACCAGCACGCGATCCGCCAGCGTGACGGCTTCCATCAGGTCGTGGGTGACAAGAACGACGGTCTGATCGTTCTCGCTCGCAAGCCGCAGCATCAGGTCGTGCATCGCGAGCTTGAGCTGCGCGTCGAGCGCCGCGAAAGGCTCATCCAGCAACGCGGTTTCGGCGCCATAAAGCATCATTCGTCCGAGGCACGCGCGCTTGCGCATCCCGCCCGAGAGTTCGTTCGGGTAGCGCTCTTCGAAGCCGCGCAGACCGACGTGCTGGATCACCTGATCGGCGCGGTCCGATCGCTCGGCCTTGGCGACGCCCGCAAGCTCGAGCGGAAATGCGACGTTGTCGCGCACGCTGCGCCAGGGCAGAAGACTGTCCTTCTGCGTCATGTATCCGACGTCGGTATTGATGCCCGACACCGGCGCATCCTTATAGACGACCCGTCCGCGCGTTGGCGCATAGAGGCCCGCGATCATGTTGAGCAGCGTGGACTTGCCGCAGCCGCTCGGGCCGATCACCGCGACGATCTCGCGGCGCTCGATGGTCAGATTCATGTTTTGAACCGCATCGACGGCCGTATCGCGCTTGTAGAAGCTCTTCGATACGTTTTCGATACGGATCATGCGGCCGGCCTAGAAGATCGAACGCTGGTGACCGCCGTCGACATCGATATTTGCGCCGACGATGAATCCGGCGCGACTTGAAGCAAGGAACGCCACGGCGTTCGCGATATCGTCCGGCGTGCCCCAGCGTCCGAGCGGAACGTCCGCGCCCCACTTCGATTCCTGCTGCTCGAGGCTGCGGCCGAGATACACTTCATTATAGAGCTTGAGCCCGTCGGTCAGGGGGCTCTTGATCCGGCTCGGACACACCGCGTTGACGAGGATCTTGTCAGCCGCGAGTTCGTCCGACAGCGATTTGACGAAGGCGTGCTGCGCCGCATTGGTGATGGTGGACGCGATGGCGTTCGCCTGCGGCACCTTTCCGGTCTGGCCGATGATGACGATGAATCGGCCGCCCCCCTGCCGGCGCATGTGCGGCGCGACGCGGCGCGCGAGCTCCCAGGGGCCGATCACCTTGGTGTGGAAGTGCCGCACCAGATCGTCGGTCGCGACATCGTCGATCCGGCCGGCGATGTGCGTGCCGGCATTGCTCACCACGATGTCGATGCCGCCGAAGGCGTTGACCACGTCGTCGATCAGGGCGGCGATGTCGGCCGGCTTGCAGACATCGGCGATGAAGCCCTTCGCCTCCGTGGCGTTCAGCGTCGCGATCGCGGCATCGAGCTTCGTGCGTTGGCGGCCGCAGATCGCGATGCGGCAGCCCTCCGCACCGAGGCGTTGCGCGATCGCAAGGCCGATCCCGCTCGTGCCGCCGGTGATCAGCGCCGTCTTGCCCGAAAGACCGAGATCCATGCCGCGTCCTCAGCCGAACACATAGCGGTGATAGCCGCCGTCGACGCTCACCGAGCTGCCGGTGGTGAAATTGGAGCAATCGGACACCAGAAAGGCGACCAGGTCCGCGACCTCGTCGGGCGCGCCGGTCCGGCCCAGCGGATTGGCGCGCGAAAATCCCGCCGCCGCGGTCGCGCGATCGACATTGCGCTCGCGCATCTCCTTCGCGATCAGCGAGGCGAGCAGTTCGGACTCGATATATTGCGGGCAGACGGCATTGACGCGGATATTGTCGCGCGCCACCGCATCGGCGACGGACTTCGTCATCGCCATCACGGCTGCGTTCGTCACGCCGGATGGAAAGCGGTCCGGATGCGGGTGGCGCGCAGCTTGTCCGACGATGTTGACGATGCGTCCGTCTCGCTGGCGCTTCATGATCGGCAGGACGGCCTGGATCATCGCGAAGAAGCCGAACACCTTGTCGCGAAGCTGCTGTCCCAGGATCGCCGACGTCGTGGTCTCGACCGTGCCACGCAGATGCGTGCCGGCGTTGTTGACGAGGATGTCGACGCGGCCGAACGCCTCGACGGCGCTGGCGACCAACCTGCCGACCGCCGCTTCATCGGTCACATCGGTCGCAACGCCAATTACGCGCGGCCCGATTTTGGAAAGATCGCCGACCGCCGCGTCCAACCGCTCCGCGTTGCGTCCGCAGACCGCGACCGCACAACCTTCGTTCAGGAGAGAATGAGCGATGGCCTTGCCGATTCCGCGCGATGCACCGGTGATGACTGCAACCTTGCCTCGCAGCTCGAGGTCCATTCTCTCCCTCGCATTTTTGTAATTTTGAAAGCTCGACCGATACTCTATGGTCCAATTTTGTGCGTCAAGCTGACAGAGGATCAACAAGAAATGGACCTAGGGATCAAGGGGCGCCGAGCGATTATCACCGGCGGTGGCAGCGGGATCGGTTACGAGACCGCGCGGCTGTTTCTCGAAGAAGGCGTGCGCGTGCTCATCGCCGGCCGCACCGCCGACAAGATCAACAAGGCGCGCGACGAGCTTGCCAAGAAGACCGGTGGTGACGTGCACGCAATTCAGGCCGACATGACCAAGGAGGCCGACATCAAGCGCCTGGTCGACACGGCAAAGCAGAAGCTTGGCGGCGTCGATATCCTCATCAATAATGCCGGTACGATGTATTCCGGCCGCTTCGCGGTGCTTGACGACAATGAATTGAAGAATCAGCTTGAGACGAAGTTGTTCGGTTTCATGCGCGCCATCCGTCTCGTCTATCCGATGATGAAGGCGCAGAAGTGGGGTCGCATCGTCAACACGATCGGCGGCGCAGGCAAGGAGCCCGACCCTTATATGTTCGGCAGCGGGATGACGAACTCTGCGCTGCTCAACCTCACCAAATCGCTGTCGACCGAGTTCGGCGAGGATAACGTCCTGGTCAACGCGATCTGCCCAGGTTGGGTCGATACCAATCTCTGGAAGCGGAACGCCGAGGGGCTGAAGCAGGAACTCGGCGTGAAATCCGAAGAGGAGGCGCGGAAACTCGCGGCGCGCAAGAATTCGCTCAACCGCATGGGCAAGCCCGAGGAGCTCGCCAATGCCACCGTGTTCCTGTGCTCGGAGCGCGCGAGCTACATCACCGGCGTATCGCTCAACCTCGACGGCGGACGACTCAAGGGTCTGTGGTAGGCGCGACGCGTGTGACGCGTCGCGAAAGGTGCGCTCGAAGGCACGCGCTTTATCAAGCGAGCCCGAAATCTTCCCGGACGCCTTTGAGAAACTCCGTCGTCGCGATCTGGAAGAGGAAAGGCGCGCCCTGAATCATGATGAAGCCCATGCCGGCATCCTTGAGCCGCTTCACGCGTTGGCGCGTCTCAGCCATCGTGTACAGCAGCGAGCAGTTCCAGCGGTTGATGGCCGACAACGGTGTAGTTTGTTCGATGAGCCGTTCGGGCAGCGTCTGGGACAACGCCGCGATGGAGAGCTTCTTCTCGTCGGTGAAGACTGGCCTCGTCCCGGTCGAAAATGACCCGGCGTGGAAGTGGGAAACGGAGCCAGATCGCGTTGCGCCGATTCGATTAAGAAGATAGAGCCGCCGCATGAGAGAGCGATATTTTCACGGTGGGAATCGAAAACTGCTTGTAGGAGACTATCTTCTTCCGCCGCAAGAGACCGGCGTATTCGGCATGTCCAACTTAAATCCGCTGTGTCGGCCCGACAGGGTCTACCTGACACGAAGCATCGACGGCGCGCGATTTTTTGCCTCAGCCGCGCGGAATCCGGTTGTCTATGAGGCCGTTCCTGAAGGAGAGATCGAGCCGGACCCAGACTGCACCGAGCCGGGCATATCGATCGCCTGCCAGAAGGCTAGGATCATTGCCATCCACAAGATCCCGGGAAAGGTAGTCAAGAAAAGCCGGAAGCGGATGCACGTCGTAGCCGCAACGCCTCAAAGACTCGGTGAGCGGTGAGATTCATCAAGCGCTGCCGTCGCGGCGGTAAGAGATGGGCACCTGGATATTTCAAGGAAATCCGGTAGTGTCTCAGTTTGAATTTTGGCGCTCAGAGGATGGAGGGCCGAAGGCGAACAGGCTATCATGGGCGGATGAAGCGCAGTTCCGATCACTCGTTTTGGCTCCGCCAGCAAATTGAGGTAATGCGGAGTTCCATCGCGCTAATGGATAGCGGGCATATGGAGATACGTGTTTTGCACGGCAGCGAGTGGATCGACGCCACTCCCAGTCAGAAGCCGGATATTCGCGAACGGATGTGGCACCTGGAAAAGCTGCTTAGTGATTTGGAAGCGCGGTAATGCCCAGAGGCCCCAAAGGCGAGAAACGCCCCGCCGATGTGATTGGCAACGCGGTCCATGTCATGCGGATTGCAACGGGCGAGGTTGAGGAAGATCACGGGGCGGCGCCGAATCGCGCCAAGGGTGGCCACAAGGGCGCCAAGTCCCGTGCCGCCGCGCTGACACCGGAGCAGCGGTCGCAGATCGCGCACACGGCGGCGGCGGCTCGGTGGAAGAAGGGCGGCTAAGCCGCTTTCATTTCTTCGAGCACGCCGAACAGGCTGCCCTGCCTCCACACGTCATCCATCTCCGGAACTTTCGGAAGACCCAGCCTGTCCCACAGTTGAGCGGCCGCGCGAACGCCGTGGATATGGCGGGACTCGGTGCAGAGTCGAAGACTCAAACTCGAAGACTCGTTCGCCTCTCTAAGAATTTTGTCACGATCGCCGCAAAAGTGCTGATGGAGCACTTCATGGCACTCTCGCTGAAAATCATAGCCGCTTGCGGGCTCATCGCTGTGTCGATCCTGGCCTGCGAGGAGGCGGGCATCACGGTCACGCTGCCCAAGCCGATGACCTCGAACGCCAAGGCGGAGGGGCGCTTCGGCAAGCAGGACTTCCGCTATGTGGCTGAAGAGGACGTTTATATTTGCCCGGCCGGTGAAAGGCTCGCCTACCACTACACGAACGCGGAAAATGGGCTGGTCCTGCGCCGCTACTGGACCAATGCCTGCCAGAGCTGCGCCATAAAACGCAACTGTACCCCCAGCAAGGAGCGCCGGGTCACGCGTTGGGAGCACGAGCATGTTCTTGATGCGGTCCAACGCGGGCTCGACGAGCATCCGGAAAAAATGCGCCAGCGGCGCGAGACGGTTGAGCACCCCTTCGGCACGATCAAGGCCCGGATGGGAGCAACCCACTTCCTGATGAAGACGCTGCCGCGCGTGGCCGCCGAGATGGCGCTACACGTACTCGCCTACAACCTCACGCGCGTCATGAACATCATCGGCGTCCAACCGCTCACGGCGGCGATGAGGGCATAGTCGCCGCCGACATGCGCCCGTCTGCAATTGCAGAAACCGCCCAGGATGGCTGCAATCTGCATCAGCGGCACCTACTGCAGGGAAACTCGGAAAACCAGGAAAATGACCGGGCATTGCCGAGGTCGCGATACGTCAATGCTTCTCTAGCGGGTTTTTACACGACCAAGACCCAACGCGGACATGGCTATGCGTAGCGCCGAATGCCGTTCGTGTCCCCTGATAATGGTAGATTGTCGGAATCATGTTACGCCTTGTTGCATGTCGAAATGCGCAGCGTCTGATATCTTGCGCTTGGCTTGTCTTACCGCCCTCGCGGTAGTCATCGTCACAACGTCCGTCTGGGCTGCGGACGCCAAGGCTGGCAACTCGGAAGCCCAGCTCATCGGCCAGATCCTCTTACTGATCATATCCGGCCGCCTGCTTGGGGAGATCATGTTGCGACTTGGCCAGCCGGCCGTCATGGGTCAACTACTGGCCGGTATTCTGTTGGGACCGTCGGTGCTCGGCGCGCTTTTCCCTGACGCGCAGCTTTTCCTGTTTCCGAAGTCTCCAGAGCTGAAAACGATGCTTGATGGCATCGCGCAGTTCGGGATTCTGCTTCTCCTGCTTCTCGCCGGAATGGAGACCGAGCTTTCGCTCGTGCGCGATGTGCGCCGTGCGGCGATCACCGCATCGGTGAGCGGAATCGCGCTGCCCTTCGCGTGCGGGCTTTTCCTCGGTTATCTGCTGCCGGATTCGCTTTTGCCGGATCCGCAACGCCGCCTCATCACCGCGCTCTTCCTCGGCACCGCGCTGTCGATCTCGTCGGTAAAGATCGTAGCGAGCGTCGTGCGCGACATGGGGTTCATGCGCCGCAACGTAGGACAGATCATTCTCGCCTCCGCCATTGTTGACGACACGATCGGTTGGATCGTCATCGCCATCACGTTCGGCCTCGCCGGACAGGAAACCTTCAGTTGGCTTGGTGTCGCCAAGAATGTCTTCGGCACCCTGTTGTTTCTGGGGCTCTGTTTCACACTCGGACGGCACCTGGTATTTAAGGTGATCCAATTTACCAATGATCACTTTCGCGGCGAGGCCCCGGTCATCGCGGTGATCTTGGTCATCATGGGGACATTCGCGTTAATCACGCAGTTGATCGGCGTCCACACGGTGCTCGGCGCCTTTGTTGCCGGGATCCTCGTCGGCGAGTCTCCGATCCTCACGGAGGAAATCGACCGGCAGTTCCGGGGCTTGGTCGCCGGGCTCTTCATGCCAGTGTTCTTCGGCCTCGCGGGTTTGAGCTCCGACCTGACGGTGCTCAAGGACAAGGAGCTTGCGCTCCTGACCATTGCTCTTGTCGCCATCGCGAGCCTTGGAAAGGGCGTCGGAGCGTTCACTGGCGGCTGGTTCGGTGGACTCACGACGCGTGAATCGACCGCGCTCGCCATGGGGATGAACGCGCGCGGCTCGACGGAAGTCATCGTTGCCACCATCGGATTGTCGATGGGCATATTGAGCCAGAACCTGTTCACGATGATCGTCGCGATGGCGTTGATCACGACGATCGCTATGCCGCCGACTCTGCGCTGGGCACTGGCGCGGTTGCCGATGCGCCGCGAAGAGAAACAGCGGCTCGAACGCGAGGAATACGAGCGCAACGCCTTCGTGCCGAACCTTGAACGCATTCTGCTCGCGGTGGACGGCAGCGCCAATGGTCGCTTCGCGTCGCGTTTGACCGGGTTGCTCGCGGGCTCGCGCGGCATGCCGGTCACGGTCCTCGACATCGCGGGAGCCAAGCGTTCGCCGGATAAAGACAAGGACGCGGACAGAAATCAGGACACGGTCAAATCGCTCAAGGCGGCCGCCGCGCAGGCAAACGCGGAACACCGCGACCTTCCGAAGGTGGATGTCATCGTCCGGCAACACGACACCACCCCCGATGAGGCGGTCGCCACGGAGGCGCGCCACGGCTACGACCTCCTTGTCGTCGGCATGGAGCCGACGGTCGGCAAGCGCGGCGGCTTCGCCGACGAGCTGTCCAAGTTGGTCAGCCAGTTCGAAGGATCGATCGCCATCGTCTCAGCGCGCGGCATACACGAGCAGGATGGCGCGGCATCCGTGAGCAAGATTCTGATTCCGGTAAGCGGCAACCAGAACGCGCGGCGCGGTGCCGAATTGGCGATCACGCTCGCCAAGTCCGCCCAGGCCGAGGTCGCCGCGCTCTCGATCATCGAACGAGAGAAGACGAACAAGCAGCAGTTGCGCCGTGAAATGCAAGCCGTGACCGAGGGGATCACGAAGGTTGCGACCTATCTCAAGGCCAAGGTCAAGATAACGATCCGGACGGATGCCGATGCCGGCACCGCGATCCTGGAAACGATTAAGCGCGGCAAGTTCGATCTCGTTGCGATGGGCGTTAGCCGGCGTCCGGGCGAAAAACTGTCGTTCGGGAACGTCGCCGATGTGCTGCTGAAAGAGGCGAAGTGCTCGCTCGTTTTCATGGCGCCGCAAACTCGCGGCCCTATGAAGTCGGCCCAAAAGGGCCGTGAGGAGCCTGCGGCAGGATAGGGCACACTACTGCCCGGCACAGATCGCTTGGCTTAGCGTGTCCGAAGCCGGCGTCGCAACGGGCGGCTACACAAGAGCTTCCTACGAACGGCAAATGGCGAGCATTCCGCTCTACCGCCTGTTTTGGGCACGCGTGGACTATATGCTCGGTCGTCGGCCGGATTGGGTGTCATGTGCCGAGGCGACCGCAGAGCTTGAGAAGACCAACACAAACACAGTAGAGGCGTTAGGCGGCTTGTGCGGACCAACGAGCGACGGCCGTAATGCGCCCCCGCCGGAACCGTTTCCACCTCTTCCAACCGCCGCCATGCCAGCGCCTAGCAAGCAGAAAGCCCGGGCGAAACCGGTCGTCGAGCGACCAATTGCGCCCCGAACGAGCAGCGCGCCGCCGACCGCGGCAACTACAGAGCCGCCGGTGCCGACTTTGAGCGAGGATGATCGCGATCGGCTTAACAGGAACACCGATCCGAACCCCGAATATCGGCAGAACTAGCGGTGATGTTGCCCTATGTGGCTGTCTCGCCAATGAGGGCTGTAGTACGCGTGGATTTCGTCCCACGTGTAGAGTTCGGTGAAGCGCCCGCACATGCGATCACCGATCCTGATGCGGGTGTGAACCTAGCTCGCCGTTGTATTGGCACAGCATCTCGATCTTCGTAGGCGGCGGAAACCTGACGCGCTCGCGGCAGAGCGAGCACGCAAGCGATCCTTCCAACTGCCTTCGATCCGGATTCGGCCGCGACCATCAGGAGCCTCGCGGTCTCCTGCCACGAATTGCGCTCCCAAACAACCGCCTTATGGATTTCGGGTATCGAATGCCGCCGCCGTGAGCTTCGCCTCTTGTAGGCTTCGCTCGGTAGTTTGGGCCCCCTGGTATCTATGGTACAAAGCGGAGAAAAGTGGCTTACCTCGAACGACCGTGCTTGTTACCAAGGAAGACATCAATATTATTTTGCCGTCAGTTCCCTTTACGCCAATAAGTAGCGCGGCATAACAACCATGTTCGTCCTCGTCAACGACCCCGATATATTTGGTGCTTGTAACTGCTATGTTTGCGTTTAGCTCCTTTGCAGCATCCGCGACAATTCTTTTTACGCCTGAGAGAGTCGCATCGCCTTGCTTTCGCATGTCAAGGCAAAGGTCTTTACGTAATTTAGTTGTATCGCCGTCGAAAACGCGATCCACCAAATTGTTCGGAATATAATACATGAAATAATCTAGGATGTTGCCCGGGACGTTATTACGCCATGTTCTTTGACGAGCACATTCGACCGACAAAACAATTAATTTATTAGCAGCGCCGTTCAAGAGCGTCTCAACGGTGTTTATAAAAAGTTTATCCCTTGCGTTATTATCTTCCATTAAGCACGTACCAGTCGGGATGACAAAATTGTATTGAGAAGTGCCGACCGCGCGGACAACTTCGGCGGCGTTAGCAACGCCAATATTTAATACAACCGATATTACGGCTGACAGTGCTTTCCTTAGCATGATCGTTCCCTCGGTTCGGTGCGCCATACAAGTAACTCGGAAGCAAGGAAGCCAAAGCGTTTTCGCCCAACATTCCCAAGATATCCTCATCGGCAGCTTAGCTCCCGTATGGCGCTGCTGCAAACGCCATCGCCCATTCAAGCGCATCGCTTTTCAGCCCGGGCTGCACCCTTGACTATCGCCAACCCTTACCGCGCCGGGCGTTTCGGCCGTTGCTGGCCGGCTCAAATCGCGTCGCGAACCTAGCAAACAGTACCCTAAAACCGGCTCCACGCCGACCAGCCGGCATTTGGGTCGGCGGCCTGCTTCCAACTGGTGAAAATCCCGTCGGCGGTAGTCACGAAGACCTGAAGACGTCCGTCCGGGAGTGTGCCGACGGTGACCTTCGCCACCGCCCATTCAAACGCACCACTTTTCCGCCGCTGTCGCGCCCATTGGTGATCGAAACCCCCGCCGCTTGCGGGTGCGATGCGCACTTTCCCACTGGCAAATTCGCGTCGGGAAATTGCGAATAGATGTTGACTGCTCGAAATGCGCTGTTACGATCTAGTCAACACTCGTTGATTATATCGTAACGGAGGCGGCCATGGTGAATTCAGGCGGTTTCGTCGCTTACTACCGCGTGAGCACCGCCCGACAAGGGCGAAGCGGGCTTGGCTTGGAAGCGCAGCGCGCCAACGTTGCGACGTACCTAAATGGCGGCGATTGGCGGATCGTTGGTGAGTTCACGGAGGTCGAGAGTGGCAAGCGGTCCGACCGCCCCCAGCTAGACCAAGCGCTTGCCGCAGCGCGCCTGCACCGCGTGCCACTGGTCGTGAGCAAGGTCGACCGATTGACACGCTCAGTGAGCTTCCTATCGCTCCTGCTAGACGCTGGTGTGGACGTGCGGTTCGCGGACTTGCCGCAGATTGAGGGCGCGACCGGGCGATTCTTGCTTCAACAAATGGTGGCGGTAGCGGAGCTGGAAGCCGGCATGATTTCCGCACGCACCAAAGCGGCACTGGCAGCCGCCAAGAGGCGTGGCAAGGTGCTCGGCGGTGACCGTGGCGGCCGGCTTACCAAAAAGGCGTGGGCGAAGGGCAGGGCGGTTATCCAAGCGCGCGCCGATGCTCGGGCGGCGCTGCTACTCCCGACGATTGAGCGGTTGCGTGGTGAGGGCGCGAGGTCGCTGCGCGAGATCGCGGCAGGCCTCGACACGTTGGGCATCCCAACGGCGCGCGGGGCTGGCGCCTGGTCGGCGACACAGGTGGCGCGGGTGTTGGAGCGAGCGTCTTGCATGTAGGGGCCTCGTCCAGCAGCAGGACCGTCGAAAAGAGGCGCGCGCCGTGACTTGAAAGCGAAATCGCTTCCTGCTGCTCGACGAGCCGGGCTTGAACTTGAGACCTGTTGGGATAATCGCCGTGGCAGGTACAATTTCATGAGGGCCGCCGGCGAGGGAGGTGCTGGTCGAGCAGGAGAAGCGCCGGCAACTCGGCAAGGCTTATCTCG
>PLJS01000213.1 GCA_003140315.1 Hyphomicrobiales bacterium
GCCTGGATGGTCACGTCGAGCGCGGTGGTCGGCTCGTCGGCGATCAGCAAGGTCGGATTGCAGGCCAATGCCGTGGCGATCATCACGCGCTGGCGCATGCCGCCGGAGAACTGATGCGGGTAGTCGTTCAGCCGCCGCTCGGCGTCGGGGATTTTCACGAGGCGGAGCATCTCGGCCGTGCGGCCGCGCGCCACGGTGGCGTTTGCGCCGGTGTGGATGCGAACGGACTCGGCGATCTGGTGGCCGATGGTGAGCACCGGATTGAGGCTCGTCATCGGCTCCTGGAAGATCATGGCGAGGCGGTTTCCCCGGAGCTGGCGCATCTCGGCTTCCTCGAGCGTGACGAGGTCGCGGCCCTCGAACGTGACGCTGCCGCCGACGGTGCGGGCGAGGCGCGGCGGCAACAGCCGCATGATCGAGAGCGCGGTGACGCTCTTGCCGCAACCGGATTCGCCGACGATGCCGAGCGTCTCGCCGGGGAAGACGTCGAAGGTGACGCCGTCGACCGCGCGCGTGACGCCGTCGATGGTAAAGAAGTGGGTCTGCAGGTCGGCGACGGCGAGGAGGGGAGTCACATCCGCCTCGCGAGGCGCGGGTCGAGCCGGTCGCGCAGCCCGTCGCCGAGCAAATTCACGGCGAGCACCACGAGCGCGAGCGCGATGCCGGGCGCGAAGATCGTCCACGGCGCGCGCGAGAGGAACAGCCGGCTTTGCGCGATCATGTTGCCCCAGGTCGGGATCTCCGGCGGGGTGCCGGCGCCGAGGAAGGAGAGCGCAGCCTCGATCAGGATCGCGGACGCACAAATGTAGGTCGCCTGCACGATCAGCGGCGCGATGGTGCTCGGCAGGATGTGGCGGATGAGAATCTTCCAGGTGGGCGTGCCGCCCGCGATCGCGGCTTCCACATAGGGCGCCTCGCGCACGCTGAGCACGACCGCGCGCACCAGCCGCACGACGCGCGGGATTTCCGGAATGGTGATCGCGATGATGACGGTCGAGACGCTTGCGCGCGTCAGCGCCACGAGGGCGATCGCCAGCAAGATCGCGGGAATCGCCATCAGGCCGTCCATCAGCCGCATCACGACCGCTTCGACCTTGCGGAAGTAGCCGGCGAGCAGGCCGATCACGAGGCCGACCGTAATGGACATCGCGGCGACCGACATGCCGACGATCAGCGATACACGTGCGCCATAGATCGTGCGGGCGAACACGTCGCGGCCGAGATGGTCGGTGCCGAGCCAGTCCTCCGCCGAGGGCGGGCGCAGGCGCAGCGCCGGATGCATGGTGACGGCGTCGCCGGCGAACAGCGGCGCGAGGATTGCCAGCAGCGCGATCAGTCCGAGGATTGCTCCGCCCGCCACGATGGTTGGATTGCGCCGTGCGAAACGGCGCAACTGCGCACTCCGCGGCGTTGCGGGGCGCAATGTGGGCTCTGCGGCGATCGCGCTCAATAGCGGATCCTCGGATCGAGCAGCGTGTAGGACATGTCGACGGCGAGATTCACCAGCACGTAGACGCCGGAGAAGATCAGGATCACGCCCTGGATGATCGGATAGTCGCGCTTGGAAATCGCGTCGACCACGAGGCGGCCGACGCCCGGGATATTGAACACGGTCTCCGTGATGACGACGCCGCCGATCAGCAGCGCGATGCCGATGCCGATCACCGTGATGATCGGCACGCCGGCGTTCTTCAGCGCATGCTTGAGCAGCATGGACGAGGTCGCGACGCCCTTGGCGCGCGCGGTGCGGATGTAGTCCTCGGCGAGCACGTCGAGCATCGCGGTGCGGGTGATGCGGGCGATCAGCGCGACGTAGGCCAAGCCCAGCGCGATCGAAGGCAGGATCAGGTGCTCGATCCAGGGTCCGAGCCCTTGCGCGATCGGCGTATAGCCCTGAACGGGGAGCCAGCGCAGGTTGATCGAGAAGACGTAGATCAGCATGTAGCCGACCACGAACACCGGCACCGAGAAACCGATCACCGACACGACCATTAGCGCGCGGTCGATCCAGGTGCCGACCTTCCAGGCTGCGAGCACGCCGAACGTGACCGCGAGCGAGACGGCGACGAACAGCGTGGTCAGCGCGAGCGAGAGCGTCGGCTCGATGCGCTGGCCGATGAGCTTGGCGACCGGCTCGTTGGAGAAGATCGAGATGCCGAGGTCGCCTTGGAGCACGGCGCCGAGCCAGCGGTAGAACTGCACCGGGAGCGCGTCGTCGAGCCCGAGATGGCGGCGGATCGCGTCGATCTGCTCGGTGGTCGCGTTGTCGCCCGCGATGATGGCGGCCGGATCGCCAGGAGAGAGATGCAGCAGCAGGAAGATGAACACCGCCACGATGCCCATCACGAGCACGGTCGAAGCGAGCCTGCGGGTGATGTAGGCGAGCATGGCTTCTTATCCCTCCCCCGAAGGGGGAGGGTCGGCGCGCGCAGCGCGCCGGGGTGGGGTCACGCCGCCTTCTCCATGTTCCAGAATCCGACCACCTCGGGCATGCCGATCACGCCGGTGATGTTCCGGCGCCAGGCGGAGGAGCGAAAGAATTGCCCGAGCACGAGGTGCGGGACGAAGTCCCAGGCGTTCTTCTGCATCTCCTTGGCGACCTCCTGGCGCGCTTGCAGCGTCGGCGCGGTCGCCCATTGCTCGCGTAGCGTCTCCTGCAGCGCATTGGTCGGCCAGCCGAACCAGGCCTTGTCGCCGTTCGCCGCCTGCCCGGTGAACTGGATCGGGTCGGAGAAGGTGATGCCGGTCACCGTGGTGGAGAAGATGTTCCAGCCGCCTTCGGCCGGCGGCTTCTTCACGGCGCGGCGCGACAACAGTGCGCCCCAGTCCATCGCGGCGAGATCGACATTGATGCCGGCCTGGCGCAGCCATTGCGCGGCGAACAGGCCGGCGGGGTTTGCCAGATAGTGGTCGGTCGCCTGCAACACGACGACGGGCTTTCCGTCATAACCGGCCTTCGCGAACAGCTCTTTCGCTTTGCCGATGTCCTGCCCGTGGCGGAACCAGTCGGTGTTCTCGTGGTTCGTCATCGGCGTGCCGCAGGCAAAGAAGCTGTCGCAGGCCTGCCACGACTTCGATTGGCCGAAGATCGCCCGCATGATGTCGTCCTGCTTCACCAGATAGAGCATGGCCTGACAGGCGGCGGGGTTATTGAACGGCGGATAGAGCTGGTTGAGCCGCATCAGCGCGACGTGCCCGGTCTTGTTGAGCACCTGCACGGTGAGGTTTGGGTCCTTCTTCAGGTCATCGACCAAGTCCTGCGGCGGCACCTCGTAGAAATCGATCTCGCCGGCCTGCAGCGCACTGAGCGCGGTCTGCTCGTCGGCGATGTTCTCGAAGGTGACGCGGTCGAGCTTGACCACCTTGCCGCCCGACATGGCCGAGGGCGTTTCCGCGCGCGGCACGTAGTTCGGATTGCGGTCGTAGACGTGGCGGTTGCCGGGGCGCGTCTCGTCGCGATTGTAGAGGAACGGGCCGGAGCCGATCGTCTCGCGGATCTGCTGGTTCGGATCGGTCTCGGCGTCCTTGCGGCGCATCATGTAGCAGAGCGAGGTCGAGATCGTGGAAAGCGTGTCGATGACGAGCGCGTAGGGCTCGCTCAGCACGATCTTGAACGTCTTGTCGTCGACGACCGGCGTGTCCTTCACGCGCTTCATCATGGTCTGCCCGCCGCCGGAGCGCGCCGCCCAGCGGCGCACCGAGGCGACGCAATCGGCCGCCGTCACCGCCGCGCCGTCGGAGAATTTCAGGCCGTCGCGCAGCTCGAACGTGTAGGTAAGCTTGTCGTCGGACAGGCCCCATTTGCCGACCATCTGCGGCTGCGGGTTGAAGTTTTCGTCGAGACCGAACAACGTGTCATAGATCATCGCGCCGTGGTAGGCGCTGATGTTTGCCGTGGTCCAGATCGGATCGAGCACGCGTAGGTCCGCGTGCATCACGGCTTTGACGGTGCGCGCCGCGGGAGGCGCCGCTCGTGCCGGAATCATGGCGGGCGCGCTTGTGGACGCGAGTGCCGCAAGGCCGCCGGCGAGAACGCCGCGCCTGGTCGTCGTCATGACGGTTCCCCTGTTTGGCCCGGCTCTGCCTTGCACGAATTAGGCCATGGGGTGCGCGGGGCGTCAAATAATGAGCCGCGGCTCCACGGCCGTGTCGAGTGGCCAGATCGGGCGCTCGACCTTGCGCCAGGGGAGCTTGCGGTAATCGCGCGGCAGCGGGCCGTCGCCCTCGGCGTAGATGACCTGCGCGGCGATCTTGGAGAACGACGCGTAGAAATGCTGGTTCGATTTCACGACCAGGATTTTGCGCTTCACCGGGTCGATGTCGAAATTGGAGAAGAGGTCGGTGCCCATCGCCTGCGCGCGCGTCGAGATCAGCACCGCCTCGACGCCGCCCATGCGCAGCGAGGCGACATCGCCGAGCGGAACGATCGCGCCCGCGAAGGTCTGGTGCGCGTTGCGAACGCAGCGGATCACCTCGACCTCGGCATCGACCGGGGGCCCGGACGCGAGCGCAGTCTTGCCGCCAAACCGGAATGGGAGCTTCGCGCCTTCGCCGGCATCGAAGGCGAGCCGCACCGCGATCGGATCCCAGATCGGCGCGACCGCCGCGCCTTCGACTTTGCGCGCAATGAGCCGATGCAGGAACGTGGTGTTGTCGGAGGGCGCGCCGCCGCCGGCATTGTCGGTCGTGTCGGCGATCACGATCGGGCCGGCGGGTTGAGCGAGCGCGAAGCTAATCGCATCGTCGACGCTGTAGGGCGTCGGTGCGGCGGTCTTGCGGAACGCGATCAGCTCGCGCCCGATCTCCTCGGCGAGTCGGTCGCCGTGCGGCTTTGCGTCATCGGTGATGACCAGGATGCGCGCGCCGCATTCGGCGACGTCGCCATACGGAAAACAGTGCCCGATCGAAACCGAGAGCACCTTCTCTTTGCCCTCCAGCGCCGTGATCTTATCGACCAGGCCGCGCATCGGCTGCGTCGAGGTCGGGAAGCTGCCGATATGGCGGCAGTCGAACACGGATTTGACCGGCCTGATCTCGCGGCGGATCGTGCGCAGTAGGAGATCGAGCATCTCCTCGCCGCGCTCGGCGAAATCCGTGTGCGGATATTCCTTGAACAACACGATCACGTCGGCGAGGCCGCAGCGTTTCTTCGTCAGATGGCAATGCGGATCGAGCTCGACGCCGATCACGCATGTTGAGCCGACGAGCGCGCGGACGCGTTCCAGAATGTCGCCTTCGCAGTCGTCATAGCCGTGCGCCACCATCGCGCCGTGCAGGTTGAGGGCGACGCCGTCGACCGGGAGCGCAGCTTTCAATTGCCCGAGGATTTCATCGCGCATTCGCTCGTAGGCGGCGCGCGATGCTGCGCCCCCCGGCTGCGCCGCGTAGCAGGAGCCCTCGATCAGCTCGAACTCGCCGCGTCCGGCGCGCGCCAGCACCGCACCCATCGCGCCGGTCTGGTGCGTGGCTTTCTCGGGATATTTACCCGGCGGGAAATAGAGTTTCTCGACGAAGGCCTGGTACGAGGTCGGCAAGGCTAAGAACGTGTTCGCCTCGAGCGCGAGGGCGGCATAGAACAGGCGCATGTTTTTTTCTCGGCCGTGGCTCCCTCTCACCGCAAGCGGGGAGAGGTGAAGAAGAAGGTCACGCCTTCTCAATGTTCCAGAACGGAATGATCTCCGGGATCGCGAGCACGCCTTTCAGGTTCTTGCGATAGGCGACCGGCGAAAGGAACTGACCGAGCCACACGTGCGGCACGAAATCCCAGTCCTCCTTCTGCATGTCGCGCGCGATCTTCTTCTGCTCGTCGAGCGAGCCGGCCGCCGCCCATTTGTCGCGCAGCTTCTCGTGCACGTCGTCGGTCGGCCAGCCGAACCAGCCCTTCTCGCCGTTCGCCTGGTGGCCCACATAGGCGATCGGATTGCCGACGGAGGCCGCACCCGACCAGGTGATGAAGCAGTTCCAGCCGCCCTGGTCCGGCGGCGCCTTGACGGCGCGTCGCGTGATGACGCCGCCCCAGTCGGACGAGGCGAGCTGCGCGTTGATGCCGGCAGCTTGCAGGCGCTGCGCGACGAGCTGTGCGGAATTGTTCATGAAGTCGATGTTGGTTGCGTGCAGCACAACGACCGGACGGCCGTCATAGCCGGACTTCTTGAACAGCTCCTTGGCCTTGTCGAGGTTTGGCGCCTCCTTGAACCACGCGGTATTCTCGTCGTTCTCCATTGGCGTGCCGCAGGCGAAGTTCGACGGGCACTTCTTGTAATACTTCGGATTGCCGAAGGACGCCTTCATGAACTCTTCCTGGTTGATCAGGTAGAGCAGCGCCCGGCGCGCATCGACATTGTTGAACGGCGGATACAGGTGATTGATCCGCATGATGCCGGAATTGCCGAGCTTGTTGAGCACCTCGACCTTGATGTCGGGATCGCTCTCCAGCGAGTCGATGAGATCGAGCGGCGGAATCTCGAAGAAATCGATCTCGGCGGCCTTCAGCGCCTGCAGCGCGGTCTGCGAGTCCGGCATGTTCTCGTAGATGACGCGGTCGACCTTGACGATCTTGGCGCCCGCCATGCCGCTTGAGGGCTCCGAGCGCGACACGTAGTTCGGATTGCGGTCATAGACGTAGCGCGAGCCCATGCGCGTCTCATCACGATTATACGTGAACGGGCCGGAGCCTATGAACTCGGTGACCTGCTGGTTCGGGTCGGTCTCGGCTTCCTTCTTGCGCATGATGTAGAGGAGCGGCGTCGCAGTCTTCGCCATCAGGTCGGCGACGAGGCCGTACGGCTCCTTCAGCGCGACCACGAAGGTCTTGTCGTCCTTCTTCGAGATGTCCTTGACGCGGGCCATCATGTGCTGGCCGCCGCCGTCGCGCGCGGCCCAGCGGCGGATCGACGCGACCACGTCGGCGGCGGTCACGGCGGCGCCGTCGGAGAATTTCAGGCCGTCGCGCAGCTCGAACGTATGGGTGAGCTTGTCGTCGGATACGCCGAACTTGGCGACCATCTGCGGCTTTGTCTGCATGTCGGCGTCGAGCGCGAACAGCGTGTCGTAGATCATCGCGCCGTGATAGGCGGTGATGTTCGCGGTGGTCCAGATCGGGTCGAGCGAGCGGAGATCCCCCTGCATCACGGCGCGGATGGTGCGGGCGCGCGAGACTTCGGCGCGGCCGCTTCGTGGAACGGCGGACAGCGCGGTTGCGGCGAGCACGCCTTCAACGAAGCGGCGGCGAGTTGTGCGCACGGTTGTTCCTCCCTGGTGAAGGGGTCGATTTACTCACGGAAGGGAGGAGGGGAGCAAGTCACAGGACGATCCGCCCCTCCGGCAATTCGTCGTGCGGCCAGAGAGGGTGCGTGATGTTGCGGAACGGATACTTCCGCGCATCGAGCGGCGAGGGGCCGCCGCCGTCGCAATAGAGCACCTTGGCGGCGATCGGCGCATAGCCGGCGTAGAAGTGATTGGTGGACTTCAGGCCGACATAGCGTTTGGTCGAAAGGTCGATGCCGACCGCGGAGAAGATTTCCGTGCCGAACGCCTGGCTGCGGTGCGAGGTGAGCGCGACCTCGACCCCGCCGACGCGGATGCCGGCGCCGTCGCCGAATGGGATCTGGGCCGTGCCGAACGTCTGCTTTCCGTCGCGCACCAGGCCGATCACCGTGACCTCGGCATCGATCGGTGCGCCGGACGTGGCCGCCGCCTTGCCGCCGAACCGCAACGCCAGCGTCGCACCAAGGCCGGCCGCGTGGCAGAATTGCACGGCGACCGGGTCCCACACCGGGCCTACCGCGGCATCCGCCATGCCGCGTTCGATCAGCCGGCGGATGATGTTGGTGTTGTCGGACGCGGCGCCCCCGCCGGCGTTGTCGGAGGAGTCCGCGACGACGACGGGACCTTTCGGCTCCGCATAGGCGGCATCGATTGCGGCATCGAGCGAGAGATAGTCCGGATACCAGGTGCCGCGCTTGCCGCGCACCTCTTCGCCGAGCGTGCGGGCGAGCGCGTCGCCTTTGTGTTTGTCGCCGTTGGTGACGACGAGCACGCGCGTGCCGTGCTCCGGCACGTCACCCTGCATGAAGCCGTGACCGAGCGAGACCGACAGCACGCCGTCGCGGCCTTCGAGGCTCTTCATTTTTCGCACGAAGCCGATGCCGGGCTCGCGCGTGGTCGGGAACAGATCGATCATGCGGCAGTCGTAAAGCGACATCACCGGACGGATGTCGCGGCGGATCGCTTTCACGGTCAGCGTCACCAGTTCCTCGGCGCGCTCGAGGAAATCCGTATGCGGGTACTCCTTGAACAGCACGATGATGTCGGCGCCACGCACGCGCTTTTCGGTCAGGTGGCAGTGCGGATCGAGCTCGACGCCGATGATGGCTTTCGCCCCGACGATCTCGCGCACGCGCGCGATCAGGTCGCCTTCGCAGTCGTCGTAGCCGTGCGCCGCCATCGCGCCGTGCAGGCCGAGCAGCACGCCGTCGAGCGGCATCGCGGCGCGCAGCTGGCCGAGGATTTCGTCGCGCATGCTCTCGTAGCTGCCCTTAGAGACCGGCGCGGACGGCTCGGCCCAGAAGCAAGAGCCCTCGATCAGCTCGAAGCCTTCCTGCTTGGCGCGGCGGCGCGCCACGAACAGTGGTCCGGTGCAGAGCGTGCCGCGGTCGGGATGCTCGCCCGGCTTGAAATAGAGCGTCGCCTCGAAGCTCGCGCGGCTGGTCGGCACCGGCGAGAACGAGTTCGTCTCGGTCGCGAGCGAGGCGGCGAAGATGCGCATGGGAAAAAGACTACTCCGGCTTCGCGGCAAGCTGCCGGATGATCTTCGACCACTTGGCCTCTTCGCGGTCGATGTCGGCGGCGTAGTCCTCCGGGCTGCTCGCGAGCGGTTCGGCGCCTTCGGCGGCGAGGCGTGCCTTCACCTCTGGTGACGCAAGGGCCTCACGCAGTGCCGCGTTGAGCTTGTCGATGATGGGCCGCGGCGTATGCGCGGGCGCGATGATGCCGTAGCGCTGCGCCGATTCGTAGCCGGGGACGCCGGCCTCCGCGACCGTCGGGATGTCCGGGAACAGGCTCGAGCGCGTCGCGCTGGTGATTGCAAGCGCGCGCACCTGGCCGCTCCGCACGAGGCCCATCGCGGCCGGCACGCTCGAGAACGCGATGCTGACATGGCCGCCGACGAGGTCGGCGAGAGCGGGGCCGGTCCCCTTGTAGGGGATGTGGCGGATCTTGATGCCGGCCATGACGGCGAGCAGCTCGGGGCCGAGATGCGTTGGGCTGCCGGCGCCGCCGGACGCGAAGGTAAGCCCGCCCGGATCTTGCTTGGCGAGCGCGATCAGCTCTTGGAGCGAGTGCGCCGGCAGGCCGGGATACACCATCACGAGGTGCGGGCTCGACGCGATCAGGCCGACCGGCGCGAAGTCGGTGCGCGGATCGTAACCGACATTGGGAAGCGTCGTCGGCGCGATCGCGAGCGTCGCCGGATTGCCGAGGCCGAGCGTGTAGCCGTCGGGCGCACTTTTGGCGACCTGGCGCGCCGCAAACGTGCCGCCTGCGCCGCCGCGGTTTTCCACGACGACGGGCTGGCCGAGCAACTGGCCGAGCTTGTCGGCAATCACGCGCGCCACGACATCGTTGCCGCCGCCGGGCGCGGCCGGCACCAGCAGCGTGATCGGCCGCGACGGATAGTCCTCGGCCTTTGCCACCGTCGCGAGGGCGAGCGCCATGATCGTCAGGGCGATCCGCATCATCATGGCCGCTCTCCCGGGATCGGTTCGGCGCAAATCTTATGCAACCAGCCCGAAGACTGGTCAAAGACATTGGCGCCACCCGTGGAGCCTATCCCGAATTCGCTGGCCCGCTTTTTGCTGCGAAACGGATGTCGCGTGCCTCGCAAATAGGAGCGCAGTCATGACATTCCGCCCCGCCCGCCTTGCCTTGGCTATCGCCGGATCGCTCGCGCTCGCGCAGCCCGCCGCGAGCGAAACCATGCTGCGCATCGCGATGACGGCCTCCGATATCCCGACCGCGACCGGCATGCCGAACAACGGCTTCGAGGGCATGCGCTTCCTTGGCTATCCGATCTTCGAGGGACTGGTGCTGTGGGACCTCTCGCGCGCCGACAGGCTGGCCGGCTTGCGGCCCGGGCTCGCCGAGACCTGGGAGCAGGCGGCCGACGACAAGAAGACCTGGATCTTCCATCTGCGCCATGGGGTGAAGTTCCATGACGGCACCGACTTCAACGCCGACGCCGTGATCTGGAACCTCGACCGCTACTTCAATAAGGACTCACCGCAGTTCGAGCCGCCGGCGTCCGGCATTTCGCGCGCGCGCGTGCCGCTCATGGGCACGTACCGGAAGATCGACGACTACACGGTCGCGATCACCACCAAGCAGCCCGCGTCCTATTTCCCATACATGGCGGTGTATCTCCTGTTCACGTCGCCGGCCTCGTTCGAGAACGCGGGTCATGACTGGGCCAAGGTCGCGATGTTGCCGGCGGCCGGGACGGGACCGTTCCGCATCACCAAGGTCGTGCCGCGCGAGTTGGTCGAGCTTGCGCGCCACGATGGCTATTGGGATCCGGCACGCAAGGCGAAGATGGACGCGATCCGGCTGATGCCGCTGCCGGAGGCGAATTCGCGGCTTGCGGCGTTGCGCTCGGGCCAAGTCGACTGGGTCGAGGTGCCGCCGCCGGACGGAATCCCATCGCTCAAGGCGGCGGGCTTCACCATCGTGACGAACTCCTATCCGCATGTGTGGCCGTGGCTACTCAACATGGCGGCGACCGGCAGCCCGGTGAAAGACGTCAAGGTGCGCCAGGCGCTCAACTACTGCATCGATCGCAGCGGGCTCGTCAGCCTGCTCAACAATACCGCCGAGCCTTCCGTCGGCTGGCTGAAGCCGACCGACGCTGGCTTCGGCAACCCTGTGAACCACTACGGCTTCGATCCCGCCAAGGGCAAGGCGCTGCTGGCGGAGGCCGGCTACACGGAAGCAAAGCCGCTCACGTTCAAGGTGATGATCTCGACCTCCGGTTCGGGCCAGATGCTGCCGCTGCCGATGAACGAGTACCTGCAGCAGAACCTGAAGCAGTCCTGCGGCGTTAACATCGAGTTCGACACGGTCGAATGGCAGGTGCTGCTCAACGCGGCGCGCCAGACGCCCGACAGCCCGGAGCTCCACGGCATGATGGCGCTGAATGTCTCTTCGCCCTCGTCGGATGTCAGCGTGATGGCGCGCTATTTTTCCTCGGCGAATTTCTCGCCCAACGGCTTTAACTTCGAGCAATGGAAGGACGAGGAGTTCGATGCCGCGCTGAAGACGCTCGCGGAGGCGAGCGACCCTGCGACGATCGATGCCGCCTACAAAAAGGCGCATGAGCGGCTCGTCGACAATCCGCCCTGACTCTACATCGTGCACGACCTCAACCCGCGCGCCATGAGCAAGAAGGTGAAGGGCTTCGTCTCGGCGCAGTCGTGGTTTCTCGATCTCACGCTGGTGAGCGTGGAGTAGGGGCCGCGGATAGTCTAAAGATCCAGCATGGACAACATCACGCCGATCAAGAGCCAGCGGGACTGTCGTCGCCTGCTGAAGGAGATCGAAGGCTTGATGACGGCTAAGCGCAACACGCCCGAGGGCCACCGGCTCGATGTGCTAGTTACTATCGTGCAGGCTTGGGAGCGCAAGCACTATCCGTTACGCTTGTCTCCGGGCGTGGCCCACGACGTGGAAATCTGACACCTTCTGTCCGGGAAACGGACAGGGGTGGAATCGTGACCGAGGCGAATTACACAGGCGTGTTTCCGATCGCGCCGACGCCATTCACGTCAACGGGCGATCTCGATCTCGACGGCCAGCGCCGCGTGCTCGACTGCATGGTGGATCAGGGCGTCGACGGCATCTGCGTCCTCGCCAACTACTCCGAACAGTTCCTGCTCTCCGACGACGAGCGCACCACGCTGCTCGACCTCTGCCTGTCGCACGTCGCAGGCCGCGTGCCGGTGATCGCGACATGCAGCCATTTCTCGACGCGCATCGCGGTTGAGCGGGCGAAGCAGGCGGCTGCGGCGGGCGCCAAGATGCTGATGCTGATGCCGCCCTATCACGGCGCAAGCCTGCGCGCCGCAGAGGACGGCATCCTGCAACAGTTTGCGCGTGTCGCGGAGGCCGCGCGCATCCCGATCATGGTGCAGGACGCGCCGCTCAGCGGCGTGACGCTCTCGGTGCCGTTCCTCGCCCGCCTCGCGCGCGAGGTCCCGCTGGTGTCGTACTTCAAGATCGAGGTGCCGGGCGCGGCGCTGAAACTGCGCAAGCTGATCGAGGCCGGCGGTGCCGCCATCAAGGGACCGTTCGACGGTGAGGAATCCATCACCCTGATGGCCGATCTGGACGCGGGCGCGACCGGCACGATGCCGAGCGCGTTGCTGCCCGACCTGATCAAGCCTGTCGTGACGCATCATCTCGCCGGCCGGCGCGCCGAGGCTGCCGCCGCCTATGCGGCGATCCTGCCGCTGATCAACTACGAGAACCGGCAGTGCGGCCTGCGCGCCACCAAGACCGTCATGATGGAGGGCGGCGTCATCAAAAGCGATGCCGTACGGCATCCGCTCGAAGCTCTCGATCCGGGGAGCCGCGCTGGCCTGCTCGAACTCGCCCGAGAGGCGAAGCCGCTCGCGCTCCAGTGGGGACGGTGAATTGATCCAAGACAGTGGTGGGCGCACCAGGGCTCGAACCTGGGACCCGCTGATTAAGAATCAGCTGCTCTACCAACTGAGCTATGCGCCCTAACCGTTTAAAATCAACTAGTTAGGCCAACCACCACTTTGCCTTTGGCACCGCCTTGGCACTAGGCAAACTTATCCCCTCAATGAGAGGGGATAAGTTTGCGTTCGTCGGGAGGAGATAGGCGAAAGCGGCTGATGCGGCAAGCGGGAAACCTATAGCCGGCTCTCGCTCACCCAGCCAACTGTGTCCGGCATGCTGCAGCGGCTGCGGCGCGCATTTGCCGACGAGCTGTTCGTCCGCACCTCCCACGGCATCCTACCAACGCCTCGCTCCGAGGCGCTCGCGGGCCCGATCAAAGAATTGATCGCGGAAGCGCAGCGGCTCATGACGGCGCAGGCGTTCAATCCGGCAAGCGCTGAAGGCTCGATCAAGCTCTGCGCAAGCGACTACCTCCAGCACGCGGTCATCGCCCCGCTGATAGCGGCGCTGCGGCAACGCGCACCTCAGCTCAAGGTGCTGGTGGCGCCGCGGCAGGAATCACCGCTCGCGGATCTCATGGCCCGGGGGGAAATCGACCTTTATGTCTGCAATCGAGAGGTCGCCGAGCCGGATCTGCCGTCCCGCCAGCTCTACCGCGACCGTTACATCTGCGTTGCGCGCAAGGATCACCCGTTGAAGGCGCGGCGCATTTCGCTCAGCGAGTTGTGCACATTCGATCACCTGCTGGTCCATCCGACCGGTCGCAGCTTATGGGGGCCGGTCGACACGGCGCTTTCAGCCGTAGGGCGGGGTCGACGGGTTGCCGTCGCGGTCCCGACGTTTCACGTCCTGTTTGAGCTTCTGAAGAGCGAAGATTTTCTCGCCTTCGTCCCGGAGCGATTGCTACGCAAGCGGCGCGGGGATCTGAGGATATTCGAAACCGAATTGAAGATTCCGCCCATCAACATCATCGCCAGTTGG
>PLJS01000242.1 GCA_003140315.1 Hyphomicrobiales bacterium
AATGTTTTCACACGGCCTGGACCGGGAGTGGACTCGTTGGGCGTGGAGAACGGCTGTATCAGCGCATCGCGTCGAGCGCGGCCGCGAGCCCTTCCGGCTCGGTGACTGGCAGCGAACAGCGCTCGCCGACGCACACGAACGCGGCGCCGTCGGATGCCGCCGTAATCTTGTCGCGTGCCGGATGCGACGCCGGCAGTGCGTCGGCACTCGGCGCACGCAGCATGATGCGATCGAGAAATGGAATCTTGAGCGCGGCGGCAAGAAGCGTGTCCGCGCGCGCGCCCGATCCCGTCACCACGATCTCGGCGGCGCGCAGCCGCAGATCCAGCGCGTTGAGCAGCGAGGCATGTGCGATCAGGTTGTCGGCAGCGGCGCTCAAGACGCCGTCGAACAGCCGGTCGGCCTGGGCGCGGAAGCCGTCATTGCCCGCGAGCACGGCGAGCCGCACCAGGTTTTGTGCCGCGATGCCGTTCGGATTGGGTGTGGCGTCGTCGGTCGTGGCGCCCGGGCGCACCACCAGGCCCTCGGCATCGTCGGCGGTGAGGAAATATCCGCCGGTCTCCGGATCGGCGTAGTGGCGGTCAAACGCGCGCTGCCAGGACACGGCTTGGTCGAGATGGCTGCGCTCCCCCGTGGCCTCATACAGCGTCAGGGCGGCCCTGGTCATGGCGGCGAAGTCCGAGGCGAGGCCGGGGAGCTGCAGCCGCCCCTCGCGCCAGGAGTGGCCCAGGCGGTCGCCACGGGCCATCGTGGAGGCGATGAAGCCAAACGCGCGTGCGGCCATGGCGATCCAGCCGGGCTCGCCCATCAGCGCGCCCGCATTCGCCAGCGCCGCGATCATCAGGCCGTTCCAGTCCGCCAGCACCTTGTCGTCCAGGCCGGGGCGGATGCGTTTCTCTCGTGCTGTCAATAACTTACTGCGCAATATGGCGAGACGGCCCCTCTCGGCCTGCGCGGCGGCCTCTGATTCTATGCTGCGCGGTAAGTCTTTGAGGCGATTGAGAATATTATGCCCTTCGAAATTCCCGCCGGACGATACGTCGTAGCGCGCTGCAAAAAACGCCGCATCGTCCGGACCGAGCACCTGTTTGATCTCGGCCGCCGACCAGACGTAGAATTTGCCTTCCTCGCCTTCCGAATCGGCATCCAGCGACGCGCAGAAGGCGCCCTCGCGCGTCGTCATCTCGCGCTGGAGCCAGCCGACAGTCTCGGCGGCGCGCTCGCGATAGAGCGATTTGCCGGTCGCCGCATACGCCGTCGCCAGCAGCTCCAGCAGTTGCGCGTTGTCGTAAAGCATTTTTTCGAAGTGCGGCACGAGCCAGCGCTCGTCGACGGAATAGCGCGCAAAGCCGCCGCCGAGATGATCGTAGATGCCGCCCTCGCAGATGTGGTCGAGGCTTAGCTCCACGCGCGCGAAGAACGCCGACGCGGCGGTGCGCTCTCTGTCATGGCCGGGCTTGTCCCGGCCATCCCGATTGACCGGCTCCGTGCCTTCGTTATCGGGCTCACCGGGTCTCGGCGCTTCGCGCCGGCCCGGTGATGACGAGGCCGGCGCACGCAAGCCGGCGCGCCACAACAGCTCGAAGATCTGCGGCTGCGGAAATTTCGGCGCGCCGCGCAAACCGCCATTCAGCGGATCGATCGCGCGCGCGATTCCGTTCGCCGCGCGATCGAGCTCGGCAAGGCCGATCCCGACCTTGCCGGCCGGCCGGGCCTTTTCGGCAAGGCGCGCCATCAAGGCGTCGCGGTTCTTGCCGATACGCTCGGGCTCCTCGGCGAACAGCCGTGCGATCTCGCGCAGCACGTCGACGAAAGCCGGCCGGCCATAGCGCGCGTCCTTGGGAAAATACGTGCCGCCCCACACTGGCTCGCCGGCAGGCGTCAGGAACATCGTGAGCGGCCAGCCGCCCTGCTCGCCGAGCAGATGCAGCGCGTTCATGTAGATCTGGTCGATGTCGGGCCGCTCCTCGCGGTCGACCTTGATGGGCACGAACAGCTCGTTCATCACGGCCGCAGTCGCCGCGTCCTCGAAGCTCTCGTGCGCCATCACGTGGCACCAGTGACAGGCCGCATAGCCGATCGAGAGCAGGATCGGCTTGTCTTCGCGCAGCGCGTCGGCGAGCGCTTCCGGGCCCCACGGGCGCCAGTCGACCGGGTTATTCTTATGTTGCAACAGATACGGCGAGGTCTCGTGTGCGAGACGATTTTCGTGCGCGGCATCTGACGCGGAGGACATGCCGCGACCGTAGCCCGGGTTGAGCGTCAGCGAAACCCGGGGACCATCCCATGGCGCGCGTCATCCTTGATGGCTCGAAGGGTCGATCCGGGGCCCACAATCGCACAGGATCGCGCGATGTCGACGCCGTGTCGGACGTCGTCCTGATCGTTCGGCGCTGGCCGAACCATCGCGGCGGCGTTGCGCGCTAGGTTGCCTCGCACATGCGTGAGGGCAACATGAAGCGACTTCGCATAGAGCCGATCTCAAGCAATCTGGAGCGCTACCGGAAGGCGCAGGCGTTTCCGGTCGCGGTCGCGAACGGATTTGTCTACGTGTCCGGCCTGCCGCCGTTCGATCCCGAGACCGGCGAGGTCGCGCGCGTGCCGTTCGAACGGCAGGCCGAAATCGTGCTCGCGCAAATGAAGCATTGCCTCGAGGCGGCCGGCTCGTCGATGCGTCACGTGCTCAAGTGCAATGTCTATTGTACGCCGGACCCGTCGCACTTCTCCAGGTTCAATGCGGTGTATGACCGCTACTTCACGAGCGAAAACCCGTCGCGGATTTTCCTGCACGTGCCGTCGTGGCCGGGCCCGTTCGATGTCGAGATCGATTGCGTCGCGGTGTTGAGCGAGGAGTGATGCGGCGCCAGCTATCAGTATCGTAGAGCCACGTGGGCGAAGTCGGAAGTGCGGTAGGTAGGCCAGCTTTCAACGCGGCGTCATGCACGGAATGATCTGCCGGCCGTGACGGCGATAGACTCTAAATTCCGTGTCGGTCGTCAGTAGCATGGGATTGGGCACCATCTCGGTCATGCGGACAAGACAGGCATCGGCCAACGCCATCGGCACGTCGGCGTACTTCTTCATGAGCCGCACGACTTCGTCGACGTGCTGCGCAAGCGCGAACTCGCATTTGACGGCGCGTCGTTGAAGCAAGGCAGTCAAGGCGTCTGTCCCGGTGGGCCCGAGTAAGTAGAACGCTTCCGACACTGCGGCGTCGCATGTTGTCCACGCAGGCGGGTAGCGATGAGCCTCGGCAACGGCCCAGGCGTGGTCCGAGTCCCCATCGTTCAGAAGGGCAACAAGAAAGCCGCTGTCAGCGAGGACGTTTGTGGCCATAGCCGGCCTTCAGATATTTCTTCTTGTTCGCACTCAGGTCGGCCGGAAGCCCTCTGACGGACCCGATGAGGTCGGCGATCGCTTCGAGCGATGGCTGGCGCTCGGGCGTCTGTGCGGCGTTGACGCTCAACCGCTCCCGGACGACGTCGGACTTCGAGAGCTTGCGCTGGCGCGACTCGGCCTCGATCTGCGACGCGAGTTCTTCCGGCAATCTCACTGTCAGCGTCTTCATGCCAATGGTGTATTACGTAAGTGGCAGGCACGCAATACGAGCGCTTCCATGCTATGAGTGCGCATGTCCGCTGCCGATCGCCCCACGATCTTTGCGCTCTCCTCCGGCCGGCTGCCGGCCGCGATCGCGGTCGTGCGGATCAGCGGGCCGCGCGCTCGATTCGGACTCGAAACGCTGGCGCCGAAAATTCCCGAGCCGCGCCGCGCCGCGCTGCGCAAGCTGCGGAATCGGGCGACGAAAGACGTGCTGGATGACGCACTAGTGCTGTGGTTTCCGGGCCCGAACACCGAGACCGGCGAGGACATGGTCGAGCTGCATCTGCACGGCGGCCGCGCCGTGGTGGCGGCGGTCATCGGCGAACTCGGCAAGGTCGCCGAATTGCGCCCCGCCGAGCCGGGCGAGTTCACGCGCCGCGCGTTCGAGAACGGGCGGCTCGATCTCACGGCGGTCGAAGGCCTCGCGGACCTGATCTTCGCCGAGACCGAGGCGCAGCGCGCCCAGGCGATGCGCCAGTTCTCCGGCTTGCTCGGCGGGCGCGCCGAGAGCTGGCGCCAACGGCTGATCGGCGCGCTCGCGCTGGTGGAGGCGCGGATCGACTTTTCCGACGAGGCGGATGTGCCCGAAGACCTGCTTTCGCCGGCACTTCATGCTGCGCGGGAACTGCTTGATGAGATTGAGGAAACTCTGCGAGACGAGCGGCGCGGTGAGCGCCTGCGGGAGGGGCTTACGGTGGCTATCGCGGGGCCGACGAACGCCGGAAAGTCGAGTCTTTTGAATCGCTTGGCCCGGCGCGAGGCGGCGATCGTATCGCCGCATGCGGGCACGACGCGTGACGTGATTGAGGTCCATCTCGATCTTGAGGGCTATCCGGTGACGCTGCTCGACACCGCCGGCATTCGGGAGAGCGATGATCCGGTCGAACAGGAGGGCGTGCGGCGCGCGCAGGCGCGTGCCGCCGCGGCTGACTTGGTGTTGTGGGTGGTCGATGCGGGCGCGGCGGATGCAAATATTGATGCTAGGACAATAACTAGAGATAAGAACTTGTGGTTTGTTTCGAATAAGATTGATCTGGTTGATTCAACGCAGAAATCATCTTCATGCGCCGGCGAGGCTTCTGTTGGCGATCCTCCCGTATTCGACATTTCGGCGACGCTCGGCATCGGTGTCGAAGCGCTTGTTGCGGCGGTCGCAGACTATGCGCGAAGGTCTCTGGACACCTCCGAACCGGCGTTGGTCACCCGCGAGCGGCACCGTATTGCGCTGCAACAAGCCGCCGAGGCACTGGGGCGGGCGCTTGCCGAAGGTCCAGGTCGGGAGGATATCGTGGCCGAGGAGCTGCGGCTCGCGACGCGGGCGCTTGGCCGGTTGACGGGACGAGTGGACGTGGATGACGTGCTCGATGTGATTTTCCGGGATTTTTGCATCGGAAAGTAGAGCGATGAGTCTTGAGTCGTGATTGCGAGCAAGTCACCGAGAGTGTTCGTAGAACAGGGATGAGCTCTGCGGTTCAGCTATTTTCTGCACCTTTTTCGAACCGAGCACGGAGTTGTTCTGACGGTTTCCGAATGCCCGGATGATCCGCGTTGCCTCATGCGAACCGTTGATGAGCTGGAAAACGGCGGCTTTTCAATTGGACGAATCGCTCGACGATGCCACAGTGCCGCTGTTTCACGTGAAACATCGCCTTTTCGGGCTCCAAGACTCGATTCGAGTCCGTGACGATTCGAGTGATCGTTGAGCTCTCTTCCCAAACGCCACCTTTTTGACTGACGCCAGCCGCTTCGATAGAACACGGCACCTCAACGGATTTTTGCCGATGAACACGGGCTTCGATGTCGTCATCATCGGCGGTGGTCACGCGGGCTGCGAGGCAGCTGCGGCCGCGGCGCGCCTCGGCGCGCGGACCGCGCTGATCACGCATCGGTTTGCGACCATCGGGGCGATGTCGTGCAACCCGGCAATCGGCGGGCTCGGCAAGGGTCACCTGGTCCGCGAGATCGATGCGCTTGACGGCCTCATGGGCCGTGTGGCCGACCAGGGCGGCATCCAGTTCCGCGTGCTCAATCGGCGCAAAGGCCCGGCCGTGCACGGGCCGCGCGCGCAGGCCGATCGCAAGCTCTACGCGAAGGCGATGCAGCATGCGATTCGCGCGACGGCGAATCTCAGCGTCATCGAAGCCGAGGTCGACGACGTGGTGATTGCCGACGGCGCGGTGACGGCTGTGCGTTTGACTGATGGCCGGACGTTGTCGTGCGGAGCCGCCGTCCTGACGACGGGGACTTTTCTGCGCGGGCTGATCCATATCGGCGAGCAGCAGACGCCGGCCGGCCGCGCCGGCGAAGCGCCGGCGCTCGGATTGTCGCGAACACTTGAGCGGCTCGGGTTCGCGCTCGGCCGCCTCAAGACCGGAACGCCGCCGCGGCTCGACGGCGCGACGATCGATTGGGCGGCGCTTGAGATGCAGGCCGGCGACGAGCCGCCGCAGCCATTTTCGGCGCTCACGACGCGCATCGAAAACCCGCAGATTCATTGCGCAATCACGCGCACTAACGAATCGACGCACGCGATCATCCGCGCCAACGTGCATCGTTCGCCGATGTATTCCGGGCAGATCCAGAGCCGCGGCCCGCGCTATTGTCCCTCAATCGAAGACAAGATCGTGCGCTTCGGTGAGCGCGGCGGGCATCAGATTTTCCTCGAGCCTGAAGGTCTTGAGGACACGACGGTTTATCCGAACGGGATCTCGACCTCGCTGCCGGAGGATGTGCAGCGCGCGCTGGTCGCGACGATTCCTGGACTCGAAAAAGCGCGGATCACGCGGCCGGGCTACGCGATCGAATACGACCACGTCGACCCGCGTGAGCTGCGCGCCACGCTGGAAACGAAGCGCGTCGCGGGATTGTTCTTCGCCGGGCAGATCAACGGCACGACCGGCTACGAGGAGGCGGCCGCGCAGGGTCTTGTCGCGGGTCTCAACGCGGCGGCGAGGGCGGGCGGCGCGGTCGCGATCGTGTTCGACCGCGCCGAAGCTTATCTCGGTGTGATGATCGATGATCTCGTCACGCGCGGGGTCACCGAGCCGTATCGCATGTTCACCTCGCGCGCCGAATATCGGCTGACGCTGCGCGCCGATAATGCGGACCAGCGGCTCACCGGGAAGGGCTTCGCGATCGGCTGCGTCGGAACGGCACGGCGAGCTCAATTTGAAATCAAGAGAAATGCGCTTGAGCAAGCGCGAACTCTTGCGAACTCGCTGTCCGCAACGCCGACCGCGGCGGCGCGGCAGGGGCTGGCGCTGAGCCAGGACGGGCAGCGGCGCACGGCGTTCGAGCTGCTTTCGCACCCTGGCATTGGCATTGCGGACGTCGCGAGAATTTGGCCCGAACTCGCGAACATCGCCCCGAACATCGCCGAACAACTCGAAATCGATGCGAAATATGCGGTCTATCTGGATCGGCAGGCGGCCGACGTGGCGGCCTATCGCCGCGATGAGAGCCTGGAGCTGTCGGAGGCGCTCGACTACGACCAAA
Source organism: Hyphomicrobiales bacterium (assembly GCA_003140315.1). Classification (GTDB taxonomy): domain Bacteria; phylum Pseudomonadota; class Alphaproteobacteria; order Rhizobiales; family Xanthobacteraceae; genus PALSA-894. The sequence continues at coordinate 7,099 of PLJS01000242.1, forward strand.
TGCCTGGTCTATCGATGGAAATGCGTCAGAAGCTCAAATCGATTCGGCCCCGTACCATTGGCCAGGCCGGCCGGATCGATGGCGTCACGCCCGCCGCGCTGACGCTCCTGGCCGCTCATATCCGCCGTGGCGGCCGTCCGCGAGCGTCAAGAACTGGCACGAATTCGCATTGAAAAACTTGCCGAACATCCGAACATCTCCGAGCTCAATGCAGAATCTCTGAACACCATGGCGCGGCATCTCGGGCCTGAGGATGAGGTCGCTTTGGCGGCGGATCGCGCCCGCGCTGTGGCGATGAATCCGGATTCGGTTTCACGTGAAACATGGACGCGACTCGACCGACTGGTCGCGCTGCTGTTGGAACGCCAGCGGCAAATGAATCTCATCGCGGCGTCGACCATCCCGCAGCTCTGGACCCGCCACGTCGCCGATTCGCTCCAGCTCCTCCCGCTCGCCCCCGAGGCGCGCCTATGGGCCGATCTCGGATCCGGCGGCGGGTTTCCTGGCCTGGTGATCGCCTGCGCGCTCGCCGGTGTCTCTGGTACCGCCGTCCATCTGGTCGAAAGCACTCAGAAAAAGGCGGCTTTCCTGACCGAGACGGCTGCCGCGCTCGATCTGCCGGCGATCGTGCATCCCCTCCGGGCCGAGGATTTCGCGGCGAAAAATAAAATCCATTTCGACGCGGTGACCGCGCGCGCGCTCGCGCCGCTGACCAAGCTCCTCGGCTACGCAATTCCGTTGTTGACAACCGGCGCCATCGGGCTGTTTCCCAAGGGACAAGATGTAGAGGCTGAATTGACCGAAGCCTCTAAATATTGGACCATGCGGGCCGAGCTGGTCCCGAGCAAGACCGATCCACGCGGCCGGATTGTGGTTGTCAGGCGCGTGTCTAAGCGGTAACACATTGTTATTGCAGCCAACTCGGCTTGGATCGGCCCTGAGGAAGGCGCCACCATGGATGATCTGCCGACTAACCCTCGCGTTCTCGCTCTCGCCAACCAGAAGGGCGGCGTCGGCAAGACGACGACGGCCATCAATCTCGGCACAGCGCTGGCGGCGATCGGCGAAAATGTCCTGATCGTCGATCTCGATCCGCAGGGCAATGCCTCGACCGGCCTCGGCATCGACCGCAAGAGCCGGCGCCGCTCGACCTACGATGTGCTGACGCGCTCGGTCACGCTGCGTGACGCCATCCAGGAGACGGCCGTGCCGCGGCTGCACATCGTGCCTTCGACGATGGATCTCTCCGGCTTCGAGCTCGAGATCGCGCAGGAGCGCGACCGCGCATTCCGGCTGCGCGATGCGCTCCGCACCCTCAATCACGTCGCGGAGGGCATCCACTACGGCTACGTGCTGGTCGATTGCCCGCCCTCGCTCAATCTCGTGACCGTCAACGCGATGGCGGCGGCGAACTCGATCCTGGTGCCGCTGCAGTGCGAGTTCTTCGCGCTCGAAGGTCTGTCGCAACTTCTAAAGACCGTCGAGCAGGTCAAGACCTCGCTCAACCCCGAGCTGACGATCCACGGCATCGTGCTGACGATGTACGACGCGCGCAACAATCTCGCCGGCCAGGTCGTCGCCGACGTGCGCAACTTCATGGGCGCGAAAGTCTACGAGACCATCATCCCGCGCAACGTGCGCGTCTCGGAGGCGCCCTCGCACGGCAAGCCGGTGCTGCTCTACGATCTCAAATGCGTCGGCAGCCAGGCCTATCTGCGGCTCGCCTCTGAGATCATCCAGCGCGAGCGCATGCTACGCGCGGCGTGACGGCGCCGCCGAATACAAGAAACCACGATCGAATGGGGATAACTGAACAGTGACTCGTGTGGCGGTGAAGGAGGCGGCGATGGCGGACGAGTCGAAGTCGCGGCTGGGGCGCGGCCTCGCCGCGTTGATCGGCGATGTCGGCGAAGAATCCGCATCCGTCGAACGTACGCGCAGCCAGCGTCGCGTGCCGATCGAATTTCTAAAACCCAATCCGCGCAATCCGCGCCAGACTTTTCCGGAGACTGAGCTCGACGAACTCGCGGCATCGATCCGCGCGCGCGGCATCATCCAGCCGATCCTGGTGCGCGGTGCGCGCGGCACGGCGGACCAGTACGAGATCATCGCGGGCGAACGCCGCTGGCGCGCAGCGCAACGCGCCGGCCTGCACGACGTGCCGATCGTGCTGCTGGAAGTCAGCGACCGTGAGGCGCTCGAACTCGCGATCATCGAGAACGTGCAGCG
>PLJS01000274.1:0-7045 GCA_003140315.1 Hyphomicrobiales bacterium
ATGTTTTCACACGGCCTGGGCCCTTAGAGCATGATTGGGTCACGTTGAAGCGTATCCAGCGTTTGCGAGGTAGTTGGCGCATTCGGTTGGGGTGAAGCAGGCGAGGAGTTTTCTGATGCGCTTCCATGTGGCTTCGACGGTTCGCTCGGCGGCCTTGCGCAGCAACATCTTGAGCTTTGCGAAGACCTGCTCGATCGGGTTGAGGTCCGGGCTGTAGGGAGGCAGGAAGAACAGCTTGGCGCCCGCCGCGCGAATGGCACGGCGCACGGCCTTGCCCTTGTGGCTGCCGAGACGCGAAGGGGCCCGCTTGAAAGCGGGCCCCTTTTCTTAGCGGCGCGTCAGTACTTGAACTGCTGCATCGCCTTGAGCTGGTCTTTGGTGGCGCTCAGCATGGCATGGTCGGGGTACCACCGGTCGTTCGCGGTGGCGCTGACATTCTGCGTATTGCTGGGCGAGCCGGCGGGTGGGTTGTTGGCCGACGTATTGGTCGCACGGACGGGTTCGTTCACGAACTTGATCTTGGCCGGCTCGACGAGAATGTCGTGTTCGCCCATCCCGAGGAAGCCGCCGACACCGATAACGTAGCCGGCGACACGGCCCGACGGATCGAGAATGATTTCACTGATGCCGCCCAGCTTTTCGTTCTGCTCGTTGTAGACGTTGACGCCGATCATTTTCGACGCACGCCAGTGGTTTCCTGCAAGACGCGGCGCGGTATCGGTTGCCGCCGCCGTGGGTGCCTTGGGTGACGCTGTCGGAGTTTGCGCGACGGCAACCGACGACAGCAATGCAGCCGCCAGCATTCCGCCGACGATGTGATGTAGGCGCATGAAGTCCTCCTTGTTGGGGCAAGTGCCCACACAACACGTTGGAGGCTCTGCAGTTCCCAGAGCCGCACCGGTTATCAAACTGACTTCGGAAATTCTCGTACATGTCATAGTCGACCGGTCCCCATAGTCTGACCGCGGGCGTCTCAAAGTCCTTCGCCGAAAGCTGCTTGTTTGTCATTGGCTATGTCCGCTGTTTGGGCGCGATGCGCCCGGCCGAACCATTCGAAAACCGAAATGGTCGCGTCCTGCGAATGCCGCTTCCGATTCTCCATGTGTCTTTTACACTGCGCTTGCGACCCCACTTGCAAGGCGCGTGCCTTGATTTCTCGCCTGCGAGCACCATGTCGCAGGCAATGTTTAGAACCTACCCTTCGGAGTTCCTCACGGGCCCTCGATCACGCGCGGAGCGGATCGCGCGGCTTGACGCGCTCGCGACGCTTTTCGATACGGCGTTCCTTGTGCCTGGGACCAATATCCGTTTCGGCATCGACGCGGTGATCCGTCTGGTGCCAGCTATCGGAGATGTCATCACAACCGGCCTCGCCCTGTATGTCGTGAACGAGGCGCGGGCTCTTGGTGCACCGCCGTTTTTGATCGCCCGCATGCTTGCGAACGTAGCCTTGGACAGCGTCGTCGGCGCGGTACCGTTCGTCGGCGACGCGATTGACGTCGTGTGGCGGGTCAATCGGCGAAACGTAGCGCTGCTGCTCGACCATCTGCGCCGCACCGATGGCGTAATCGTTCGATGAGCAGTCCTGTTACCGTGAGTGTTCCGCACAGCTTGGGAAAGGCTGAGGCCGTGCGCCGCCTCAAGTCGGGCCTCTCGCATGTCCGAAACGTGCCACAAACAGACGTCCCCGACCGAATTCTCAGCGTGAGCTTGTGTCGTGCCCCAGCATCCAAGAACTCCCGCGACGACTTCAAATGATGCGCTCGCGGTGACACATCCGCCATAATGCCTGACCGGGTTTAACCCCCACCGCTTCGCAACGGTCGGGGTTTCGATTCATGCGGACGGTCGTTTACACGCCCCAATACGGCGGAACCTTGTAATAGTCGTACACCCGACGGTCGTTGTCGCGGCTCCAGCTCCAATCAGTGCTCTTGCTGTATTTTGGCGCTTTGTCGAGCTGATCTTTTGTGAGAGCGACCCGGTAGCCGCCGAGGTTTGTGTCGTACTTCAGCATGGACCATGGCATTGGGTAATAGTCCTCACCCATGCCCAGGAAGCCACCGAAGCTTAGGACGGCGTAGGTGACCTTGCCGCTGATCTTGTCGATCATCACGCGTTCGAGCTTTCCAATTTTCTTTTGGTCGGCTCCGTAAACAGCGGTTCCTTCCACCTTATCGCTGGCGATCAAGGATACAGTTTCTTTCGTCTCGAGAGTAGACGCTGTTGACATGGGGCTTGCCTTTCATGGCGTTGCAGTCGGGGCGCATGCCTCGACTCAAAATGCTAGTTAGGTAAGTCTGGGTCGAGGGAAGAGTTCCGAAACCTTGTTCGGCGCCTGTATGTATGCGGGCCCAGGATGCTCGGCGCCGGTTCGCAAGCTGCCAAAGGTGATCTCGGTGGTGGGCAAAGGTTATGAGGTGGCGGCTGCCGAGCTGGTTGACATCTGGCTTGGGCCAATTCAGCAAAATGAGCACATTCAAGCTTTTATTTCGGGCTGCTCGTGCAGAACAGCGTTCAACAATGAAGTGTGCACCGCGATGTGGCCGTTGTAGTCAATGAAGCCGAGCTTCCGAAATCTGTTCATAAAAAAGCTCACGCGGGACCGGGTCGTTCCAATCATCTCGGCAAGCGTCTCCTGGCTGATTTTCGCGATGATCGTCTCCGGTTTCCCTTCCTTGCCAAAATTCGCCAGCAGCAGGAGAATCCTGGCAAGACGTTTCTCACTCGAATTGAACAGCTGATCGACGAGGTCTGCTTCGACGCGGATGGTCCGGCCCAGAAGATGGGCTATGAACATCTCGGAGAACGCCGGTTCCTGGTGGATCACGCGGACAATTGCCGCCTTTTCCAGCCGCACGATGACCGATTCCATCATAGCCGCGACGGTCGAAATACGCAGCGCCTGTCCGGCAATGCATGCTTCACCGAAGAATTCATCCGGTCCAAGAATTGCGGTGACTGCTTCCTTGCCTTGCTCCGAAACGACGGTGACCTTCAGTTTTCCACTTTGGATAAAAAAGACCTCATCCGCAGGATCTCCCTGTGAAAAGACGATCTGGTCCTTGCGGTACGTGCTGATGCTCCGGCCCTCGCCGATCTTGGCGAGAAACGATTTCGGATTGAATGACGGTCGGCGTTTGATTGCCATGAACGACCTCTGCACCGCCCAGTCTCTGAAGGGCGAACCTTCTATTTATCATATTGTATCGCGGCTAAAGTTGCGCCACGAGCAATTCTGAACAGATCGTCGCTCAACAGCCTGCTACTTGAATCGGTACTTAGCTACCGGAGTCCTGAGCTGTAAGGCGAGCAAGCCTGCGGCCCATGGAACCTTTTCGCAAGTTGGGAGTTGAGAGCGGTCCGATTCGGTGATCGGCAGCAAAGGCGCAGGGGCGCCTTTTCTCATCTCGCTTTTCGATCCGACAGCTGGGCGCAGAGTGCGTGCCGGCCGGTTAGCACGCGCAAACGAACAAAACACCGGGAGGATTCAGATGACGGATACGATCGTGATTAGTCAGGGGCCAGAACTTGAGGAAGCGCGGAGGTCGGCCGTTTCGTGGCCGGCGATCGTAGCCGGCGGAACGGCCACGGCAGCCTTGACGCTCGTGCTGCTCGCGTTTGGGGCGGGTATGGGATTTTCGGTCGTCTCCCCGTGGTCCGGTAGCGGCGTTTCGGGGACGACATTCACCATCTGGACCGGACTGTACCTCGTTGTCATCGCGATGCTCTCTTCGAGCATCGGCGGCTATCTCGCGGGCCGGCTGCGGGCCAAATGGGCCGGTGCGCATAACCATGAAGTCCACTTTCGCGACACAGCGCATGGGTTTCTGGCCTGGGCCTTTGCTACGGTCTTGGGAGCAGCCGTGTTGGGTGCAGCCGCAACGAGCATCATCTCGGGTGCGTCAAGTGGTCTGATGCAGGCAGCGGGCACCGGCGCTGCGCAAAGCGGAGGACCGACGGCTGGCTATATCGACAGTCTTCTGCGTGCTGATCCCGCAACGACGAAAGACCGCGGCGAGATCTCCCCAGCTTCACGCAGCGAACTCGCACGACTGCTGGCGCCTACTTTGCGGAAAGACGGCGAAGTCAGCGCCGCCGACCGGACCTACATCGCGCAAGTGGTCGCGGCAAGAACGGGCCTCTCCCAGGCGGATGCGGAAAAGAGAGTGTCTGAGGTGACGACGCAAACAAAGATTGCCGCCGATAACGCACGCAAGGCGGCCGCCAAGCTTGCGTTGTGGCTGACCATCTCCCTGCTCATCGGGGCATTCTCGGCGAGCATCGCTGCTACCGAGGGTGGCGGCCTTCGCGACGGAACGCGCACTTACTGAAGTACGCCACTCCACTCAACCAACCGAAAGGAAAGCATCATGCGCTCGATTCTCCTTTGGCTCATTGGCATTCCAATTCCGATCATCATCCTGATCGCTCTCTTCGTCCGCTAAGGCCGAAGTTGTCATGAAACGCATCAGGCGGTGGTCGCTGCCGCTGCCTGATGCGTCCACGATCGTTTTCACATCTCCTGTTGAAACGCGCTGCACTGAAAGGACCGGATGAGCGACGTTGACTATCCGATGGAACTCGTGGCGCTGTGGGGAGTTGCTCCCGCAGGAGGAGTTTGCCATGCAGCTCGTTCGTCCGCCGGACACGATACGAGTGCGGATGCGCTTTCCGGCACCGCTGTGCCGCGCGTGCAACGAGCCGATGGTGGCAAAGGGAGTCAACGCCAACGCAATTCCATGCAATGAGTATCACTGCGTCTTTTGCGGTTCCGGGATTGTCGTCCGTCGAAGGCAGCGAGTCGTGTAATGCACATACGGAAGCGATATTGTACGGGCCTCTGCGCGATGATCCTTGTGGTCGTTACATTCGTGGCAGTCGCAGGACCGCTTTTCGTTTCCACTATGTTCCTTTCGCCACGCGCGCATTTGGCTGCACGTTATTAGGTCCAATCGCTACAGTTGTCGGAGAGTTTTCAATCGACCCTTTCGAGTCTAGCGCCGTTATACGTACATGCGCTTAGGCGAAGATGCCGCCGCCGACAATCACGTTGCGCGGTGCGTGCAGCTTGAACAGGAACATCTCGCCTGGCTGTCCAAGTCAGCGTTATCGGACGTGTCGGCGCGCCATCCCGGCTCCTGGTGCGGTACTTGATGAGGAGCGCGTCGGAATCGAGCCTCAGTGGCGCGAACCGCGCGGCTACCTGATGTCGCAAGGCGACGAGCTCAAGCTCCAATGAGGCGCGGCTGCGAACACGGAACGAGAGTAGGGAAACGAGGGCCGAAAGAGAATTGTGATCATGCCCACGACGGTACGGCAGTGGCGCAAGAACCTCTAGACTTTCTCGGCCTTTCGCGATTTTGAGCAAGCACAACCATTAATAATTCTCGATGAGGGAATGTAAAGATTATCCAGAGACATCGTTAGATCGCAACACCACGGGTCGGTCGGCCTGGGCCTGCTCTTCGAAGAACTTACGCGATGCTCGCTCTTCAATTACCTCGCGCAGCCGCATAAACTGATCTACGCGCTGATCTGGCCTCACGTCACGCCTACCTTCAAGAGCGTCCATCGCCGCGGTGCTGATCGCGAACAGAATTACCTTGCCCTGATTGAGCATCGTGAATTCAACGACCATCCGATTAACGTCATAACCCTGGACCTCGCCTCGTTGCAGCGGCATTGCAAATACTCCATTCCGGAAGAATTTCATTGTGCCACGTAGATAGGTCGATGTCAGTTTAGCTCCGATGAGCAGACGTTAGTTAGCTCCATAGCGCCAAACGACAGCCGCAGCGTGAACCGTTGCGGTCATGGTCATTTGGCCTGCAAATTTCCGATTAACGTGACGGTGCCCTGCGTACCAATGTGGATGCGGGTCTCGTTCGGTCTATCGCAGTATTAGGCTTGAACTGACGTATCTCCACAAGACCGAGAAGATAGGACAGCGTTGATTCTGCACCCTTGTTCTCATTGGCTCGATCGGGGTGGAGTCCATCCGAACAACTGCCGGTATCAGGATCGATCAATGTTGTCTGCAGATCGTTTTCGCCAAGAAACCAGCCGAACGCGCGCATCGCCCCGGCTGGCCATTCCGCGCCATTATCTGCCCGCCACGCGGTAAGGCACGCAGAAATCGTTGCTGACGCTTCGACTGGCTGTTGATCAAACGCTTCGGGTATTTGACGGAGCCTGCCAAAGCTCTTGGTCCCGACGGGTCTGAAATATCCAGATGACGTGGTCTGAAGCGACATGAGCCAACGGAGCGACCGGAGGCCGACCTCGACGTATGATGGCGTGTGAGTTGTCAGGCCTGTTTGGATCAGCGCCTGGGGAAGGCGCGCATTGTCGTATGCGAGTTGATCTTCAAACCAGACCCAATCTTTGGATTCTGTTGCAGAAAACAGGGACATCAATCTGTCGGCCAATAGTCTGCGGACGCGGTTGGCAAAGCGGTCTCCACTGACGAGTGTACAATAAACGTCTAACCCTAGAAGCGAGAAGGCCCAGGCCCGTGGAGACGAGAATTCCTCGACAGCGGGAAGCGCAGTGTTGAAGAGCGCCGCAGCCCATCTGCGGCGAGATGGATCAGTATCCTTGCGTGCACATTCGGCCAAAGCCCAAAGCGTCCTGCCATGACTATCTTCCGAGCCCGACTCTTCCAGCCATCGGCGGTCGTAACTCATGAAATTTCGGAACCGCCGAGTGTTTGGGTTCCATGCGTGTTGGATGAATGCCCCAAAGCGCGCAGTGATTGTCTCAGACAAATCCGTTTCGCCAGAGTTCGAAAGCATGCTCGCGAACAGCAGCGCGCGTGCGTTGTCGTCGACACAGTAGCCATGGGCGCGATCTGGTACCGAATGGACGGCGTGTTGGAGTATGCCTGTACTATCGCATAGCGAAAGGAAATGTCCGACCCGCGTCTTCGGAATGTCGTAGCCCTTGCTCTCAGAGACGATCGGATCAATCGGAAGCGATATTCCAGGTCGGGTGCGCTCACGTGCAGTCTCGAAGACTGTGAGATAGCGCTTGGCCGTTTGCG
>PLJS01000274.1:7082-27229 GCA_003140315.1 Hyphomicrobiales bacterium
CCGTCACTCAGCAATTCCTTGGCGTGCCAGTAGGGTGTCGATACGACTGCCTTTCCCAGTCCAAAGCTGTAGGCGAGTGTGCCCGATGTCATCTGGGCTTCATTTAGATAGGGCGTCACGTAGACGTCGCACATCGAAATAAAATCCAGCAGCATAGCCTGTTCGACAAACTGATTGAAGAAGACGACATGACCCTCAATGCCGAGTTCCTGCACGCGCGCTGTCAAGCCGTCGCGATAAGCCTCGCCCTGTTGCCGCACAATCTTCGGGTGGGTCGCGCCAAGAATGACATAGACGGCCTTGGGGCAGGATTTGATGATTCCCGGCATGGCATCGAGCATGGTCTCGATGCCCTTGTTCGGCGACAGGAGACCGAACGTCAAAATGATCGTCTTTCCCGAGAAGCCGAATTTCGCTTTGGCGTGATGCGCTTCATGGAACGGGAGGTCAGGAATTCCGTGCGGTATGACCTCAATCTTGAGAGCTGGCACGTCATGAACGGAATGGAGAAATTGCTGGCCTTTTTCAGACATGACGACCATCATCGTCGATGTGTCGACAATCCGGCGCATCACGTCGCGCTGGGTGGACGTTGGTTCGGCGAGTACCGAGTGAAGTGTCGTGACGACTGGTATTTTGAGGCGCGACAAGAGCTCGATGATATTGCCGCCGGCCTGCCCACCGAAAATTCCATATTCATGTTGAAGGGAAACAACGTCGAAGCCTGAATTGTTCAGGAACTCCGCCGCCTGAACATAATCGTCGATGTTTTCGTCTTGAATCTGAAAACGTACAGCAGGCGGATAGTCATAGGCGCGACCGGGATCTGTCATTGCGACGACGCAGGTCTCAAGCTCCGGACGAGCTGTCGAAACCGCCAGATGAAGATCATGGGTAAAGGTAGCGATCCCGCAGCGGCGCGGAAGATGATTGCCGATGAACGCAACACGCCGAAGCGGTTTCATTTAGTTGTTTCCAGACGGCCGTTCTTTGGGGCCGCCTTTGATAGAGTGAGAGAAGTTGGCACCTGCATCTCCTGTGGCCGTCTTACATCCATTGAGCCCGGCTGTGTGAAACGCTGCAGCATGTGCGGAACCGGGCCGCCGCCCGTGTACGCCGCGAGGCCCACGACGCAAGGTCGCCAGCATCTGCAAGGATTCTTGCTGCGCCACAGGCGCAAGCACGGGCGCAAAACGGTCTGGCGAATGGCCTACAGGCGGTGGTTGTCAACATTGGCCTTCGATCATCCCGCCCAGCAGATCGTCTTTCAGGACTATGTCGATGTGGTCACCGATGCGGAGCGGCGGTTGAGCGCGTCGAGGAACAGATCGTGGCGCTTCTTCCCGATTGGAACCTCCGTCCCGTTGTCGATGCCTTGCATTTTAGTCTCCAATGTTGACTACTCACGATACAGTCCGCGCTCAAGCGTGCCTAGGGGCAACACCGGCCGCTTGGCAGCGCTAGAGAAATTCTGACAGTCGCGTCGGTGGCCGTCTGGGAGATGATCCTCGGTGCAAAGTTTGTCAGCGACCTCCTGTAGCTTATCGCGGTCGCTCATTATCGACCTGAGGTCCAGATAGGCTCACCGTTGCTGCCGCGTAATCGGAATGTTCGGCATTGTCACAAATTCGACCCGTCGAGAACGATTCGCGCCTTGGAGGCGAGTTGCTCAACAGTGAAGGGTTTGGATATGAAATTCACGTCTTGATCGAGTACACCGTTGTGAATGACAGCGTTTCGGCTGAACCCGGTTGTGAACAGGACCTTCAGCTTCGGCAATCGCAAAACGGCTTCGCGCGCGAGTTGACGGCCGTTCATTTCCAGCATCACCACGTCGGTGAACAGCAGGTTGATTTCTGGGTGGGCGTCAATGGCGCGCAGCGCCGCGATCGGTCCTCCGGCTTGCAGCACCGTGTAGCCGAGCTCCCGGAAGGCGTCGCATGACACCTGCAGCATTCGCTCTTCGTCTTCGACCACTAGGACAACTTCATGCCGTTGACCGGCCGGCGCTGCCTCCATAGGAACAACCGGCAACAATTCGTCGGCGGCGCCCATAGACCGTGGCAAATAAATCTTGATCGTCGTGCCGTGGTGCGGCTCGGAATAGATTTTCACGTGTCCCCCCGACTGCTTGACGAAACCGAGCACCTGGCTCAGACCTAAGCCGGTCCCTTTGCCGAGCCCTTTCGTGGTGAAGAACGGCTCGAATGCCTTGGCGACGACGTCAGCGGGCATTCCCTGGCCGGTATCGCTGACGGCCAGCAAGACGTATTGACCGGCCGGGACGTCGACGTGCTGAGCGGCATAGGTCTCGTCGAGACTAGCGTTTGCTGTCTCGATGGTCAGCCTGCCGCCGTCGGGCATAGCGTCGCGGCTGTTGACGGCGAGATTGAGGATCGCGTTTTCGAGCTGGCCAGGATCGGCGTGCGTTCGCCACAGGCCGCCTGCGAGAACGGTTTCGACAGCAATGTGATCGCCCAGCGTGCGCCGCAGCATTTCGGACATACGGGAAATCAGCTTGTTCGGGTCGATAGACTGCGGCGCCAGCGGCTGCTGGCGGGAGAATGCGAGCAATCGATGGGTCAACGTCGCGGCACGTTCCGCGCCTTCGAGCGCGCCGTCGATGAAACGCATGTTATCCCTCTCACCACGGTGCAGGCGTCGCTTCAAAAGGTTCAAGCTCCCAATCACGACGGCAAGCATGTTATTGAAGTCGTGTGCGATGCCGCCAGTCAGTTGTCCCACAGCTTCCATTTTTTGGGATTGCCTGAGCTGGCTTTCGAGACGCTCGCGACGCGCGACTTCGTCCAGCGTTTTTTGATACGCAACGCGCACCCCATTTTCTGCGTCCTTGGCGGCTGCGAACTGACGCTTGGCGTCCATTAGCGTCAGCCAGCCGAGAACCATCGTGATCAGGATCGCGGCCGCAATGCCGCCGACAGCCCATTTGTAGGTTTGCTGGGCCGTGAACTCCCTCATACCCAGCAGCCGCTGTTCTTCCACGCGCATGCGGGCGAGAACCTCCCGGGCCCGATCCATTAAGGCTTTGCCCTTGTTGGACGCTACCGCTGACAAAGCCTCTTCCGACTTATTCGCCTTCTTGAGCTCAATCGTTGCCAGGAGCTCATCAAGCTTGTCGTTAACAACGAGTCTGAGTGTCCCCAGCGCTTGCACTTGGACAGCGTTGTCGGCCACCTGCAGACCGAGACCCTCTATGAACTTGTCTAAGTCCGACGTCGCCGACGTGAAGGGCTCAAGGTACGTCGGGTTGCCGGTCAAGAGATAACCACGCTGACCGGTTTCGGCATCCTGCAGCAGCGACAGCACGCGTGCGAGGTCACCCTGGACTTGCAGCGTGTGCTGAACGGCGGCAGCGTCGCGTGTTTGTCGATCAAAGAGAACGGCCGATGCCGCCAACGCGGCAATCAGCAGACAGAACACCACCACAAGGGAGAGGATCGAGCGTTTCTTCAGAAAAAATGGCATTAGTCCCATCTAAAGTCTGGTTGATCGACCTGGCGGTCGAGCAGAAATCGCCGCTAAGGCGGCAGGCAGCTGTAGGCCGTTGCGGTGACCTATGCCTTAGGGCTATTGTAAGCGGTCTGTTTTAAACCGAACCTAGCGTCAGGTCTTTTTCACGAACGGGCTGCTGGCCGGCTTGCCCTGGCCTTGCGCCGCCTTGTAGGCCGACACATTGGCCTTAGACTGGTTTTTGTCCGTCTTCGGTTTCCTATTTTCCTTATTGCTTTTTTGAGTCTTCGACATAGCGATCCTCCTGATTGAAAGCCCGAACGCTTTGCGTTGGTGTCTCGTTTGTTTTAGGTTGCGCCTTTACCGAGACAGAGTCGAGCGAAATGGCGGACACTATATATAGAAAAGTATCGAAAAAGCCCCGACTCAGTGGGTCATATTGGATTCAAAGTCATCACGGCCGGTAAATGATTGCCCACACGACGCCTACGCGAAATTGAACACTCTCGCCGATCAGGTATGAGGTCGACGATCGCAAAGAACGATGCACGCCGCCCCAACGCCTATTTCCCTTGGAGCGTGTCTTTGAGACCGCCGATGGCGTTCTGAACCTTCCCTTCGAGCTTTTTGGCTTTGCCCTCCGACTGAAGCTTGGTGTCACCCACCGCCTTGCCGACCACCTGCTTGACAGTGCCTTTGATTTCCTTCGCCGATCCGACGACGCGGTCCTTGTCCATGATTTCTTCCTCCAATATCTTGCACCCCAAATGGGATAAAGATTTCATAATGCTGCGGCGACCGCCAACAGTCGTCGTTGATCTAAATCAACCGGTTCGGTGGTGAGGCCGCCGACATCACAGTCCATTAGGCAAGCATTCGCGGGGGCCTACCGCCAGAACGGTTTGGCTTTCGCGAAGCGAGCATAGGCCCGCTCCGCATCCTTGAGAATCGGGGCGATGCGCGCCTCCTCGCGGCCGGAGAGGCGGCCGGCCGCGAAAGCCTTGTTCGCGGTACCGGGTTTGCGTTTGCCACTCTGTTGTGTGTTGGCGAGCCGCTCGGCCAGTCCTTCGTGCACCGAAATATCATTCAAATCGCCGAGCCTGTCCTGCAACCGCTCCAGAGCGGCGATGAGTTCTTTGCGCTGCCGCGCAGCCTTCTTACCAAGAAAGGCGCTGCCGAAGAATTCGCAGGCATAGCGGAGCTTCTTGATCTGAATCCGTATCCAATGACGCCGCGCTGTATCGACTTCGGCCAGCTTTGTGCCCCGTTTCACGATCTTCTTACGGCGGCGCTCCATTTCCGCAGCAGCCGCACTCGCGATTGGCAGGTCCCGGAGCGCGCGGGCGAGATCATCGGCCTTGCTCGTCCAGTCGCCGCATTCGATCCAAGTCGCGGTATCCAGGACGAGCATCCGGAAACGGTCGGATTTGATCGCGGACTTGGCAAAGCCCAATGCCTTGCACCTCCTGCGCCGCAGGTCGCGGGTCAGCGTCGCGACGCCCGGCTGCTGCGGCTTGCCGGCGGCGGCGGGTATGACGACGCGCTTGATGAATACATCGAGTTCGCGGGCCGGGCCGAGTTCACCGGTGATCCATTTCAATTCGCGCTTGATTGTCCCGGACTGCGGATCAAGCAGAATACCGCCAAATAGCGAAATTGCGGCCCGCAGCCGCCGTAACCCCACCGGGCCTGATGCACCCCTTCGGCATCGCCGTCGCGTGCAAGCGCCTGGTTTGCAATAATCTGGTGGAGGCAGGCCCGTGCAATGATCTGGAATGCGGCCTGGCAGTTCGCGTCGGGCGCGATCGCAACGGGGGCCGCTCCGACGGCCCTAGGTTTGTTGCCGGTGATGAGCGCATAGCCGCGTTCAGACTTGCTCGTCACGGCAAACTGAATCGGCACCTGCTCGGCCAACGCGCCGGCCACTTTGAACAGATCCGCTGCATCGCCGCGTTTGAGTTCCAGTTCGACTTCGCAGATCGGCGATGACTGCCGCCCGGCTACAACAGTGCCCTTGTCGATAGTCAGTTCGATCTCGCTGGCGCCGCTTTGGATCGGATACACGTTGCGGCGCACGCGGGTCTCGAACAGCGGCTTTAGTTTGGCTTGCAGTTTTTTGCTGAGGATCGATTCGAGGCCGGAGTCCAGGACAAGAGCGAAGTTAGGTTTTCCTCCGGCGATGTCATGCTCCCACTCGCAGCGGTCCATGAGCGGCGAGCGTGCACCGCTCTCCCGCTTGATCGTCTGCACGTGGCGCCGACCGATGCGACGCACCCGGAGCGTCAGCCCGTGCTTACGCAGCGTGTGCGTGTCGGTGTCGTAATAGACCGAAACCAACGAAGCTGGTCGCCGTGTACCCTTCCTGATCGTCCGCAGCAGCGGGTTGCGGGTCAGCCGCGCCAGAGCCTGCTCCGGCACTTCGAGCTTGAGCTCAATTTCTCGCGGCGGCGTCATGGGATCACACTGAAACGTTGCGACATATTGGCTGATCGGTGGCTTGGGTAAAATCTGCCGCGCAGCTGCTTCAGTATCTCATCGCGTGGCGGCATCAATAATCGTCCTTGCGCCGGCATGTTGCCCAGTACAGAAAGCGGTGCGGCCGGAAGCGAAATCAACATGGAAAATGGTGGTCTCGATCATGTCAAAACGCTTGCCGTAGGCTCGACCCATCTGCTGATTGATCTTCCGATCAGGTCGGCGGCCAATCGCTTTCGCATACCTCATACAATTCAACTCTGCGATTTAGGCCCGTCGTAGGCCGACTAGCGGGCAGCAAGCAGCATCATGCACACGAGATGCGACAGGCTCGTCGCCTACATCTTCGCCATGCCTTCCACCCCATCAGCTGGGTGTCGTTTTTTACGTTCTGCCAGAGCGAACCTTGCGTATTGCTCGATCGCCGAGCAGGCTATCAAACTCCAACTTGGAAACGCCGTAGCATTCACACGAAAGACGCATCAAGCCCGGGCGATCGATGATCGTGACGTTGCCACGTTTATAGCGAATGAGGCCGGCCCGTTGCAGGGCGCCCGCCGCAGCCGTCGTGACGACAAGCGATCGAGCGCGTGAGACCGCCTGGCTGGAGGACTGACACTCCGCCAGGTCCAATGCGATCAAGTCAGCGTCTACTCCGCGCGGCGATCGGTGGCTGACAATTAATTGTTGACAATCGACAAAGGATGTTTCTAGCTAATCTCGATGACGGAGGGGTGCTTATGAGCGCAGTAGTCAGTCGTCGAGGTGTCGTCGCTTCATTCGGTGCGGGGCTGTTTGTCGCCTCGATCCCAAGAAACGCGTTCGCGGAAAGGACGGTGTCGGCCGCAACCGGTCTCGATGCCTACTACGTGCCGTACGCCGTCGCGGCCGAGCACAAGCTATTTGAAAAGTATGGATTGAAGCTCGAATACAAGCCGTTCGATGATGGTTCGGTCGCGCTCGACGCCCTGCTGACCGGCAACGCGCACATGGGCTCTGCCAACCAGGTCGGTGGGCTTACGCGATGGGATAAGACGAAGGGTCTGTTCGTCGCCGGCGTTGTCGCCGACAGTGACCAACTTCACGCCGTCGTGGCGGGCCCGGCGGTCAAGAAGCCGGAAGACTTCGTCGGGCGAACCGTTGCGTTCCCGCAGTTCAGCTCCGGCCACTACTTATTCAACAAATTCGTCAAGAAGCACAATCTCCCGATCGATCAGATCAAGACGGTGCGTGTGGCAGCGCCGGAAATGGTCGCGGCCATGCGGCGCGGCGACATTGACGGCTTCTTCTGCTGGGAGCCTTGGCCGACGCGAGCAACCACGCTGATCCCGGGCGCTCACGTCCTGGAGCGCGCGAAAGATCTCGGCCTGTCATTTTCGACGATGAACTACTACTCGAAAGCGCTGATGGCGGATCGCGATCTGGCAGTGGCCGTTACGAAGGGACTGATCGACGCAACTGAGTTCTGCCAAAAAAATCAGCAGGAAGCAGTGAGGCTTGTCGTCAGGGACTTCAGGATCTCCGAGCCCGACGCAAAGGACGCCGTCAGCAAGCTCATCTTTCGCGTCGAGATGAACAAGGACAAGATTCTGCCCGAGATGATTGACTACGCCAACTTCTGTCTCGAGGCGAAGCTCATCAAGGAAATGCCGAAGTGGGACGAGTTTCTGCGTCCGGAGATCCTGAAGGCAGCCGCCCCTGACCGGGTCGTCGGATGGTGATCGAGCGTAGGTGACGCTGTCTCTGCTCCCGTCGAGAAGAACGAGAATTCCCTTGATCGGGGCGCAGCCGTCTGTTGCGTCGGATCAAGATAAGCCCGGGTGGTTGACGTTCTTCGTCCTGAGAGGCGGCCTTGAACTGCCAGACCGGATGGTCGCTATGAGCTCAGGTCTTGCCGAGTCCAGCATGAACGACCAGCGTCCCGCGACAGCACATGGCGGGCCCATCCTGCTGGCCGAGAACATCACGTTTGCCTACGCCAAGCAGGCGACGCCGGTGCTTGAGAACCTGGATCTTTCGATCCAGGAAGGCGAGTTCTTCTGCCTGTTGGGGCCGAGCGGCTGCGGCAAGACTTCAGTTCTCAACCTCATTGCCGGATTCCAGCAGGTCACGGGCGGCCGGCTGACGCTCGCCGGCCAGCCGATCACGGGGCCGGGTGTGGATCGCGCCGTCGTCTTTCAGGGCGAGGACGCGTTGTTCTCATGGTTGCGCGCCATCGACAACGTCGCCTTCGGGCCGAAGATGAAGGGGATGTCCAGACACGAGCGATACGAGACCGCGCGGAAATATCTAAACCTCGTGCACCTCAGCGGCCAGGAATACAAATATCCGTCCGAGCTGTCGGGCGGCATGAAACAGCGCGTTCAGATTGCCCGCGTCCTCGCAAATGATCCGAAGATCATGCTGATGGACGAACCGTTTGGCGCACTCGACGCGCAGACGCGAGGAAAACTTCAGGACGAGCTCGTCGAAATATGGAGGGCGACGCAGAAGACGATCGTCTTCATCACGCACGATATCGCGGAGGCCGTTCTTCTCGGCGACCGCGTCGGGATCATGAGCAAGGGGCCGAGCTCGCGGATCGCAACGATCATACCCATCGACCTGCCGCGCCCGCGTCGACGAGGCTACGCCGGCTTTGGCGACATGTGGGAGAAGATCAACGCCCTGATCGACGGCGAGGAGGCGGCGGGCGACGATCGCGCGTCGAACGACGGAGCCGCGGCGAAGATATCACTCGTTCACCGCCATGAGGGACATGCGGAGCTCGTGCGGAAATGACCGACACGATCGCGCAGCTTCCTTCGTCTTCCCCAATTCCCGCGCGTGCCCGGAAGGGACGCCGGATCGAACCGACGTATCTCGTCTACGCCGCCTCCATCGTATCGATGGTAGCGTTATGGCACATCATCTCGACCACGTTTTTCGAACCGGCCTTCTTTCCGCCTCCCGGGCTCGTCCTCTCCACGGGCTACGAGATGCTGCGAAGCGGCGAGCTCATGAAGCACGTCGGGATCAGTCTCCAGCGGATATTGCTCGGATTTGCGATCGGCAGCCTGGTCGCTGCGCCGGTCGGACTGTTGATGGGATCGAACCGAATAATCCGGGCGATATTCGAGCCCTACATCAATTTCTTTAGATTCGTGCCGTCGATCGCCTGGCTGACGCCGGTCGTGATCTGGTTCGGCATCGGGGAAACGTCGAAGGTCCTCATCATCATCTACACGACCGTGTTCATCGTAATGATCAACACGATCGTGGGCGTGTCTAATATCGCTCCGAACAAGACGCGGGCCGCCGCCTGCCTCGGCGCGGGACCCGGTCAAACGTTTCTGTATGTCACGCTTCCGGCGACGCTCCCGTTCATCTTGACGGGAATGCGGCTCGCGATGGGAAACTCGTTTGCCACGGTCGTGTCAGCGGAAATGCTCGCTGCCGACAGCGGTCTTGGATACCTGATTTTCAATTCGCGTCTGTGGATGGCGACAGACCGGATCTTTATCGGAATCGTATCGCTCGGTGTACTTGGGATTCTTGCGGACTGGATATTCCGCCAGCTCATTCTTCGTTACGCGAGCCATTACGGGCCGGTCGAATAATCCATCCGTCTAGCGAAAACGCAATGAGGATTATCCCTTGAACTCAAAAACACCGGGCAAGTCGAAGCTAACGAGCGCACCTGAGATGCCGAGGTCGGTTGCGGCCATCGCCGCCCAGCATCTTGAGGCCGAAATTATTGAAGGAAGACTCGAACCGGGCGAGCGCTTGATCGAGGAGGTGTGGGCTAAGGAATTCGGAATAAGCCGCGGTTCTTTTCGGGAGGTTTTGCACATCCTCGAGGCGGCCAAGCTCGTCGAGATCCTGCCGCGTCGGGGCGCGCACGTGGCGCGCCTGAACCGCAAGGACGTCGAGGAAATCTACCTTCTGCGCAAGCATCTGCTCGCCCTCGGCTTCTCGCTCTCCGGCGCGAACATGACGGACGAAAAACTCAAGGAGCTGCACGATGTGTTTAAGAAGATGGAACGCGCCGTCAAGAAGGCGGACGTTCTGACCTTTTGCCGATGCTCGCAGATCTTCGATGACATCGTTCTTGAAGTCTCCAACATCGCGCGGCTGGGGCTGGTCATCGATTTTCTCGGAAAGCAGACGTTGCGCTATCGCCACATCGGATTCAGGCTTCCCGGACGGATTGGGCAGTCGCTGGAGGCTCACCGCCAGATACTCGAAGCGTTCAAAAAACGCGACGGTCGGGCGGCGGGTGAGAAGGTCTACGAGATTATCGAGAAGGCGGGGGACAGCATTGTCGCTCACCTTTTCGACGCGTCTTCGGAAAGCCTTGAAGCGAACAGTGCGGACAAAGCTGCGTACACGCAGCATCCGGGGGCGTTACGGTAATCATGTCATATCGAGCGGGTTTCGATGTAGGCGGGACCTTCACCGACTTTGTCGTGTACGACGATGCGACCGGAAAATCGCACATCGGCAAGACGATGACGACGCCGGATGACCCAACTCGAGGGGTGATGACCGGGCTGCGGCAGTTGCTGGAGCGCCTTGGGATTTCGTTCGCCGACCTGACCCAGGCCTTGCACGCAACCACGCTCGCGACGAACGCCATTCTCGAGCGATCCGGAAGTCAGACCGCGCTGGTGACAACCAAGGGATTCCGTGACGTTCTACAGATCGGACGGCAGCGCCGGAACGACCTCTACAATATCTTTGTCGATCGCGTTGCGCCGATTATCGATCGCGAGCTGATCTGGGAGGTCGCCGAGCGCATCAATGCCTCGGGAGACATCGTCACGCCTCTGGATGAGAACGAGGCAAGGCGCGTTGCCGAGGAAATCGCCGCGCGTGGCGTTCGTTCGGTGGCCGTCTGCTTTCTGCACGCCTACCAGAATTCGAAGCACGAGGAGATGATGAAAGACGTGCTCGCTGACGCGGTTGGGGGCGCATTCGTGTCGATATCGTCGCAGATTTCGCCGCGTTATCGCGAATACGAGCGCGCCAATACGACGTCGGTGAACGCGTACCTGATGCCGACGATCCACGAGTATCTTGGCAAGCTGGAAGGACTGCTGTCGCAAGCTGGTTACGGCGGCGACCTCTACATCATGCAGTCCAACGGCGGGATCATGACCGCCAAGGAGGCCGCGAAATTTCCGGTCCGGCTGATTGAATCCGGGCCCGCTGCGGGCGCGCTGATGGCCGCGCGCTATGGGGCGATGGTGTCCCAGCCGAACGTGATCGCGTTCGACATGGGAGGGACCACTGCAAAGGTGACCCTGATCGACGATGGCGACCCGCTAGTGACCGATCAGCTCGAGGTCGATCGCGTGAACGCCCGCGAGGGAAGCGGTCTGGTGCTGAATGCTCCGTCGGTCGATCTTGTGGAGATCGGGGCCGGCGGAGGAAGCATCGCACAGGTGGCCGACGGCACCCTGAAAGTCGGGCCACAGAGCGCTTCATCGGTGCCGGGACCTGCCTGCTACGGCCGCGGCGGCACGCGTCCAACGGTAACCGACGCGAACCTCGTGCTGGGCTATCTCGATGCGAACTACTTCCTCGGAGGCGAGATGCCGCTCGACTCGGAAGCGGCCCGATCGGCGATCGCGGAACATGTCGGAAAGCCCCTTGATCTGGATGTCACGGAGGCCGCGTGGGGCATCTATGAAGTCGTCACGCAAAACATGGCGCTTGCTACTCAGGTCGTGTCGGTCGGGCGCGGCAAGGACCCGCGCGATTACACCTTCATCTCCTTCGGAGGGGCGGGCCCGCTGCACGGAGCGCGGCTCGCGCGTCTTCTCGGCTGCAACACCTTCCTCAGCCCGGCCGGCGCCGGCGCCACATCGGCGTTCGGCCTGATTATGTCGGAACCCTTATTCAACCTTAGTCAAACGAGGGTGATGCGGCTCGCGAAGTTTGAGCCACAGATCGTTTCCGCTCTCTTCCAGAAGATGGAAGACGACGCGCGCGCTTTGCTGCTGGGAACCAAGGTTGCCGGCAACTGGCAGTTCGCATATCGCGCCGACATGAAGTTCGTCGGACAAGGACACGAGCTAAACGTGTTGCTCGGGTCGGAAGCCAAGGCAGCGCAGAATCCGGACGAGATGCGCCAGAGTTTCCTTTCGCTCTATCGGGAGACCTACGGTCACGCCCCCGACAATTTGCCGGTCGAGGTTACGTCGTGGCGCCTGAGCGCGCGCTGCCGGGTGCCCGCCATGAGATTCGAGCGCTGCGACGCCAAGGCGTATGACGTGCACAAAGCGAAGCGCACGACACGGCCAGCCTACTTTCCGGAGGCCGGCGGCTTTATCGATACGCCCGTTTACGACCGCTACCGGCTTGGCGCGGGCCACACCATCATGGGTCCTGCGATCATCGAGGAGCGCGAGTCGACCGTCGTTGTTCTGCCCGGCGATCACGCCACCATCGACGAATTTGGAAACCTCAACGTGGAACTGTCCTACGACGAAACCAAGTCGCTGTCGGCTGCGAAGCGCGATCACAAAGTCGAGCAACGGGAAGCCCAACTCGTCTGAACCCCTGCTGTCCGTCCGGAGAGTCGTTGTCACATGGTAGACCCGATCACCCTTTCAGTCGTTTGGGGCGCGCTCATATCGATCGGCGAGCAGATGGGAGTCGCGCTTGCGCGAACGGCCCATTCCAACGCCGTCAAAGATGGCTATGACTTCTCGGCGGCGGTGTTCGACGCCGAGGGGCGGCTCGTGGCGCAGGGCGATTTCAGCCCGGGTCATCTCGGCGCGATGCTGTACACCGTAAAGCATGTGCTTGGGTATTACCCACCCGACCAGTTGAACGACGGCGACGCGATTATCGTAAACGATCCCTGGATGGGCACGGGACATTTCCCGGACATCACGATGGTGTCGCCGGTTTTTGTGGACGGCACCTTGGTCGGTTTGGTCGCCAACACCGCGCACCACGTTGATGTTGGGGGGGCCGTACCCGGCTCACAGATCGTGGAAGGGGTGATCGAGTATTTTCAGGAAGGGTTGCGCATTCTGCCGGTGAAATGCTGGGAGGCGGGCAAGGAGAACGAGCAGATAATCAGACTGCTGACGGCCAATGTCCGATTGCCGATCCCCTTCCTTGGCGACCTGAGAGCCCAGGCGAATGCAAACCGCGTCGGCGTGCAACGCTTCTCGGCGCTTGCGAAGCGGTACGGTGCCGGCGTCATCACGAATGTGATGGCCGCCATTCTTGAGAAGGGTGAAGCCAGCATGCGTCAGGCATTGGCGGTCTTGCCTGCCGGCGAATATGCGTTTGAGGACTATCTCGACGATTGGGGGCAGGGCACGCCGCCGATCAAGGTCAAGGTGACCGCTAAGATCGGAGGTGGTGAGATCTTGCTCGATTTCACCGGGAGCGATCCGCAAACGGAATCCGGCTTAAACAGCTATATCAACTACACACGCGCATACGGGATCTGCGCCGTTCGTTGCGTCACGATCCCGTCGATACCGCACAACGAAGGCGTCGCTAGGCCGATCAAGTTTTCTGTTCCAGAAGGAAGTTTCTTCAATCCGAAGCCACCCGCCGGCGGCAGCTCGCGCGCGACGATCAATGTCCGAATTTACGATGCCGTCATGGGCGCGCTGTCCAAGGCGGCGCCCGACCGGGTGATGGCAGGCCTGTCGCATTGGTCGAATCCCAACATCAGCGGAATCGAACGATCCACAGGAAGGAACTTCATCTTTTACGATCTCGTTATGGGCGGAACGGGCGCGCGTCCCACGAAGGACGGGATCGAGGCGATGAGCGCACCCTTCAACGCCGCCAATATCCCGGTCGAAGTGCAGGAAGCGAACACGCCTCTCCTCGTCGAGAGGATCGAATTGATCCCGGACTCCGGAGGCGCAGGAAAGTATCGAGGCGGTCTCGGCCTGCGCAAGGATATCCGGGTGTTCGGCGATCAGATCCGGCTCGTGAATCTGACCGATCGCTGCCGTTTTGCGCCCTTTGGCCTTTTTGGCGGCGGGAAGGGGAAGGTCGGCCGAACCCTTGTCCAGAAGGACGGCTCGGAAACCACGGTACACTCCAAGAGTACGACGCGGCTCGTCGAAGAAAACGTCATCAGCTTTCAGGTTTCGGGAGGTGGCGGCTACGGCAACGCGCGGGAGCGGGACGTCGAAGCGGTCCGTCGCGACGTCTTGAGGGGATGTGTGTCGATCGAGGGCGCCCGCCGGGACTACGGCGTCGTCATCGATCCCTCGACCAAGATGGTCGACCTCTCAGGCACGGCCACCGCGCGATCTGCGATGTCGTCATAGCTACGCGTGCGGGTATTACGTTCATCGCGCATTCGCGCAGGAAGGCCGGAGAAGTAAATGTCCATCAGAAACTCGACCGCAGAACGCGATATCGCGTCCCTGCTCCACCCCTATACCAATCTGGACAAGCACCGCACGACTGGCCCGGTCATCATGGCATCCGGCGAGGGGATCTATCTCTTCGATGAGCATGGCAAGAAGTACCTCGACGGGATGGCGAGCCTGTGGTGCGCGTCACTTGGCTATAACGAGTCCCGGCTTGCCGACGTTGCCTACAAGCAGCTCAAGACGCTGCCGTTCTTCCATCTGTTCAATCATCGCTCGCACAATCCGGCGATCGACCTTGCGGAGCGGTTGCTCTCGATCGCGCCCGTGAAGATGTCGAAGGTGTTGTTCGCCAACTCGGGGTCGGAAGCCAACGACACCGCGGTGAAACTTGTCTGGTATTACAACAACGCCCTTGGCCGTCCGAAGAAAAAGAAGATCATCTCGCGGCTGCGCGCATACCACGGAGTGACGGTTATGGCCGCAAGCCTCACCGGCTTGCCTGCCAACCATGCTGATTTCGATTTGCCGATTGCGGGCATTCTGCATGCCGATTGTCCGAGTTATTATCACTATGCGGAGCCCGGAGAGACCGAGGAAGCCTTTTCCGAAAGGCTCGCAGCGAACCTTGAGTCTATGATCCTCAAGGAGGGCCCCGAGACGATCGCCGCATTCATCGCGGAGCCCATCAATGGCTCGGGTGGCGTTATCGTTCCGCCCAAGGGCTATTTTGCCCTCGTTCAAAAGGTTCTGCGGAAATACGACATCCTTTTCATCGTCGACGAGGTCATCTGCGGATTTGGACGTACCGGCCGGATGTTCGGCACCGAGACGTTCGACCTGAAGCCCGACATCATCACGATGGCGAAGGCGTTGTCGGCTTCGTACATGCCAATCTCGGCGCTGATGATCACCGACGAGATCCATCAGGCCATGATCGGCGAAAGCCAAAAGCTTGGCGTCTTTGCGCATGGTGTGACCTACTCAGGTCATCCCGTGTGCGCAGCCGTCGCGCTTGAGACGCTGAAGATCTACGAAGAGCGCCAGATCATCGCGCACGTGCAGAAGGTTGCGCCTCTGTTGCAGGCCGGCCTGCGGCGCCTGGCGGACCACCCGCTCGTTGGGGAGGCCCGTGGCGTTGGACTGATCGGAGCGTTGGAGATCGTCGCTGACAAATCGATGAAATCGAAGTTCGATGCCGCCATCGGTATGGGTGGGGCGCTTGAAGCAATAGCGCTCAAGCGCGGGCTCATCATTCGGACGCTGAGAGATGGCTCAATCGCGATGTGCCCGCCGCTCATCATCACCGACGCCGAAGTCGAAGAACTACTGGTGAAGTTGAGAGCGACGCTGGACGACGCCGCAGACATGCTTGTGGCTCAGAGGCATTGGAACCCCAAGGCTGCGTGAGCCGTCGAATTTCAACGTTCGGAACTGCAATAGCAAAGGCAAAACATCCATGTCCGCGTATGTGATCGACAGCAGGCTGTTCAAGGATCAGTTCAGCACAGAGGCAATGCGGCGAATCTTCAGCGACGAGCAGACGGTCCAGAAGTGGTTGGACTTCGAGGCTGCCCTCGCGAAGGTCGAGGCAAAACTGGGCGTGATTCCTGCCGTCGCGGCCGAGGAGATCGCCAAGAAGTCGCGCGTTGAGCTCTTCGACCTCGACGAGATGAAGCTCGAGATGGACCGGACGAGCCATCCGATCGTGCCGATGCTCCGGACCTACAAGAAAATCTGCGCGGGGGACGCAGGCGAATACGTCCATTGGGGCGCAACGACCCAGGACGTGACCGACACCGGAATGGTGTTGCAGTTGCGCGAGGCGCTAGATGTGATCGGCGACGGCTTACGAGCCCTTCACGGCAATCTGCGTAACCTCTCGAAGAAATACCGGGACTCTATCATCGCGGGACGGAGTCACGGCCAGCATGCCTTGCCGACGACATTCGGCTTCAAGACGGCCGTCTGGACCGCAGAGATCGAACGCCATATCCAACGGATAGAGGAGATGCGGCAGCGCCTCCTGGTCGGTCAGTTCTCCGGCGCGGTCGGCACGCTGGCAGCGATCAGCGACAAGGGTGTTGCGGTCCAGCAAGCGCTTATGACCGAGCTTGGTCTGCAGTGCCCGGAAATATCGTGGCACACGTCCCGTGACAGGGTCGCGGAATTGATTTGCGTGCTGGCGATGCTCGTTTCGTCGGTCGGGAAGATTGCGCACGAGATATATTGCCTGCAACGCACCGAGATCTCGGAACTCGAGGAGCCTTTTGCTGAGGGCAAGGTCGGCAGCAGCACCATGCCTCACAAGCGCAATCCGCCAACTTGCGAGACGATTGTCGCCATCTCGAGGATCGTCAGAGCGACGGTGCCGCTGGCGCTCGAGGCCATCGGCGCCGAGCACGAACGTGACAAGGTCGTGCTGCAAACAGAGCGGGAATTCGTCGCGCGAACATGCTGCTTGACGGACGCGGCGATAAAAAAGGCGGCTTTCGTGACAGCTGGCCTTACAGTCCGCACCGACAGGATGGAGTCCAATCTGTTTCTTCAGAAAGGACTTCTGATGTCCGAAGCGATCATGATGCACTTGGGCGATCGGATCGGCCGGCAAGAGGCGCACGAAGTGATCTATCGCATCTGCATGGAAGCCTTTGAAACGGATACGCCCCTCCGCGACCTACTCGTGAAGGACAAACTGGTGCGCGAAAACCTCGATGAAATGCAGCTTGATAAGCTGCTCGATCCGCGCAGCTACACCGGGCTTGCGGGCCACTTCGTGGACAAGGTCCTCTCGAACGGTTCGGGCGGCAAACGGCTTAAGAGCAAATCTGCCGTCGTCCGTACCACCTAGGCGATGGCACAAACCCACCCATCGAAGCGCGCGGGCACGGCTCTGGCCGATTGCGATCTGACGCGATGGCTCGTCCGGCGCGCGGCTTTACTTAGGTATGATGAGCTACCGTCCGATGTCGTGCAAATCGCAGGGCATTGCCTTCTCGACTGGTTCGGTGTCGCGCTCGCGGGATGGTCCGATCCCTTGATCCGGGCGCTGATCGAGGATGTTGAGGAGGAAGGCGGGCGCCCGCTCGCCACGCTTCTTGGATCTGGCGACAAGGTCGGTCTGACGCAGGCAGCGATTGTGAATGGATCGGCGTCGCATGTGCTCGACTTCGACGACGTGCATACGAAATCGAGAGTCCACCCTTCGTCACCGCTTTTCTCGGCGATATTGGCGGTCGCCGAGGCCAGGAAACTGACGGGGCGAGATATCGTTACGGCGTTTGTCGCAGGCGTCGAGGTTCAAAGTCGGCTCGGCGCTTTCATGGGGGACGACCACTATGCTGCCGGCTGGCACAATACGGCGACCCTCGGTTCATTTGGCGCAGCAGCAGCCGTCGGACGGTTGCTCGGGCTCGACGAAGAAATGCTCTGTCACGCGCTGGGAATAACCGGGACGATGGCGGCAGGGTTGCGGGCATCTTTCGGGACCATGTGCAAGCCGTTGCAAGTGGGTCGCGCATCCGCAAATGGGCTGCTCGCGGCCAAATTGGCGGCGCGCGGGGTCAACAGTTGCAACGACATTATCGGCCGCGCTGATGGATTCGGCGCTACATTCGGAAGGCGCCGATTCGCGGAAGCCGCAATGGCGAATACCGAAGACTTCGAGGTACGCCGGATTCTTTTCAAGTATCACGCCTCATGCTTCGGAACGCATGCTCCGATCGAGGCCGCACGAGAGATAAGACAAGGCCTTAACGGTTTTCAGGACATTGCCGCGATCGAGGTCACCGTCGAGCCTCAATATCTGAGCGTCTGCAATTTCAAGGAGCCGCGCACCGAGACGGAGGCCAAGTTCAGCATCGCTCATACCGTGGCATTGGCCCTTTGCGAGCAGAGCACGTCCGCCGCGGAAAGCTTCTCGGCCCAATGCATCAACGATCCGGAAATCGCCGATGTGCGGCGGCGGGTGGTGGTCAATGGGTCCGCCGAGATCCGGCGTGCCAATGCTTCCGTGCAAGTGTCGCTCAAGGACGGGACCATTCGCATAACGCGTGCCGACGCGAACGTCGCGGAGCGGCAACTTGATCGCCAGCAGCAGCGCATCGAGAGCAAGTTTCGTTCTCTCACGAAAGCTCTGCTTGATACTGGAACTCAGGAGAACATCATTGCCGTCTGTCGCAAGCTGGAAGAGCTTGGCGATCCGTCCCGGCTGATGACAATGGGCCGCATCGCCCACCCAATGCGCTAAGATGGTCGGAAGCGATGCCAGACAGGCAATTCTGCGCTACATGGAGCACATCAGCAAAAGGGAAGAATATCCATGCACTATCGACGAAACGGAAGTCGGATCGGCCAGTACGAGCTCATCGCTGCGCAAGCGGCCGGATAAGTTGTTCATCGTCGGAAGGCAGGAAATGCTGATCGGTGTGCCGAAGGAAATAAAGGATCACGAATATCGCGTCGGCCTTGTCCCCTCATCGGTCACCGAGTTGGTGCACCATGGACATTCGGTACTAATTGAGCGCGGCGCCGGGCTCGGGGCTGGGATAAGCGACGAGAACTATCGCGCCGCTGGCGCGACGCTGGTCGACGAGCCGGACCGAGTATTCGGGGATGCCGCTCTCATTGTGAAGGTCAAAGAACCGCTTGCAAATGAGCGCAAGAAATTGCGGCGCGGGCAGGTTCTATTCACGTATCTTCACCTTGCCCCCGATCTTCAACAGACCAAGGATCTGATGGATAGCAGAGCCACGTGCATCGCCTATGAGACGGTGACGTCGTCCAGCGGCGGACTACCGTTGCTAACACCGATGTCTGAGGTAGCCGGCCGTCTTGCGCCGCAGGTGGGTGCGAGCAGCCTTGAGAAGGCTCAAGGTGGACGCGGTGTTTTGCTCGGAGGTGTGCCCGGCGTCCCTCCGGCGGAAGTGGTGATCCTCGGCGGCGGTGTTTCCGGGACGCATGCAGCAACGATTGCTGTCGGCATGGGAGCTACCGTGACCGTGGTCGATCGGTCAGCCGACGTCTTACGCAAGCTAAGTGCGCAGTTCGGTTCGCAGATTCGCACGATCTTCTCAACGCGCGACGCTATCGCACAACTTGTGCGGCGCGTGGACCTGCTGATCGGCGCTGTGCTCGTGCCAGGGGCGGCAGCTCCCAAGCTCATAACCCGCGACATGGTAAGAACGATGAAGCCGGGTTCGGTCATTGTGGATATTGCCATTGATCAAGGAGGCTGCTCCGAAACGTCTCGACCGACGACGCATTCGAATCCAAGATATTTCGAGGAGGGGGTCGTCCACTATTGTGTCACCAACATGCCAAGTTCAGTCGCGCGCACGTCGACGTTCGCGCTGAACAATGTGACGCTGCCGTTTGTTCTTTTGCTAGCCGACAGAGGTTGGGAGCAGGCGCTGCGGGATGACCCACATCTACGAGATGGACTCAATGTTCATGACGGCGAAGTATTTTGTCGACCGGTCGCCGAGGCTCACAAACTTCCGACGTCAAACGCTGATGATCTCTTGGCAGCCTAACAAGAGTGGTAGTCTAACGCGTCCGCGTTCGCGGAATGACGCGTTATGGAATGACGCCTAAAATATACTGATAACTATTTGTCGTAGAAGTTGCGGATCCGACGCCACTGCCTGAATTAGCGGCTCGGTTACCCGAAGGAACCAACGTACCGTCGGCATCGCAACGCCGTCGCCCTGCTGCACCCTGGTGTCCAGTAACAAGCTAATCCGCTCCGACGGTTTGCAGCGAAGCTCGGGCCATCCCGGCCCGAGCAGCTCAAGTCTTTCGGGATTTGGATCGGCGGCCGTTCATTCAATGGCCACCTGGTTATACCAACCCTCACAATGA
>PLJS01000177.1:0-184 GCA_003140315.1 Hyphomicrobiales bacterium
GGCTTCGGCGCCGACGACTACATGACCAAGCCGTTCCACAAGGACGAGTTGGTCGCCCGCATCCACGCGATCGTGCGCCGCTCGAAGGGGCATGCTCAGTCCGTGATCCAGACCGGCGACCTCGTCGTCAACCTCGACACCAAGACGGTCGAGGTCAACGCCGCGCGCGTGCATCTGACCGGCA
>PLJS01000177.1:252-47493 GCA_003140315.1 Hyphomicrobiales bacterium
ACCGTCTGGGGCCGCGGCTACGTGCTGCGCGAGCCGGTCGAGATCGAGGAGAAGATTCCCGCCTGATCCCACGCATCCGGGCGACAACGAAAAACCCCGCCGCAAGGCGGGGTTTTTGTTTCGGCCGACGCGTCGTTCGGCATCGCCGCACCACCCTGCTTGTCGCGCGCGTCGGGATCAACACGACAACTTGACCGACCGCCAATTGCACAGAGCTCGCGCGTATATTAACGTCAATCCAGCTCTCCAACCATCGGGCGTAGGATGAGCATGACGTCCATCGGGAAGTTTCCGTTCGATCCCCGGGCCTTCGCGACCGAGCATGGGGGCGCGACTTCACGCAAGGTTCGCGGGGATCAAATCCTCTATGGGCAGGGCGATCCCGCCGACGCCGTCTTCTATATCGAGAGGGGCAAGGTCAAGGTCACGGTCGTTTCCGAACATGGCAAGGAAGCGGTCGTTGCCATGCTCAAGGCCGGCGATTTTTGCGGCGAGGAGTGCCTCGCCCAACAATCGCTGCGCATCTCAACGGCTACGGCCTTGACCGAGTGTGCGGTCGTGCGGCTGGAGAAGACGAACGTCGTGCGTGCGCTGCACGACGATCCGGTGTTTTCCGAACTTATCTCCACCTACCTTCTGACTCAGAACGTCCGGCTGAAAGAGCAATTAATCGATCATCTGTTCAATTCCAGCGAGAAACGGCTGGCACGGATTCTTCTCTTGTTGTCGAACTACGGCAAGGAACCGAGGGAAGAACCGATCGTACCGAAGATCGATCAGCAGACATTGGCGCGCATGGTCGGCACGACGCGCCCTCGCGTCAGTCATTTCATGAACAAATTTCGCAAGCTGGGTTTCATTGAGTACAACGGACATATCAGGGTTCACAGCGCGCTATTGAGCGTGGTCCTGCACGATCCGTCACTCGGTCCGCTCAGCGTTGCCGATTCGCAAGAAACCTGAGGCCCGACCAGCCGCCAACGTCGACGAATTCGGCGCGCGTGCCCTTGATGCCGGCAGCGAAGCACTGCATTCCACTAACGTGATACTACTTGGCCTTAGCGCGATACTACCCGCCAGGGCTGTACAATTTTGAACATCGCCGTCGGCCCGAATGTGCAAAATTTCCATCGGCAGGATTCGTTCGTCGTAAGACGGAACCCGATCCGCCGATCTAAGTAAGACTGGTGGTGCGTCCGCGTCGCCAACCCATGCCGCACACACGGCCGAAGAATCGCAACGTGGAAACAACCTTCGCGGACCACGCTGCCCGACCAGGGAGACCATCATGACATCTCCGATCGTCAAGCGATCGATCGTCATCTGCGGTCACAAGACGAGTGTGAGTCTCGAAGACGCATTCTGGGTCGCCTTGAAGGAGATCGCGATCGCCGACAAGATCACCCTGTCGAATCTCGCCAGCGATATCGACGGCAGGCGCGAGCGGGGAAACCTCTCCTCCGCCATCCGCCTGTTCGTGCTCGATTACTTCCGCCCTCCCGCGAAAGTCGCTTCGCCGGATCGCGCCGGAGACGGTGTCGGCTCAGGCCGTGCGCATCACGCGCAGGAATCCTTCTAGGCCGTCACCCATGCCTTTCGAGCCGACCCTCGCTCCCGCGAGCGAGATGTGCGAGTTCGCGGTGGAGACATCTCCGAGCGGCATGGTCATGGTGGACGGCGCCGGCGAGATGGTGGTGGTCAACCCCGAGATCGAACGCCTGTTCGGCGACCGCCGCGAGGAGTTGCTCGGTCAGTCGATCGATATTCGGGTGCCCGACCGTTTGCGCGCCCAGCACGTCCAGCGCCGGCGCGAGTTCAAGCTTCGTCCGGAGCCGCGGCGAATGGGCGCGGGCCGCGATCTCGTTGATCTGCGCAAGGACATAGCGCCTGTTGAAGGTGTCAGCGGCCTCCGGCCACCGTGAGGTCAGATCGTGGCAGTCGCGCGCCGGCGAAGCTCGAGCCGCCGGCCCTGGTCGCCGCGGCATTCGGCGCATACAGCCCGCGTTTGTCGGGCATGAGTTTGAACGCGTCGGTGAGGCCGACCACCGTCTCGGCCGCCCCCAGCACCAGATAGCCGTCGGGTTCGATAACGCGCGCAAGGCGGTTGAGCACGTCGATCTTGCGGCCCTGGTCGAAATAGATCAGCACGTTGCGGCAGAACACGAGGTCGAAGCTGCCGAGCGGGCCAAGGTCGCCGAGCAGATTGAACGGCCGGTACTGCACCATCGCGCGGATCTCGGGCGCGACCTGCCACGTGTCGCCGATCTGCGAGAAATATTTCACCAGCATCTGGATCGGCAGGCCGCGTTGGACCTCGAATTGGCTGTAGATGCCGGCCTTGGCCTTCTCCAGAACCTCAACGGAGAGGTCCGTGCCCAGGATCTCCACGCGCCAGCCGGCGAGCTTGACCTTCATGTCCTTCAGCGCCATCGCGAGCGAATAGGGCTCCTGGCCGGTCGAGGCGGCCGCGCACCAGATGCGGATGCGCCGCTGCGCCGCGCGCGCGGCGATCAGCGCCGGCATGATCGTGTCGCGGAAGTGGTCGAACGGGATCTTGTCGCGGAAGAAGAACGACTCGTTCGTGGCCATCGCCTCGACGACGTCGACGATCATGCGCTCGTCCGCGCGCCTGAGTTTGCCGATGAGTTCGCCGAGGCCCGCCAGCCCCGCCTTGCGGGCGATCGGCGCGAGCCGGCTTTCGACCAGATATTGCTTGTCGTCCGACAGCACGAGGCCGGAGCGCTCCTTCAAGAGCCGGCGCAGATAGTCGTAATCGAGCGGGGTCACGGCCGGTCCCCCCCGAACAGAGAGGCGACTTTCGACGCAATCTCGCCGATCGGCAGCACCGCCGAGCAGACCCCCGCATGCGCGACGCTTCCCGGCATGCCCCAGACGACGCTGGTTGCCTCGTCCTGCGCGATCACGCTGCCGCCCGCGGCCGCGACCGCCTGCGCGCCGCGCGTGCCGTCCGAGCCCATGCCGGTCAACACCACGGCAAGACTTGTGCTGCCGTAGACCTGGGCGGCTGAAGAAAACAGCGGATCGACCGAGGGCCTGCAGAAATTCACCTGCGGTCCATCGTCGAGCGCGATCGTGGGCGCCCCGTTGCGGCGCGCGACCAGCATGTGCCGCCCACCGGGCGCGATGTAGATCGTCCCAGCCGTGATCGGCTCGCCGTCGAGCGCCTCGCGCGTCGTCCGGCCGCTCACGCGCGCGAGATGCTCGGCGAGAATGGTCGTGAACGTCGCCGGCATGTGCTGGGTGATGAGCACGGGGACGCGATCGATCGCGGGACCGAGCTGTTTGATGAGACCGGTCAGCGCCTGCGGGCCCCCGGTCGAGGCTCCGATCAACAGCACGCGCGCCGGAGCGGTCGAGAATGGCCGCAGCTTGATATCAAGCCGCGGCTCGGCCGGGATGACGCGCGCGCGCGCGTCGGCGCCGGCGGGCGCACTGCTCGCGCGCGCCAAGGCCTGAGGCCGCTTGTGACGCCCGCCGAGCTGGCGGATCTTCTCGATGAGTTCGGCGCGGAACGTCGTCGAGGTCGTGACCTCGCGATTGGTCGCGGGCTTGGAGATGTAATCTGCGGCACCGAGCGCGAGCGCCTTCAGACTCACCTCCGCGTTGCGGCGGCTGAGCGTCGACGCCATGATGACGACGAGATCGCGCTTCTTCTCCAGGAGCAGCGGCAACGCCGAGAGCCCATCGAGGTCGGGCATGTCGATGTCGAGCACGACGACGTCGGGATCGGCGCGCAGCAGGTCCCTGACGGCATCGCGGCCGGTGCGGGCCGAGGCCACCAGCGCGAGCCCCGGTTCGGCCTCGACCCAGCGCGAGATCAGCCCGCGCACCACGATAGCGTCGTCGACCACCATGACGCGGATCAATTCCTGCGCGGCAGCGGACGCGGCAGGCGCAACGGTGGCGGCGACGCTCATGAACGCGGTACTCGGGCTATGCTTTGAACGCTACGCGGCGAACACGGACTTGCGACGACCGGACTGGCCGACGATCGGATCGGCGGCCTAGATCAAGCCGACTTCCTGGAACTTGGCCTCGACGATTTCCTTGTCGAACGGCTTCATGATGTACTCATTCGCCCCCGCGCTGAGCGCGCGCGCGATGTGAGCGACGTCGTTCTCGGTGGTGCAGAACACGACCTTCGGCTGATCGCCGCCCGGCAGGCGGCGCAGCGCCTTGAGGAAGTCGTAGCCGTCCATCACCGGCATGTTCCAGTCCAGCAGTACCGCGTCGGGCATTTCCCGGCGGCATTGCTCGATCGCCTGCTGGCCGTCTTCGGCCTCGGTGATCTTGAACGCCAACCCTTCGAGTATGCGTCGCGCCACCTTGCGGATGACGCTGGAGTCGTCGACGACCAGACAGCTTTTCATGGCACTACCTCGTTCCCACCTCGGGCGCTCAGGCGCCCACTCGCCGTTTCAACGCCTCGCGCGCCTCATGCCGCCACGGCCGTATTGGCCATGTCGAGCACGCGGTCGACATCGAGGATCACCATCAATTGTCCGTCCAGGCGGTGCACACCGCCGGAAACGCCCGCCCAGCGGGCATCGAGATTGACCGGATTGGGCTCACGCGAGGCGTCGGCGAGCTTCATGACTTCGCCGACGCTGTCGATCAGAAGCCCGTAGGATTCGCCGTTGAGCTCGATGCCGACCGCCATCGCGGGGCGCGTGCCCGTGCGCGGCGGCAGGCCGAGCCGGCGCCGCATGTCGATCGCCGTGACGATGCGGCCGCGCAGATTGAGCACGCCCGCGATCTCCGGCGGCGCGAGTGGCACGCGGGTGAGCCGTTCCGGCATGAACACATCCTGCACGCGCGCGATCGGCAGGCCGAACAACTGGGAGCCGATCATCACGGTGACGTATTCGGTGACGCGTTCGTCGATCGTGTCGCGCTCGGTGTTCATGTCAGGCCGCCTCGACCCATTCGATGGTCGATTCCTTCAGCGCCGCGATCAGCCCCTGGCGGTCGAACTTGGCGACGAAATCCTTGAAGCCCGCCTGCCGCCCACGTTCGAGCGCGGCCGGCGATGTGATCGAGGACAGCGCGATGATCGGGATCGCGGTGCCGCGTTCTCCGCGGATCGCCTCGGCAAGCTCGAAGCCATTCATGCCCGGCATCTCGATATCGGAGACGACCACGTCATAGCGCCCGCCTTTTTTGATCAGCGCCAGCGCCTCGCTTGGCGCTGCGACCGCCGTCACCTCGTAGCCGGCCGCTTTGAGGACGGGACTGAGCATGTTGCGGAAGAATGCCGAGTCGTCGACCAGCAGCAGCGAGCGCG
This sequence comes from Hyphomicrobiales bacterium, assembly GCA_003140315.1. GTDB lineage: Bacteria > Pseudomonadota > Alphaproteobacteria > Rhizobiales > Xanthobacteraceae > PALSA-894. Next base: position 5,558 of record PLJS01000177.1, read on the forward strand.
TCAGCGCCTGCGTGCTCATCTCCTTGCGGCGGAACCAGTCCGCATAGGCGAGCGGCAGGAAATGGCCGACGTCGATGATCTCGGTCGCCTGGCCCTTGATGACCGCACAGCCGATGAGGCCGGGCGCGTCGCTGCCGACCTCGATGTCGAGCGTGTCCTCGACGATGTCGACGATCTCGTCGACCACGAGGCCCATTGAGCGGCCGGAATCGGAGAATACCAACAGCGGCTGCGTGCCTTCGGTGCGCACCCGCACCTCGTCATTGACGCGCACCAGCGGCATCAACTGCCCGCGGTACTGCACCAGATGCCGGCCGTTCGATAATTCGATCTTGCGGCAGTCGATCTCTTCCAGCCGCGTCACCAGCGACAGCGGCACGGCCTTGGGCTGCGGCGAGCCGGCACGAAAGACCAGCAGCGACACCATCTTCTCGGTCTTCGCGTCACGCTGTTGCTCGCTTTCGGCGACCGCCGGTGCGGCTCCCACTGTCTGCGCGATGCCGTTCGGATCGATGATCATGATCACCGCGCCGTCGCCGAGGATGGTGTTGCCGGAGAACATGGAGATGTGGCGGAGCTTCGTGGACATCGGCTTGACCACGATCTCTTCGGTGTGGAACACGCCGTCGACCACGACGCCGAAAGTTTGGCTGCCGACCTGCGTCACGACGATGAAGCCGTTTTCCGGCTCGGCGTCGCCCTCGCCGATCGCCAGGAGCCGCCGCAGGTGGATGAGCGGCAGGAGCTTGTTGCGCAAGCGGAGCACCGGCGTGTCCTTGATCCGCTCGATGCGGTGTTCGGAATTCGCCTGCGCGCGCACGAGCTCGACGACGGAGAGCTGCGGAATGGCGAAGCGCTCGCCGCCGGCTTCGACGATCAGCGCCGAGACGATCGCGAGCGTCAGCGGGATCTTGATGGTGAAGCTCGATCCCTCGCCCGGCACCGACTTCACGTCGATCGTGCCGCCGATCTGGTCGATGTTGTTGCGTACCACGTCCATGCCGACGCCGCGGCCGGACACGCTGGTGATCTGCGCCGCGGTCGAGAAGCCGGCCGCGAAGATGAACTTATGGACCTGCGTCTCGGACATCTTCTCGGCCTCGGCCTCCGAGGCGAGACCGAGCTCGACCGCCTTGCGCCGGATCTTGTCCGTGTTGAGGCCGCGCCCGTCGTCGGAAATCTCGATGATGATGTAGCCGCCCTGATGATAGGCGGAGAGCCGGATCGTGCCCTTCTCGGGCTTGTTGGCGGCGCGCCGCACATCCGGCGTCTCCAGCCCATGATCGGCCGAATTGCGCACCATGTGGGTGAGCGGGTCCTTGATCAGGTCGAGCACCTGGCGGTCGAGCTCGGTGTCGGCGCCGTGCATGTCGAGCTCGATCTCCTTGCCGAGCTCAGCGGCGAGGTCGCGGATGACGCGCGGCAGCTTCTGCCAGGCGTTGCCGATCGGCTGCATGCGCGTCTTCATGACGCCTTCCTGCAGCTCGGCGGTCACGCTGGAGAGGCGTTGCAGCGGCACCTTGAACTCAGAGTCCTCGTGCCGTCGCACGATCTCGAGGAGCTGGTTGCGCGTGAGCACCAGCTCCGAGACCATGGTCATCAGGGTCTCGAGCGCGTCGACATTGACGCGGATCGACTGACTCGCGACCTTCGACTCGACGCGCTCCTCGTCTTCGGCGGCAAGCCGGCGCTCGGGCCGGGCCACCTTTCCGTCCGTGACTGCCGGCCGCTCGATCGCGGTTTCGCGGAACGCACGTTCCAGCTCGTCAAGCGAGACCTCGCCTGGGCGCAGCGCACGTTCCAGCACCTGATAGGTGAGCGAGCCCGCGGTCGACTTCGCGCCCCGCGCATCGGCGGCAGCGCCGACCGCCAAGCGCTCGAGTTCGCCGATCAGGTCGCCGTCTGCGCCGTCCGGCTCCTGCTGGTTCTGCTCGAGCCCGCCGAGGATGTCCTTGAGCCGGTCGATCGTGGAGAGCACCAGCGAAACCGCGTCCACCGTCACCGGCATGCCGTCGCGGAACTTGCCCATCAGCGTTTCAGCGGCGTGCGCAAGCGCTTCGAGCCGCGGCAGGCCGAGGAAGCCGCAGGTCCCCTTGATCGTGTGGACAAGGCGGAAAATGTTGTCGAGGATCTTGGCGTTGTTCGGCTCCTGCTCGAAGCGCACGAGCTCCACGTCGACGACGTCGAGGCTTTCGTTCGTCTCGGTGAGGAACTCGCGCAGCAGGTCGTCCATCAGAACAAAGACCTTCGTCGCCAGGCGCGGCCAATCGGCCGCTGACCTTTCGGGAGCGGGGGCCAGTGTGTTGCCAAACAGTTTAGGATTCGTTGACCAAAGCCCGGAAATGCCGACAAATCGGCTGTTTGGGCCGTCAGCGTGCGCAGATAAAGTTATTCAGCTTCAAGAGGTTGTCGGCCCCACACAACCGTCATTCGTCACTTCGCCGTCAGCATGATCGCCTCGCCTTCGGGCGCGAGCGTGACCGTCATGCCGCAGGCGCGCGCGAGGAGCCCGGTATAGAACGGCTGGATCGCATGCGCGTCGACCGGGTGGCCACCGGTGTCGCCCGCGACCAGGCCGGGCACCGCCTGCGGTATGCGCGAGTTCATCCCGGTCGCCGAGATGCGGAAGCCGAGCGTGTCCCCCTCCCCGACCGGATCGATCACGAGCTTGCCGCCGCGCGGGATGGTGCCGCCCGCCAGCAGCAACAGGTTGAGCAGCAGCTTGACGCGGTTCTTCCCGAGCAGAACCCGCGGCAGGTTCCAGGCGAGCTTGGTCTTGTCGTCCTCCATCATGCCGCGCGCGACGCTTTCGGCATCGCCGGTATCGATCGAGGAGCCGGCCGAGCCGGCCGCCCCGAACGCGATGCGGCAGAATTGCAGCCGCGCCGACGCGGTGTTTGCGCTTTTCTTGATGAGCTCGAGCGCAAAGGTCTTGGTCTGCTCGTCGGCATTGTCCTCGATCACCTCGACGCCATTGACCACCGCGCCGACCGGGCTGATCAGGTCGTGGCACACGCGCGAGCACAAAAGCGCTGCGAGATCGAGGCCTTCGAGGACGACAGGAGTCGACATGTTCGGCTTATCTCCGTGAGGACCGCGCGAAAACCGCCGACTCAGCGGTTGGACCAAGCGGGCCGTGTGATACACCGTGCCCCGGAATGCTGCAAAGGCAAGGACGAGCCGGCGGTGACAGGCACCTGCGAGAGGGACACGACGGCCGACGCGGCGCTCGCCGAAAGTTTGACCGCCACCATCGTCAAGGCCGCGGACGCGATCCGCGCCATCGACTTCCGCCACGCGGACACGCGGTTGAAGGCCGACCATTCGCCGGTGACCAGAGCCGACGCCGCGTCCGAGGCGATCATCCTGGATGAACTCGCGCGCATCGCCCCCGGCGTGCCAGTCGTGTCGGAGGAGTGCGCGGGCGCGCCGCCGGCCGCCGCCACGTTTTTCCTGGTCGACCCGCTCGACGGCACAAGGGAATTCATCGCCGGCCGCGACGAATACACCATCAACATCGCGCTGGTGCGCGATGGCGTGCCTACGGTCGGGCTGATCGCGGCGCCGGCGCGCGGCCTCGTCTGGCGCGGCATTATCGGACGCGGCGCCGAGCGCCTGTTGTTCTTACCGGGCTCCGCGCAGCCGCAGGCGACCGTGCCGATCCACACCCGGGCGTGGCCCGCCCGCCCGGTCGCGACCGTCAGCCGCTCACATTACGAGCAGGCGAGTGCCGCGTTCCTTAAGCGTTTCGAGCCGATCGAACAGCTCGAGTGCGGCTCGGCGCTGAAGTTCGGCTGCATCGCCGAGGGCGCGGCCGACGTCTATCCGCGCTTCGGCCCGACCTGCGAATGGGATGTCGCCGCCGGCCATGCGCTCGTGATCGCGGCGGGCGGACTTATGACCAGGCCGGACGGCGCGCCGCTGCGCTACGGCGTGACACCCGGCTTTCGCGTTCCGGGGTTCATCGTCTGGGGCGATCCCACGAAGGCGAAGTCGCCTTAAGGCACCAGGCCCTGCATCACGGCGGGCCAGCGTCCTTCCGCGGCTTCGAGCGACCCCTGCGGATCGGCCGCGAACGCCGCGCGCGTCTCCGCCTTGTGGAACAGGTAGACGCCGTTCTGGCGGCGCAGCCACAATTGCGGATAGCCGGGGCTCGCGACGCCGCGCGCGACGCCGAGCGGATCGTAGCCCCCGAAACGCGGCATGTAGACGTCCGGATCGGCCGCGAAGGCCGCCCGGTTGCCCTCGTTGCGGAAGCGCCAGGTCACGCCCGCGAAGCGGTATTCGACCTCGGGGCGGCCGAGCTCCGGCTCGCTTTCGGTGAAATATGTGACCGGATCGAAGCCATAGAGCGCGATGCCGGTGCCGGGATCGGCGACGACGCGCTCGCTGGTCGCCGCACGCAAGCCCGCGCCGGCGAGGACGACCGCAACGCCGACCAGCAGCGCCACAACCCATGGCTTCCTTGATCGTCCCGCTGCGGTCATAGTTCTTGCCAATTCTCGCCTGATTCGGGGCAGGTTCCCGGATCAGTATGCGGCCGCCTCGTATGCAACGCGTTAAGCGGGTTCCGGTCCTTCCCGAATGGAGCATTGAATGCGCGCCGACCGTCGTCTCTTTATTATGGGCGTGCTGGCCAGCCTGCCGCTCGCCCCGGCCATGGCGCAACAACCCGCGCCGCAGCCGCCCCCGCCGCAGTCGGCGCCTCCGCAGTCAGCCCCTCCGTCATCGGCTCCGCCGCGCTACTCCTCGAACGAGATCCTCGATACCGGCCATCGTTTCTTCGGCGGCGTCTCGCGCGGGCTCGCGAGCATCGTGGAGCGCGCGTTCTCGACCTGGGGCCAGCCGAACGGCTATGTGCTCGGCCAGGAGGGCGGCGGCGCCTTCATCGGCGGCCTGCGCTACGGCGAGGGTGTCCTCTACACCAAGAACGCGGGCGATCTGCGCGTCTACTGGCAAGGCCCGACGGTCGGCTGGGACGTGGGCGGCGAAGGCGCCCGCACCATGATGCTGATCTACAATCTGCCCGCGACCAACGCGATGTATCAGCGCTTCGCCGGCGTCGACGGCTCGGCCTATTTGGTCGGCGGCGTCGGCATGACGGCGCTCTCCTCCGGCGGCATCGTCGTCGTGCCGATCCGCTCGGGCGTCGGCCTGCGCCTCGGCGCCAATGTCGGCTATCTCAAGTTCACCCCGCAGCCGACCTGGAATCCGTTCTGACCGCGCGAACGCCGTCACCCTGAGGTGCGAGGCGCGGAGCGCCGAGCCTCGAAGGGCGACGGCGCGGCGCAACGCATCCGCTCAAGTTCGAATCAAATAAGCCCCGAGTTTGACGTAAGTATTTCGACGCGATTGTTCCGCGACATCGCACCTGTACGATCGCCCTCGGGTACGCGGGGCCCTCAGGGCTAAGCAACACATTCTCACCGCTTCGGAACCCGCGCGGGTACACCCCGCCCGGCCGCGAACTCAACTGTACCGATCGCAGCCTTCGCTGCGTGCGACCGTAAGCGTGTGGAGTAAGCGTGGTGCATCGTCCGTCCGCGACAGGCTTGACCATCATCGGAGGAGGTCCGGCCGGCATCGGCCTTTTGGTTGCGGCATCCAATTCGGGGCAATTGCCGCGCCTGTTCGCACGCGGCGTGACGGTCCTCGAGCGGGGAGCCGACTTAGGCGCCGGCGAGCTAGGCGAGTACGACATCAATTCCGACAGCCACGCGGACAGTTTCCTGCGCTGCCTGGACGAGGGTCTCGGCGAGCGATTTCCCGAACTGCTCGCGCACTCCGCCGCGCGCGCCCTGCAGGACTATCGCGGCCGCGCCGCGCCTCTTCCCCTGATCGCGGACTTCGTCGCCGCGATTGCGCGCGCGTTTCAATCTTTCGCCGCCGGCGTGGGCCAGCCGATCCTGACCGGGACGCAGGCGCTGGCGGCCACGCGCACCGCCGACGACCGGTGGGCCGTTCATGTCCGCCGCGTCCGCGACGGCACGGAAACCGATCTCGTCTCCCGGCATCTCGCGGTCGCCACCGGGGCCGAGCCCTCATCGGTGGATCTGCGGCGCCTGCGCGTCGCCGGTCACGCGGTGTGGCCGCGACACAAGGGCAAGCTCGTCCTTTCGCGCGCGGTTCTGGCGACGGTCGGACTGCGGGTCGCCAGACGGCTCCTCACCAATACCAGGAATCCGTGCGTCGCGATCATCGGCGGCTCCCATAGCGCGCTCTCGGCCGCGAACGCGCTGCTGTCGCTCTCCCCCGGCGTCAACTGGACGCGCGGCTCGATCGTCATCCTGCACCGCAGGCCGTTGAGGCCGACCTATCAGACGCCGGAGCTTGCGCGCGCCGATGGCTTTCACGCCTTCCAGGACGACGACATCTGTCCGAAGACCGGGCGTGTCTTTCCCCTTTCCGGATTTTGCTCGGATTCGCGCGATGTGTTGCTGGCAATCATGGGACTGGGCCGGCGGATGCGCGAGGACCGCATCCACCTCATGGACGTCACCCATTGCGCCGCGCGTGGCGTCGCCGGGACGCTCGAACGAGCCGATCTCATCGTCGCCGCCACCGGCTATCGCCCGCGCGCCTTGCCGCTGTTCGACCGTCACGGCCGCCGCATCGCGCTCGCCAGCGAAGAATCCGGCGGCCCCGCCATGGTGGACGACCAGTCGCGCGTACTCGATCGCACCGGGCGGCCGGTTCCCGGCGTGTTCGGCATCGGCCTCTCGGCCGGATTTCCGCTCGCCGGAACGCACGGGGATCCGAGCTTCGACGGACGGGCCAACGGGCTCGCGCTCTGGCACGGCGAGATCGGCACGGCAATCGTCCGTGCCGTGCTCGAGGAACAATCCACAGTATCGGCTTTAGCGCTCGTCCGGGCCGGCGCTCGGCGAACTGCGCGCGACCAGGTCGACGGTCATGTCCTCCAGCCCGGTCATTGAGGTTCTTGACGAAGCCGCGCTGCCGGCGCGCGCCGCCGGCATGATCGCGTCGAAGCTCCGGGAGGCGATCGACGAAAACGGCACTGCCGTGCTGGCTCCCTCAGCGGGACGAACGCCAACGCAAACCTATCGGGCACTCTGCGTGACACACGCCAATTCCCTCGATTGGCGGCGCGTCCACGTCGTTCAGATGGACGAATATCGCGGCCTTGGCCCGGACGATCCGCTCAGCTTTGCGCATTATCTGCTGGCCGAGTTGGTGCAGCCGCTCCACGTCGGCGGATTCGCGCATTTCAACAACCAGGCCGGCACGTTGATACGGCCGCTCGAGAGCTACGAGAGGTCGGCGGGAACCATCGACCTCGTGGTTCACGGGATAGGACGCAACGGCCATGTCGGGTTCAACGAACCGGGCTCCCCGATCGGCTCCGGCTGCCGATCCGTCCGCCTCGCGGCCTCGACGCTGCAGGCCAATTTCGCAACCGAAGCCGAGCGGTGTCGCTGCCGCGAGGGCCTGACGCTGGGCTTGCGCACGTTGCGCGCCGCGCGGAACTCGCTGCTTCTCGCCATCGGCATCGAAAAAGCCGCGGCAATGCGCCACGCCTGCTCTTCGCCGCCCTCGAACAACTGTCCGGCCTCGCGTTTGCGCGGCTGCCGCAATCTCGTGATCCTCGCCGACCCCGCTGCGGCGAGCCTGATCGCGCCGCGGGAGCAAATCCGCTCCGGCCGGGGGGCGACGCCCGTCCGCTCGCGTCATCGTCCTGACCCATTGGCCGGTTTAGGTTAACTCCCGAGCTCGCTGGAGTTGCCGCTCCGTGCGTGGCATTCTCGTTTTTGCCCCGCGCGGGACGGGTCGGAGGCGGTGTTTCCATGATCGAACCGATCATGTTCTTCGGGCTCGGCTTTCTGGCCGCGAGCCTGCTTGGGCTCGTGATTGTGCCGTTCGTGCATGGCCGCGCGGTCCGGCTCACGGTGCGCCGGCTGGAAGCCGCGACGCCGCTCTCGATGGCGGAAATCCAGGCCGACAAGGACCAGTTGCGCGCCGAGTTCGCGATGTCGACGCGGCGGCTCGAGATGAGCGTCGACCAGCTCAAGGGCAAGACCACGAGCCAGCTCGCCGAGCTCGGCAAGAAGGGCGACGTCATCACACGCCTCAAGGTCGAGATCGGCGAGAAGGCGGCTTCCATCTTCGCGCTCGAATCGCGCGAAAGGGCGCTCAAGGATCAACTCCGCGCCACCGGCGACGAGCTCGAAACCAAGACCGACACCCTGCGCGAGCGCGAGCGTACGCTCGCCGACAAGGAAGCCGAACTCGCCCGCCTCACCGGACAGGTCAGCGAACACGTCACGACCGGCGACAGCCAGCGCGTCGAGATCGTCGCGCTCAAGACCCAGGTCGAGAATCTCAAGGATCAGGTCGCCGGCCTCGGCAAGGACGTCAAGGAGACCGGCGAGCGCCACGCGCGCGAGAAGGAAGCGGCCGAGAAGGCGACACAGGAACTCACCGCGGAACGCGGCACGGTCGAGAAGCTCGGCACCCGCATCGGCGAACTGGAGCGTCAGCTTGCGACGCAGACCGCCGAGGCCGGGATCATGGGCAAGCGCATGGCCGACCTGGAGCAACGCCTGGCCGAGCACGCGCGCCTGCTCGGCGATCGCGAGCGCGAGCGCGACCAGTTGCGCACCGATCTCGACGCCTCGCGCCGCATCGAGACCGACCTGCGCCAGGAGCTCGGGACCATCGACCGGCGCCACAACACCGCGACCGAATCGCTGCGCGCCGAGAAGACGCTGGCCGAGAGCCAGCTCGATCGCGCCCGCGAGGACCGCAGCAAGCTGCAGCACGAGCTCTCCCTGATGAAGCGCGAGGCGGAGTCGACCTGGGCCTCCGAGCGGGTCGAGAACGCGCTGCTGCGCGAACGCATCAATGACGTGGCCGCCGAGGTCGCGCGGCTCACCGCCACGCTCGAAGGGCCCGGATCGGCGATCGACACTATTCTTGCGACCGCGCCGGAGCACGTGCCGGCGAATACCAACGGATCGCCGCAGCCGGCGGCGATCGAAACCGCCGAGGCCGCGAACGGCGACGGCAGCAAGGGCAGCCTCGCCGACCGTATCCGCGCCTTGCAGGCGCGCTCCTCCCGGCTCACCTCGGCAACGTAATCCGTTGCTGATCCGCGCGCGCCTCCTCCTCGTTCTCTGCGGCTTCGCCGCGATCGGCACCGCCACGGCAAGCGCCGAGGATCCCGAGATCGCAAAGCGCCGCGCGACGGAGCAAAAGGTCTTCACCGACGAGCAGATCTTCGACGGTTTCTTCAAGACGGCGTTCGGCGCCGAGATGCGGATTTCGGGGCGCGTCGACCGTATCCGTCGCTACGACAAGCCGGTGCGGGTCTATGTCGAGAGCCGCTCCAAGCCCGACCGCCGGGCGCAGGTCGCCGAGGTCGTCGCCGACATCAAACGTCACATCGCTAATATCGACCTCGAGATGACCGACGATCGCAAGGCCGCCACCACCGTGGTGCGGCTCCTGCGCGACCGCGATCTCGCGCCGACACTGCGGGCCGCGTACGGCCGCAGCCGTGCGCGCGCGATCCAGCGCAAGCTCGAGCCGCAATGCCTGTCGGGCTTCCGCAAGGATGCGACCTATCGCATCGTCGCCTCGGACGTCTTCCTGGTGGCGGATGCGGGCGATTTCATTTTCTATGACTGCGCCTACGAGGAGCTGTTGCAGTCGCTCGGGCCGATCAACGACGACGCCTCGGTGCCCTGGACCATGTTCAACGACGACGTCCAGATGGGCTTCTTCGACGTCTACGATCAGTACATCCTCAACATCCTCTATCACCCGCGCATCCGCCCGGGCATGACGCGCGACGAGGTGCGCGCGCTCCTGCCGCAGGTCATGCCGGACGTGCGGGCGTGGGTCGCCAAGGTGAACGATCTGGCCCCGTGAGGCCGCCCCGGCATCGGCAGCGGATTACCGCATCACTGGCAGCCTTTACCGCACTGCACAATAGGCCGTAGGATCGGGCCTTCATCGCGTTGCGCGTGGTCCATGGCGCCTACCTTGAACATCGTCATCGTCGACGAGAATCCGATCCGGGCCGCGATCCTGGAGGACGGGGTGCGCGAGGCCGGCTATGTGCGCGTCACGCGCATCGCCGAGACCTCGCGGCTGCTCGCCCGCATCTACGCGATCGATCCCGACGTCATCCTGATCGACCTGGAGAACCCGAGCCGCGACGTGCTGGAGCAGATGTTCCAGATGAGCCGGGCGGTGAAGCGCCCGATCGCGATGTTCGTGGATCAGAGCGACACCGCCTCGATCGAGGCCGCGGTCGATGCCGGCGTGTCGGCCTACATCGTCGGCAACCTGCAGAAGGATCGCATCAAGACGATCCTCGACCTCTGCATCTCGCGCTTCAACGCGTTCTCGCGCCTGCAAGGCGAGCTCGACCGCGCCCGCTCCGCGCTCGAGGAGCGCAAGGTGATCGACCGCGCCAAGGGCATCCTGATGAAAGCCATGAACCTGACCGAGGAAGACGCCTACACGCTGCTGCGCAAGACCGCGATGAACGAGAACAAGAAGATCGCCGAGGTCGCGCAGTCGGTCATCATGGCGGCGGAGCTGTTCAAATGAGCGAGCACTTGCGCATCGGCTTCATCCCGCTGTGCGACGCAACCGCGCTGATCGTCGCGGTCGACAAGGGCTTCACGGCGGCGGAGGGACTGGATGTCGAGCTGGTGCGCGAAGTGTCGTGGTCGAACGTGCGCGACAAGCTCAATATCGGCCTGTTCGACGCCGCGCATCTCATCGCGCCGGTCGCGATCGCGTCGAGCCTCGGCCTCGGTCACGTCAAGGTGCCGATCATCGCGCCGTTCGGGCTCGGCGTGAACGGCAACGCCATCACGGTGTCGCCGCCGCTGCACGCGGCGCTTCACGATGCCGCCGACGGCGACATCCGCGACCCCCTGGTGTCGGCGAAGGCGCTCGCCCGCGTGGTGGCGCAGCGCAAAGGGCGCGGGCGAGAGCCTCTCACGTTTGGCATGACCTTCCCGTTCTCGACCCACAATTATCACCTGCGTTTCTGGATGGCGGCAGGCGGCGTCGATCCGGACGAGGACGTGCGCCTCGTGGTGCTGCCGCCGCCCTACATGGTGGAAAGCCTGCGGAGCCAGCACGTCGACGGGTTCTGCGTCGGCGCGCCGTGGAACTCGGTCGCGGTCGACCTCGGCATCGGCCACATCCTGCATTTCGTGTCGGAGATATTGGCGCATGCGATGGAGAAGCTGCTCGCCGTGCGCCAGCGCTGGGCCGACGACAATCCGGACGTGCTGATGCGGCTCGTGCGCGCGCATCGTCGCGCGGCGGCGTTCGTCGAAGACACGGACAATCACGCCGAGGTCGCAGCGATCTTGGCCGCGCCGAACCGCATCGGTGTCGAGCCCGAGGTGATCCTGCGCACGCTCGACGGCCACCTGAAGGTATCGCCCGGCGGCGCATACCGCGACGACCCGCGCTATCTGCTGGTCGGCCGCGAAGGCGCGGGACGGCCCGACCCGATACAGGCGGCATGGCTTTACGCACAGATGGTGCGCTGGGGCCAGGCGCCGCTTTCGGCCGAGATGCTCGCGGCGGCAAAATCCGTATGCCGGCCCGATCTTTACGACGCGGCGCTGGCCGAGGCGCCGGCCTCAGGCGAACCTTCACCAGCGATCGGCGCATTTGCCGGGCCCGCCTTCGATCCCAACGATATCGAAGGCCATCTGGCGGCGTGGACGATCAAGCGCGATCCCGCAAACTAGCCTTGCATTGCTGCGGCGGGCGGGCGGGCGTAGACATGCAGCAGAAACTGTTGGGAAACGCCGATGACCTTTCGCGTGCGCATTTGGCACTCCGCATTGCACCTTGCTCTCCTGCTCCCGTCTCTGGTTCTCGCCGCATTCGCGGCAAGTTCGGCCTCGGCCCAGCCGTCGGCACAAGACTGGCCGACAAGGACCATCACGGCAGTCGTGCCGCTCGGCGCCGGAAGCGCGAGCGATCTCATCGCGCGCATCGTGATGGACGAGGTGGGACGGCAACTCGGACAGTCCGTGATCATCGAGAACCGGCCCGGCGCCGGCGGAACGATCGGCGCCAACATGGTCGCGAAATCGGCACCGGACGGCTACACCGTTCTGGTCTACGGCGCGCTCACATCCGCGCACGCGCTCTATTCCAAGCTGCCCTACGACACGCTGAATGATTTCGTACCCGTGATCTCGCTTGGGGCACAGCCGCTCGTGATCGTCTCGGCGCCGTCCCATGCCTACAAGACGCTCGGTGAGCTGATCGCCGCCGCAAAGGCGAAGCCCGGCGCGCTGAACTACGCATCGGCGGGCATCGGATCGGCGTCGCATTTCGGGGCCGAACGCCTGCGCGCCAGCGCCGGCTTCGAGGCGCAGCACATCCCGTTCAAGGGCGCCGCCGAAGCCGTGACCGACGTCATCGCCGGCCGCTCCGATTTCACCGTGCAACTGACGTCGACGACGGTCGCGCAAATCCGTCAAGGCACGCTCGTGGCGCTCGCGGTCAGCGCGCACAAGCGGGTTGCGCTGCTGCCCGACGTGCCGACGACGATCGAAGCGGGCCTGCCGGCGGATTCGGTGTACCCGTTTTATACCGGCGTCTATCTGCCGGCGAAGACGCCGCGCGAGATCGTGGACAGGCTTCAGCGGGAAATCGCGAAGGCGCTTCAGGTGCCCGCGGTGCAGGCGCGCCTTGCGGCGCTCGGCATCGAGCCGATGCCGCTCAGCCGAACGGAATTCGAGGCGTTCGTCCGGGATGATCTTGCGGCCAATGTGGCGCTGGTCAAGGCTGCGAAAATCCCGACGCAATAGCGGCTATATTTTGCCGCGCACGAAAGCGCGGAGCGTTATCATATCCACAACGCAAGCACCTTTTTGTGAAAACGTGCAAAGAAAGAAAAACGGCCCGACGACCGTCAAAGCGCGATCATCTAACAGGCCCAAGTCCCCTGACCTTCGCGAGCACTTCGTTGGTTATTTTGATGCTCTCATCAATCAGCGCTTCATCAATGTCAAAGTTTCCTTCGTATTCGGCGAGGTTACGATCTCGATGCGCCTTGTCCAGTACGCGCCAACGAGCCGCGGGCAGGCCGACCGTGTGCTCCAATGCTTGAAAGACCGCGTACCTGTTCGCCGAGCGATAGCCATGCCAACGCAGTGCAGCGAGCGAAATCGAGTGCGCTGCGTTGTAAGCAAGATCGAATTTGCTCTCCAATGAAAGCCCCGGATACGCGGCATCTTTGAGCCTCGCGGCGCCGGCGTTAAGCAGGCCGTCAAATTCCGTTTGGTTGCAGGACTCTGCCTTCAACGTTCCAATTTTCACAAGATTGTCGAGGGCTGGGACTCCCACCGTCGCAGTTCCTCTTCAGATCCAATGACATAATATTTCGGCAGCTTCGAAAGCTTAGAAACGAAATTGCTGTCACGCAACCGCCTCTGATTCCACTGCTGTGGAGTCATGATGATCGGATTGATGGAACGAGAGAGGAGGGTTTCAGATCGTTCGAAAGACTTAAACACTTCCGCATAATCCAGTTCATGTCCTATGATCATCAGGTCGATGTCGCTCTTCGCGGTATCTTCTCCTCGAGCAACCGATCCGAACACGAATGCGGCTTTTATCTTATTGCCGAATGGTTCGAGAGCTTCGCGAATAGGTTCAACCAACCCAACCGTCTTCAATACGATAGATCGCACTTCTGCAAAGATTGGCGAATCCCGATTGGCTGCATAATGCTTCTGATTTCCGAATCGTGTCGACGAGACAAGACCGCTTTTTTCAAGCCGAGCCAGTTCGCGTTGCACAGCGCCTGAGCCTGAACCGGCGAGTCTGATCAGTTCGGATGCGTAGAATGCCCTATTCGGTTGCCCGAAAATAAGAGCAAGAACGCGCTGTTGCACGTTTGAAAACAGTGCGCGCGCCAGCCCGTTTCCGACAGTGTCGGCCATTCCGCGTCCTACCCAGATAAGGTATGATCAAACCCAAATTGGGTAATATAGGAGTGCGTGTCAAGAGGCTCCGCTGCTGCGCTGTTTTCCTTCTGCACTGCACAATAAGTCCGCAATTCGTGATCGCGATGCAGCAATGGGCAGCAAACACAGTTGGCGTGTGATTTGGCAGTTCATGCCATGGGATTGATTCAAAAGCGTTTTTTTATAGGCACCGGGTTGGCACGCCACTTGTAAAGGGGTTGGCAAGCGGCACCGTCGAGTGAGACGGCGCCGCGGGTCCAACGACGGGCCGATAGGCAAAGCCGCCGCTCTGAGGAAGCGCTTCGAGGCGCATCTCAGGCTGCGGTTTTTTTTGTTGGCTCGAACTGGGAACGCGCCGGGCGGTCTCGACAACGCAACTCTCGAACGCAGAAGAGGCGACACACGATGAGCGAGAAAAACCCGACCTGGATTTCGGACTGGAACCCCGAGGACAAGACCTATTGGGAAACGAAGGGCAGCACCGTCGCCCGGCGCAATCTCATCTGGTCGATCGTTGCCGAGCATCTCGGTTTTTCGATCTGGCTGATCTGGAGCATCGTCGCAACCAAGCTGCCGCAGGCCGGCTTCCACTTCACGACTGACCAGCTCTTCCAGCTCGTGGCGGTGCCGGGCCTGATCGGCTCGCTCATGCGATTTCCCTACACGTTCGCCGTGACGACGTTCGGCGGCCGCAACTGGACGATCTTCAGCGCGGCAGTGCTGTTCATCCCGACGATCGCGCTCGCTTATTTCGTGACCCAGCCGGAAACGCCGTTCTGGCTGATGCTGTGTGTGGCGGCGACGGCGGGCCTCGGCGGCGGCAACTTCGCCTCGAGCATGGCCAATATCTCGTTCTTCTACCCGGACCGGATGAAGGGCTGGGCGCTCGGCCTGAACGCGGCTGGCGGGAACATCGGCGTCAGCAGCGTCCAATTGCTCACCCCGATCCTGATGGGTATCGGCCTCATCAATCTCTACCAGGCGACGCCGACGTCGGCGGGGATCTATCTGCAGAACGTCGGGCTGATGTGGCTGCTGCCGCTGGTCATCGCGGTGGGTGGCGCGATCTTCTTCATGAACAACCTCACCTCGGCCAAGTCCTCGTTCAAGGACCAGCTTGCGATCACCAAGAACAAGCACACATGGATCATGTCCTTCATCTACATCGGGACGTTCGGATCCTTCATCGGCTACTCGGCGGCGTTCCCGCTGCTGATCAAGACGCAATTCCCGGCGGTCACGATCGTGGTCGCATTCCTCGGCCCGCTGGTCGGCTCGTTGTCGCGCCCGCTCGGCGGCTTGCTCGCCGATAAGGTCGGCGGCGCCATCGTGACGTTCTGGAATTTCATCGCGATGGGGGCTGCGACCATCGGCGTCCTCTACTTTGTCGGGATCAAGGACTTCACCGGCTTCCTGGTGATGTTTCTCATCCTGTTCGTGACGACCGGCGTCGGCAACGGATCGACCTACCGGATGATTCCGTCGATTTTCCGCGAGGAGAATCTCCGCAAAGCCCGGGGGAAGGGCGATGCCGCCCGCGTCTCCGCGCTGCATATCGCGAGCATCCAGAGCGGCGCCGCGCTCGGCTTCATCGGCGCGATCGGCGCCTGCGGCGGCTACCTGATCCCGAGCGGCTTCGGCAAGTCGATCGCGATCACCGGCGGTCCGCAACTCGCGCTGGAGATCTACCTGGCGTTCTACGCGATCTGCCTCGCGCTGACATGGTGGCACTACCTGCGCCGCAGCCCCGCGACCTCGGGCGCGACCAGCCTCGCGGAAGCGCGCGTCTAGGACACAAGCTCGAATTCCTCCACGAGCCGGATCGGCTCGTGGAGGGCTCAATGAACTGAAACCCATGCCGGGATTCAGGAGCAAGCAATGACTCCCGACCAGATCAAGCTGGTGCAAGAGAGCTTCGCCAAGGTCGCGCCCATCTCGGACAAGGCGTCCGAGCTGTTCTACGGCCGCCTGTTCGAGATCGCGCCCTCCGTGCGCGCGCTCTTCCCCGACGACATGACCGAGCAGCGCAAGAAGCTGATGGCGACGCTCGCGATCGTGGTGAACGGGCTGACCAACCTCGACGCGATCCTTCCCGCCGCGAGCGCGCTCGCCAAGCGCCATGTCGGCTATGGCGCGCAACCCGCGCACTACCCTGTCGTCGGCGAGGCGCTGCTGTGGACGCTGGAGAAAGGTCTCGGGCCGTCCTGGACCCCGCAGGTCGCGAGCGCCTGGACTGCCGCCTACGGCACGCTGTCAGGCTTCATGATCAGCGAAGCCTATGGCCAGAAGGCGGCATGATCGCATGAGTGAACCTCTCGTGGTCATCGGCAACGGCATGGCGGCTGCACGCTTTGCCGACGAGCTGAGCAAGCGTGCGCTCGGCCGCTACGCCATCGCGGTCGTCGGCGAGGAACCGCGCCTGGCCTATAACCGCGTGCTGCTGTCGTCGATGCTCGCGGGTGAGGTCGCGTCGTCCGAGCTCGAGCTGAAGCCGCAGAACTGGTGGCGCGACCGCGGCATCACGCTGCGCTACGGCTGCCGCGCCGTCTCGATCGACACGAAGGCGCGCACGATCGCGATGGCCGACGGCGGCGAGCTTGCCTTCTCCAAGCTCGTGTTCGCGACCGGCTCGCAGCCGATCAAGCCGGCCATATCGGGCATGTCGCTTCCCGGCGTCATCACGTTTCGCGACATCAACGACATCTGGACCATCTGGCATCGTGCAGGCACCGGCGATCGCGTCGTGGTCATCGGCGGCGGATTACTCGGGCTCGAAGCGGCCTACGGTCTGGCGAAGGCCGGCGCGCGCGTCACCGTGATCCACCTGATGGACCGGCTGATGGAGCGCCAGCTCGATCCGCATGCCGCCGCGATGCTCAAGCGTGCCGTCGAGCAAAAAGGCATTGAGGTCATCCTCAAGGCCGAGACGGCCGAGATCACGGGTCACGGCCGCGCCGACGCCGTGGTGCTGAAAGACGGACGCACCATCGAGGCCGATGCGGTCGTTGTCGCCGTCGGCATCAGGCCGAGCGCGGAGCTTGCGCGGAGCGCCGGCCTCTCCGTCAACCGCGGCATCGTGGTGGACGACGCGATGGAGACCAGCATCTCCGGCATCCACGCGATCGGCGAATGCGCCGAGCATCGCGGCCTGGTCTACGGGCTCGTGGAACCGGCTTATGAACAGGCCGGCGTGCTTGCCGCGCACCTCACCGGGCATGACACGCGTTATCCGGGCAGCGTGCTCTCGACCAACCTCAAGGTCTCCGGCGTCAACGTGTTCTCGGCCGGCGATTTCTTGGGGGCACCCGGCACCGAAGAGATCGTGCTGCGCGATCAAGCCTTCGGCACCTACAAGAAATTCGTCATCGCGGACGACCGCCTGAAAGGCGCGGTCCTGTTCGGCGATACCGCCGACGGCCTCTGGTATCTCGACCTGATCCGCTCCGCCGCGCCGATCGAGGCGTTCCGCGACGATCTCGCCTTCGGCCGCGCCTTCGCCGAACGGAAAGCCGCGTGATGTCCGGCGATTTTTCCCCCGAGCAGAAGCGCTACCTGGAAGGCTTCGTGTCCGGCCTCAGTGCCGCGCGCGCGACGCGCGGCGCATTGCCGGGCGGCAAGGCCGAGCCGTCCGGACCCGACGCGATCCATTGGAAGGCGCAGGACCGCACGACCGCCGCCGGCGGCAAGCTCGCAGACCAGGAGAAGTTCAAGCGCGAGCAGCATCCTTTCGACGCCTACAACCGGCTGAAGGAACAAGCCGAAAAGAACGAGCCGCCGAAGCCGGCCGACAATTTCCGCTGGCGCTATTACGGCCTGTTCTATGTCGCGCCGGCGCAGGCCTCCTACATGTGCCGGCTGCGCATCCCGAACGGCATTTTGAAGCACTGGCAGTTCGAGGGCGTGGCCGATCTCGCCGAGCGCTGCGGCGGCCCCTACGCGCACGTGACGACCCGCGCCAATTTGCAGATCCGCGAGATCGAGCCCAAGCACGCGGTCGAAGTGGTCGAAGGCATCGAGAGCCTCGGGCTCTGGTCGCGCGGCGCCGGTGCCGACAACATCCGCAACGTCACCGGTACGCCGACCGCCGGCATCGACCCGCAAGAGCTGATCGACACGCGCCCCTACGCGCGCGAATGGCACTTCCACATCCTCAACGACCGCGCGCTGTTCGGCCTGCCGCGCAAGTTCAACGTGGGTTTCGACGGCGGCGGCATCATCCCGGTGCTGGAGGACACCAACGACATCGGCTTCCAGGCGGTCGAGATCGCGGACGGCCATGGAATCGAGCCGGGCGTCTGGTTCCGCCTCGCGCTCGGCGGCGTCACGGGCCACCGCGACTTCGCGCGCGACACCGGCGTGATCGTCAAGCCCAAGAACGCGACCAAAGTCGCCGACGCGGTCGTGCGCGTCTACATCGAGAACGGCGACCGCACCGACCGCAACAAGGCGCGGCTCAAATACGTGCTCGACGCCTGGGGCTTCGAGAAGTTTCTCGCAGCCGTCGAGGAGACGCTCGGGCAAAAGCTGACGCGCGCGCCGGCCGAGGCCGTAAAGCCGCGCCCCGCCTTCGACCGCGCCGCCCATATCGGCGTGCGCGCGCAGAAGCAGCCCGGCCTCAACTGGATCGGCGTCGTATTCCCGGTCGGCAAGATCACCGTGATGCAGATGCGCGGTCTCGCCAAGGTCGCGCGCGATCTCGGCGACGGCGATATCCGCCTCACGGTCTGGCAGAACCTGCTGATCTCCGGCGTACCCGACGACAAGGTCACGCTCGCCGAAGTCGCGATCGACGCGCTCGGGCTTACGACCACGGCGAGCGCGATCCGCGCGGGCCTCGTCTCGTGCACCGGCTCGACCGGCTGCCGTTTCGCGGCCGCGCACACCAAGGAGCAGGCCGAGGAGATCGCCGCCTGGTGCGAGCCGCGCGTCACGCTTGACGAGCCGGTGAACATCCACCTCACCGGCTGCCACCACTCCTGCGCGCAACACTACATCGGCGACATCGGGCTCCTTGCCGCGCGCGTTTCCATCAACGAGGAGGGCGACACGGTCGACGGCTATCACGTGCTCGTCGGCGGCGGCTTCGGGCCCGATGCGACGCTCGCGCGCGAGATCTACAAGGACGTGAAGGCGGAGCACGCGCCGCAAACGGTCGAAGCCATCCTGAAGGGCTATCTGGCGCACCGCCAAGGCGACGAGACATTCCTGGCGTTCGCCAAACGCCACGAAACGGAAGCACTGAAGGCGATGTTCGACGAGGTGGCCGCGTGAGCGCGCCGCTTGCTCCGCTGTCTCTTACCCTCCCCCTTGTGGGGAGGGTCGACCGGCCGCAGGCCGGTCGGGGTGGGGGTCAGCGTTTTGTGCGCGGATATCACGCCTCACTTCGACCCCCCTCCCTAACCCTCCCCCTCAAGGGGGGAGGGAACGCAGCGGTGCAAGCGGCGAGATCGCCATGACTCAAACCATGGCACCGCCCCTCCCCTCGCTCGTCCCCGAGACCGCGCCGTTCTCCGACGAGCAGCGCGCCTGGCTCAACGGCTTCTTCGCCGGACTCGTGTCGCTCGACGGCGCGGGCGTGACCGCGCTCTCGCCCGAGCAGAACGCCGCCTTGATGCCGGGCGGCGCCAAGAACGAGTTCGGCGATGCCGACAACGGCGAGGCGCCCTGGCATGACCAGTCCATGCCGCTGCCGGATCGCCTGAAGCTCGCGGAAGGACGGCCGTTGCGGCGGCGCATGATGGCCGCGATGGCGCAGCAGGACTGCGGCCAGTGCGGTTACAATTGCGAGGACTATTCCAACAAGCTCGTTCAGAAGACCGAGGAGCGGCTGAATCTCTGCGTGCCGGGCGGCAAGGAAACCGCCCGCATGCTGAAGTCTCTCTATGAAGAGCTCGGCAAGTCGCCCGCACCAGCCGCGAAAGGCGCCGCCGAGCCCGCCGCCGCGATACCGGCCGCCGCTAAGTCAGCAGCGCCCTCGCGCGACAACCCCGCGACCGCGACGTTCCTCGCGCGCACGCGGCTTAACCGGCGCGGCTCCGAAAAGGAAACCTGGCACATCGACATCGATCTGACTGGCAGCGGCATCGACTACACGGTCGGCGACTCGTTCGGCTTGTTCGCGCTCAACGACCCCGCGCTGGTCGATGCCGTCATCAAGGCGCTGAACGCACCAGCGGATTTCCCGATCGGCGGCCGCAGCCTGCGCGACGTGCTCACCGACGGCGTCTCGCTCGCGCCCGCGCCCGACATGCTGTTCCAACTTTTCTCGTATCTGACCGGCGGCGCGCGGCGGCAGAAGGCGAAGGCGCTCGCGGTCGGCGAAGACCCCGACGGCGATGCCGCGACCCTCGATGTGCTGGCGGCGATCGAGAAATTCCCCGGCATCCGCCCCGATCCCGAAGCTCTCATCGAGTCGCTCGATCCGCTGCAGCCGCGGCTCTACTCGATCTCGTCGTCGCCGAAGACGACACCCGGCCGCGTCGCGCTGACCGTCGACACCGTGCGTTACGCCGTCGGCAAGCGGCATCGCCTCGGCGTCGCCTCGACTTTCTTGGGCGAGCGCATCGCGCCCGGCACGCCGCTCAAAGCCTATGTGCAGAAGGCGCATGCATTTGGCCTGCCCGCCGATCCAAGCGTGCCGATCATCATGATCGGCCCCGGCACCGGCGTAGCGCCGTTCCGCGCCTTCCTGCACGAGCGCATGGCGACGAAGGCACCCGGCCGCAACTGGCTGTTCTTCGGCCATCAGCGCTCCGCGAACGACTTCTTCTACGAGGACGAACTCGCCGGCATGAAATCCGCCGGCGTGCTCACGCGCCTCTCGCTCGCGTGGTCGCGCGACACACCTCAGAAATTCTACGTGCAGGATCGCATGCGCGAGGTCGGGCGGGATCTGTGGTCCTGGCTCACCGATGGCGCGCACGTCTATGTCTGCGGCGACGGCAAGCGCATGGCGAAGGATGTCGAACGCACGCTGGTTGACATCGTGGCGCAGCACGGCGCGCGCACACCCGAGCAGGCGGTCGCGTTCCTCGCTGAGCTCAAGAAGCAGGGCCGCTACCAGCAGGACGTGTATTGAGTCATGCGCGTGCTTGCCCGCCCCATCACCGCTCTCTGTTACCCTCCCCCTTGTGGGGAGGGTCGCCCGGCCGCAGGCCGGGCGGGGTGGGGGTCGATGTCGCGCGCGCTGGCAGCGCGCATCAGCTTGACCCCCTCCCCCACTGTCCCCCTCAAGGGGGGAGGGAGCTGCCGGAGCGCGGGGCGAGGCCGCACCTCAACGGGTCGGCTTTGGTCGCCACGAGCACCGAAATTGGAATGCTTCGGCCTATCTGCGTCGATAGAAAGAACAGTTTTCTTATTTTTCCTACATCATTGCCGAATTTTAGAAGATTATTCTATCTAACTCCTGCACGCACGCAGGAGACCCGGAATGACCGCCACCACCGATACCGCCCATTGGCCGAACGAAGCGCTGCGGCGCGCCGACAATGTGGAGACGTCGCCCCTCATCAGCGAAGACTGGCTCTCGGTCGCCATCGGCCTTTCGATCTTCGTGTTGGCGCTCGCCGGCATCGCCAATGTGGACCTGATCGGCTGGGTCGTGACCACGTCGGTCTGGACCAATCTCGGCGCGGCTCTCGGACCGGTCTCCAAGACCTATTCGGCGCTCGGCGGCATCGGCGCGTTGGTCGCAACCTTCCTGGCGCTCCTCGTTGTACTGAGCGCGGCCGCGATCGCGCTCAAAAGCGACGTGAAGAAGTTCGCGCTCGCCTTCACGGCCGTGTTCTGGATCGCCTATGCGAGCTGGATCGTCGGTTCCTATGCCAACTTCGCCGCGGTGACACCGGGCGACCTGCAGAAATTCGGCATCTCCTGGTCGCTGAAGCTCACCAACGAAGGCGGCTTCATCTTCGCGCTGGTCGCCGGCCTCATCATCGCGAACGTGTTTCCGCGCTTCGCGGAGTGGATCAAGGACGCGGTGCGGCCCGAGCTCTACATCAAGGTCGCAATCGTGATCCTCGGCGGCTTCGTCGCCGTGACGGCGGCGGGCAAGCTCAATCTCGCGAGCTCGCTGCTGCTGCGCGGGGTCGCGGCGATCGTCGAGGCCTACCTGATCTACTGGGCGGTCGTCTATTTCGTGGCGCGCCGCTGGTTCGGCTTCAACCGCGAATGGGCGGCACCGTTAGCGTCCGGCATCTCGATCTGCGGCGTCGCGGCCGCGATCGCGACCGGCGGTGCGATCCGGGCGCGGCCTGTCATTCCGGTTCTGGTGTCGTCGCTGGTCGTGGTCTTCGCGGTCGTCGAAGTGCTGATTCTGCCGTTCCTGGCACAGACGTTCCTGTGGCACGAGCCGCTGGTCGCGGGCGCCTGGATCGGGCTTGCGGTCAAGACCGACGGCGCGGCGGTCGCGGGCGGCGGCATCACCGAGTCGCTGATCCTCGCCAAGAACGCCGCCGAAGGCATCCGCTATCAGCCGGGCTGGATCCTCGGCACCACCGCAACCGTGAAGGTGTTCATCGACATCTTCATCGGCATCTGGGCCTTCATCCTCGGCACCATCTGGACCAACCACATCAACAAGGGCACGGCCGACAAGGCCAAGGCCTCCGAGATCTGGCAGCGCTTCCCGAAGTTCATCCTCGGCTTCGTGGTGACGTTCGCGGCCGGGCTCTATCTCGCGCTCGGCACGCCCTCGGACGTCGCCGCGAAAGTGCCGGCCGCGATCGGCGAAGCCAACACGTTCCGGGTGATCTTCTTCATCCTGACGTTCTTCTCGATCGGCGTTCTCTCGAACTTCAAGAAGCTTTGGCAGGAGGGCATTGGAAAACTCGCAGCCGTCTACGTCGTGAGCCTGTTCGGCTTCGTCGTGTGGGTGGGCCTTGCAATCTCCTGGCTGTTCTTCGCCGGCATCAAGCCGCCGCTCGCCAGCTAAACGAAGGAGCCCACCATGTCGCAACAGGACACCCCTCACGACCTGCAGCACGAGCTGCGCAATGCGCAAACCGAGCCGTGGCTGCCGATCGAAAGCAAGCTCGTCGGCTGGAGCCTCGGCATCGGGATCACGCTGCTGATCGTGCTGACGATCGTCAACGTCCACGCCCCGGCGACGTTCTGACGTCGCTGCCGGTCTCCGAAGGGAGACGCCGATGAACGCGCCCGACCTTCGTCCGCCCGCCGTGCGCACGGCGTGCCCCTATTGCGGTGTCGGCTGCGGCGTGCTCGCGGCGCCCGACGGACGCGGCGGCGCGACGATCGCCGGCGACCCCGCGCATCCGGCGAACTTCGGACGGCTCTGCTCGAAAGGCTCCGCGCTCGGCGCGACGCTCGGGCTCGACAGCCGGCTGCTACACCCGATGCTGCGCCAGGATGACGGCACGCTTGCGCGCACCGATTGGGATACCGCGCTGACCTCGGTCGCCGAAGGCTTTGCGCGCATCATCGAGCGCGACGGGCCCGATGCTGTGGCGTTCTATCTCTCGGGCCAGCTCCTGACCGAGGACTATTACGTCGCCAACAAGCTGATGAAGGGCTTCCTCGGCTCGGCCAACGTCGACACCAATTCGCGCCTGTGCATGGCGTCGTCCGTCGCCGGCCACCGGCGCGCGTTCGGCGCCGACACCGTGCCGGGCGTCTACGCCGACCTCGACGAAGCCGACCTGATCGTGCTGGTCGGATCGAACGTCGCGTGGTGCCATCCGGTCTTGTTTCAACGCATGCAGAAGAACCGGCGCGAGCGCGGCGCCAAGATCGTCGTCATCGATCCGCGCCGCACGGCGACGGCGGAAGATGCGGATTTGTTTCTGTCGATCGCGCCCGGCATGGACACGGCGCTGTTCTCGGGGCTGCTTGTGCATCTCGCCGACACGAACGCGCTCGATGACCGCTACATCGATGCCCACACGTCAGGCTTCGAGAATGCACTTGCGCAGGCGCGGGCGATCGCTCCGAACATGGCGACCATTGCTCGGCGAACAGGATTGTTTGTCGGGGATGTTCTGAAGTTCTACGAACTGTTCGCCGCGAACTCGCGCGTGGTCACGTGCTTTTCGCAGGGCGTGAACCAGTCGGCGCAGGGCACCGACAAGGTCAACGCCATCATCAACTGCCACCTCGCGACGGGCCGCATCGGCAAGCCCGGAATGGGGCCGTTTTCATTGACCGGACAGCCCAACGCGATGGGCGGGCGCGAGGTCGGCGGACTCGCCAACCAATTGGCGGCGCACATGAATTTCACGCCGATCGAAGTCGATCGCGTGCGCCGCTTCTGGGATGCGCCGCGGATGGCGACGCGGGAAGGCCTCAAGGCCGTCGACATGTTCGACGCGATTGCGGTGGGCAAGATCAAGGCGCTATGGGTGATGGCGACCAATCCGGCGGTGTCGCTGCCGCGCTCTGGAGCGGTGCGTGAAGCGCTTGGAAAGATTGAGCTTTTCGTCGTTTCCGAGAACGTTACGTCGAACGACACGGTCAATTCCGGCGCCCACGTTCTGCTGCCCGCAACCGCGTGGGGGGAGAAAGATGGGACGGTCACGAATTCCGAACGCCGCATCTCGCGCCAGCGGCCGTTTTTGGCAACGCCCGGTGAGGCGAAACCCGACTGGTGGATGGTCAGTCAGGTCGCGCGCCGCATGGGTTATGGCTGTGCTTTTGCTTACGAATCCGTCGCCGACATCTTCCGCGAGCACGCCGCGCTGTCGGCCTTCGAGAACGGCGGCACGCGCGATTTCGACGTCGGCGCGCTGAGCGGAATCGATGACGCGGCGTTCGACGCGCTCGATCCTGTCCAGTGGCCGTCGCATGCAGGGCAACCATCTCAAGATACTCGTTTTTTCGCCGCCGGCGGGTTCTTCACGCCGGACCGGAAAGCGCGCTTCGTGGCCCCCGAAATGCCCACCCTGCGCGACGCCATCGGCGCCGAATTCCCCTTTATACTCAATACCGGACGCGTGCGCGATCAGTGGCACACGATGACCCGCACCGGGCTCAGCCCGCGGCTCGGGCTGCATGCACCGGAGCCGTTTGTCGAGATACATCAACAAGATGCGGATGGTGCGGGTCTCACCGACGGGGGTTTCGCGCGCGTCGCGACAGCCCACGGATCGGGAATCTTCCGGGTCGCGGTGAGCGCGGGCCAGCAGCCGGGCTCGCTCTTCGTGCCGATCCACTGGAGCGGCGAAACGGCTTCATGTTCAAGAGCTTGCGATCTGGTAGCCCCAAACACCGACCCGCATTCGGGCCAGCCGGAGGCGAAAGCGACGCCCGCCGCGATCGCGCCGATTGCCTTTGCGTATCAAGGCTTTGCGCTAACACGTCGACCCATCGCGCTGCCCACTGAGGCCTGGTGGACGCGCGTCGCCGTCACCGGCGGCACCGGCACGCTCATCGCCAGCAACGAACAGCCCGAAACCTGGCGCGAACGTGCGCTTGCCCTGCTGCACAAGTCCGAGCCCGCGATCGAACAGGCCGAGTTCGCCGAATATCTCGATGCTCGGCGCGGCATTGTTCGCGTTGCCGCCTTCCGCGACGGCCGGCTCGACGGCGCGCTGTTCATCGGCCCGGCCGACGCGCCGCCGCGATGGGATGCCGTCAAGGCGCTGTTCGAGGCCGAAGCGCTCGCCGACCCGCAGCGCCGCATGGCGCTATCCGGCCGCGCGGCCGATGGCCTCGCCGAAACCGGCCCGGTGATCTGCGCCTGTTTCGGCGTCGGGCGCGCGGCCATCCGCCGCGCGATCGGCGAAGGCCATGCGAGCGTCGAGAAAATCGGAGCGGCGCTGCGCGCCGGCACCAATTGCGGCTCCTGCGTACCAGAGTTGAAGAGGATCATTCATGAGCACGTCGCGCAGCCCGTCTGAAGCGCGCCCGCCGCGCATGGAGGCGCTCGCGCGCCTGCCGGTGTTCTTCGCACTGACGGCCAAGCGCGCCGTCGTCGCGGGCGGCAGCGCGGCCGCCGCGTGGAAGGCCGAGTTGCTCTCGGCGGCCGGCGCCGCGGTCGATGTCTACGCGGCCGAGCCTTCGCTCGAGATGAGCGAGATCGCCGCGCATGCTCCGCAAGGCCCGATCACGATCCATCCGCGCGCCATGGAGGCCGCGGACCTTCGCGATGCCGCGATGGCGATCGGCGCGTTCGAGGACGACGCCGCAGCCGCGGCGTTCGCGCAACAAGCGCGCCACGCCGGCGTACCGGTCAACGTCATCGACAGACCGGCGTTCTGCGATTTCGCGTTCGGCGCGATCGTCAACCGCTCGCCGCTCGTTATCGGCATCTCGACCGACGGCGCAGCGCCGGTGTTCGGCCAGGCGATCCGCGCCAAGCTCGAGGCGCTGATCCCGCGCGGCTTTGCGCGCTGGGCGGATGCCGCGCGCCAATGGCGCCCGCGCGTGCAGGCGCTCGCGCTGTCGTTCCGCGAGCGCCGCCGCTTCTGGGAGATATTTACCGAACGCGCCGTCGCCGAGCCGAATCGCGCGCCGGTCGAGACCGACATCAATGCGCTGATCGGCGAGACGCGCGGCGCCGCACGCGACACGGGCTCGGTCGTCCTTGTCGGCGCCGGCCCGGGCGATCCGGAATTGCTCACGCTGCGCGCCGTGCGCGCACTGCAATCGGCCGACGTGATCCTGATCGACGACCTCGTCTCGCCGGAGGTGCTCGACTTCGCGCGGCGCGAGGCGAAGAAAATGATGGTCGGCAAGACCGGCCACGGCCCGGCCTGCAAGCAGAGCGAGATCAACGAATTGATGATCAAGCTCGCGCGCGCCGGCAAGCGCGTGGTGCGCCTGAAGGGCGGCGACCCGATGATCTTCGGGCGCGCCGGCGAGGAGATCGAGGCCTGCCGCGCGGCCGGCATCGCGGTCGAGGTCGTGCCCGGCATCTCGGCGGCGCAGGGCGCCGCGGCCCGGCTGCTCGTGTCGCTCACGCATCGGGGCGACGCGCGCCGCCTGCAATACGTCACCGGCCATGACCGTAACGGCAACCTGCCGGACGACATCGACTGGCGGAGCATCGCCGACCCGGCCGCGACCACGATCGTCTACATGCCGAAGAAGACGCTACGCGAGCTCAGCCAGCGCGCGCGCGCGCATGGCCTCGATCCGGCGACGCCCGCGGTCGCGGTCGCGAACGCGACGCGCCCGGATGAGACGATCGTTGCGGGAACGATTGGCGACATCGCGGACACGATCGATGCGGCTGCGCTGGAAGGCCCGGCGCTGGTGATGATCGGGCGGGTACTGGCCGAGGTTGCCGAAACCGCAGCGCGGGCGCGCGTCAGCGTTCCGGCGGAGGTCAAAAAGAGCCGTAGGGCGTAGGGCGGATTAGCGAAGCGTAATCCGCCAACCGCAATCGCCGCCAAGCGGCGGATTACGCCTTCGGCTAATCCGCCCTACAGCCGTTCCCCGAATTGCCCTGTCGGCCCAAACTTACCCGCCCAATCGAGGGGGAACAGGCCGCCCCGAACGTCGCGGTGAAACGATGAATGGGGCCAATCCTGCACGCGACAGACGAGGCCGTGCTTGACCGGATTGATGTAGCAATATTCCACATGACGCGCGTAATCGGCGTCGTCCCGGATCAGGTGCTCCCAAAACCGTCACTGCCAGATGCCGCGTTCGCCCCGCGTCTTGCGCACCCCGGAGAGCCGCTCATTCTTCGGCAACGATTTCGCGAACCGCATCTTGATCAGCCGCCAGCGCGTGGAGAAATCCGCATCCTCCGGCGGCAACGTCTAGACCGCGATTGTGCGTGAAGAACCAGCATCCGCCGGGAACGAAGGCGCGGCGATAGTTCGGCATACGTGAAGCGTATCAAATTTCTGTAGGGCGGGTTAGCCGAAGGGGTAACCCGCCGAACCGCCCAAGCGGTGGCGGATTACGCTTCGCTAATCCGCCCTACCCGGCCTTGGGACGAAACGAAGAGTTCGATACATTTCCAAGGAAGGCTCACCACATCCGCCACAGGCAACCTCCATGACCCGATTCAGCAAATCCCTTGCGTTTGCGCTGCCGATCGCCCTGACCGTCGGTCTGTTCGCCGGCGGCGCTCGCGCCGAGAGCGACCTTGCACGCGCCTATCGGATCATCGCCGGCAAGCAATTCGTCGATCTCACGCACTCATTCGACACGACCACGCCGGTGTGGTCCGGTTTCGGGCAGGCCAAGATGACGCCCGCGGCCGACCCGAACACGCACAAGCCCTACACCATCAAGGACGACGGCTTCCGCGCGACCTTCTACGAGATGGTCGGCCAATACGGCACGCACGTCGATCCGCCGGCGCATTTCGACGAGAAGGGGATCACGATGGACGAGATCCCGCTCAAGCAGATGATCCTGCCGCTGATCGTGCTCGACGACACGCCGTTTCTGGCGAGCGATCCGAACCACGCGTTCTCGGTCGCCGACCTGAAAGCCTGGGAGAAGACGCACGGTCGCGTGCCGCGCGGATCGTTCGTCGCATTGCGCACCGACATGTCGAAGGACTGGGACAGCAATCCGGAGCGATTCAAGCGCAGCCCGTTTCCGGCCTGGGCCTTCGAGACCATAAAATTTCTCTACGAGGAGCGCGGCGTCACCGCGACCGGACATGAGGCGATGGACACCGACACCACCGACAAGATGGACTCGGAGACCTACATCCTCCAGCACGGCCATTATCAGATCGAAGTGATGGCCAACTTCGACAAGGTGCCGCCGAAAGGCGCGCTCATCGTCGTGACGTGGCCGAAGGTGCGCAAAGGGCTCGGCTTTCCGGCGCGCGCTTTCGCGATCTTGCCGTAGGGCGGATTAGCGCAGCGTAATCCGCCGTTGTCTTGAGACCAAATGGCGGATTTCGCCTTCAGCTAATCCCCCCTACGCCTCTTCCGCCTGCGGGTGCGCCGATATAGCCTGCTCGGAAAGCCGCGAGACGGCACCTGACAAATTCCCAAGGAGGACCTCAATGTCTGCGCAAGCTCGCAAGGTCGTTCATGCCGACATCAAGCCCGAGAACGCGCCGGAGCTCGCCTCCCGCTATCTCGACGTCCCGAACATGCCGTGGGAGGCGACCAAATTTCCCGGCATCCAGATCAAGGTGCTGTATTCCGACGACAACGGCATCACCACGGCCCTGTTCAAGCTCGCGCCCGGCGCCGTCGTGCCGCTGCATGAGCACACCGCGCTGGAGCAGACTTACGTGATCGAAGGCACGATCGAGGATCACGAGGGCGTCAGCGGACCGGGTCAGTTCGTCTGGCGGCCGGCCGGCAATCAGCATGAGGCGGTGTCGCCGAACGGCGCCGTCATCCTCGGCTTCTTCCTCAAGCCGAACCGCTTCGCCTATGGCGAGAAGTTCTTCACCGAGAAGGCCTCGACATAGCGGCCGCGGTCGGCACGCAGGCGCACCGGGTGGTCCCCATGACGATGTCTCGTCGCACGCTCCTGCATCTTGGCGCCGGCGCCGCTGCGCTGCCCGCGAGCACGCGGCTCGTATCGGCGCAGGCCTATCCGGCACGTTCGGTGCGCGTCATCGTGCCGTATCCTGCCGGCAACGCCTCCGACATCATCGGCCGCCTCGCCGCACAGGCGCTCACTGACCGGCTCGGCCAGTCCTTCGTCACCGAGAACCGCCCGGGCGCCGGCGGCAACACCGGCGCCGAGACGGTCGCGCGCGCGGCGCCGGACGGCTACACGCTGCTGCTGGAGGTCGTGACGTCCTACGCCATCAACGCCGCAGTCGATCCGAAGCTCAGCTTCAACTTCGCCCGCGACTTCACGCCGGTCGCGAGCATAGGCAGCGGCACCTACATGCTGGTGATCAATCCGTCGATCCCGGCCAAGACGCTGCCCGAGTTCATCGCCTACGCCAAGGCGAATGCCGGCAAGCTGAACATGGCTTCCGCCGGCAACGGCACCGCGACCCATGTGTTCGGCGAACTGTTCATGATGATGACCGGCGTGCAGATGCAGCACGTTCCCTACCGCACCAGCTTCATTCCCGACCTGCTCGGCAGCCAGGTGCAGGTCGTGTTCGGCCCGATCTCGCAGCTTCTCGAATACGTCAGGAGCGACAAGCTGCGCGCGCTCGGCGTCACCGCGGCGACGCGCGAGGCGCACCTGCCAGACGTGCCGAGCATCGGCGAGGTTGTGCCCGGCTACGCCGCGGCCGGCCGCTACGGGCTCGGCGCGCCGCGCAACACCCCGGCCGCGGTCGTCAACACGATCAACGGAGCGATCAATGAGGCGCTTGCGAGCCCGGCGCTCAAGTCGCGTTTTGCCGACCTCGGCATCGAGCCGGCCCCGATGACGCCGGCGGAGTTTTCCAAGCTCATTGACGATGAGCTCGACAGGTGGGGCAAGGTCGTGCGCGCCGCCAACATCAAGGCCGAGTGAGCCACGCCGCTGACGGTTCGATCCCGCCCGGGGGCGATCGACGCGACGCGTCGCATTGACGCCCTCTCGGTAATCCGCCTTTAATGCCGCAAAGCACAGCGCATCCGAAGCCGCGCGACATCGCTGTGCGGCCGCGCGGCAAGCAGCGAGGGCGAACATGATCAATCGTCGTGATATGGCGTCGCTGGTCGCGACGGGCGCGGTCACTCTCGCGGCCGCATCCTCGAGCGCTCCGGCCGCCGCCGAGAGCGCAACCGCCGAGAGCGCGTTCGAGCGGATCCGCCGCACCAAGAAGCTGCGCACCGCGGTGATCGCCGGCGGCGCGCCTTACTACAGCAAGGACATTTCGACCGGCCAATGGCGCGGCTTCTACATCGACATGGTGAAGGCGCTGGCCGAGGAAATGGAAGCCCAGCCGGAGTTCATCGAGTCGACCTGGGGCAACACGGTGCTCGATCTCCAATCCGACAAGATCGATCTGTTCTTCGGCCTGAACCCCACGCCAAAGCGCGCGCTCGTCATCGATTTCTCGGTGCCGGTGTTCAACAACGCTTTCACGATGCTGACCAAGAAGGGTTTCGCAGCGAAAACCTGGGACGAGTTGAACTCGCCCGACGTGAAGATCGCGGTCGATGCCGGATCCTCGCATGACTCGGTCGTGACGCGGCTCTGTCCGAAGGCGCAGATCTCGCGCCTGAAGACCGCCGACGATGCGACCGCCGCGCTGCAGTCGGGCCGCGTCGACGCGCAATGTCTCATTCTCATGCTGTCGCTGACGGTGCGGAAGAAGAACCCGGCGATCGGCGAGCTTCTGATCCCCACGCCGGTGTTCGCCACGACCTCCAACGTCGGCTTCCGCCGCGAGAGCGACAAGACCTTGCGCGATTTCGTCAGCACCTGGATCGATTTCAACAAGGGGCTGGGCTTCATCCGCAGCGCGATCGTCACCAACATGGAGCTGGTCGGCGTGAAGGAGTCCGACATGCCGGCGGGCGTCCAGCTCTGACGAGCGGATCGCCGCGCCGGTTCGCGGAAGCGCCGCAGGGATAAATGTACAAGTGGGACTTCAGCGTTCTCTGGGGATATCGCTGGCTCTTCCTGCAAGGTCTCGGCGTCACCGTGGCATTCACGGTCGCGATCGTCGTATTCGGGTTGATGATCGGGCTGCTCGCGGGCCTCGGGAGCCTGTCGCGCGTCCGGATCGTGAAGTGGCTTTCGTCGGCCTACATCGAGATGTTCCGCTGCACGCCGCTGCTGGTTCAGCTCATCTGGTTCTATTACGCCTTGCCGGTCGTGAGCGGCATCGAGGTCTCGGCGGTGACCGCGTCCGTCCTGGCGCTGTCGCTCTATGGCGGCTCGTTCTATGCCGAGATTATCCGCGGAGGCATCGTCTCGATCGAGACCGGACAGTCGGAAGCGGGCGCGGCGATCGGCATGACGCCGAGCCAGATCATGCGCCGCATCGTGCTGCCGCAGGCGCTCAAGCGCATGGTGCCGCCGCTGATGAACCAGTCGATCATTCAGTTCAAGAACACGTCGCTGGTGTCCGTCATCGCGGTGCCCGATCTCGTCTACCAGTCGCAGATCGCCGCGCATGACAGCTACCGGCCGCTCGAGCTCTACACCGCAGTCGCCGTCATCTATTTCGCCATCCTGTTCCCGCTGACCCTCCTGGTCCGGGTCGGCGAGCACAAGCTCGCGACGAGCGATTGAACGCCGTGACGGTCCCGGGCAGCAAGATCGAGATCGCGGGTCTGCACAAGCGGTTCGGCGCGCTCGCCGTGCTGAAGGGCATCGATCTCGACGTGAAAACGGGTGCCGTGGTGGCGGTGATCGGCCCTTCGGGGTCCGGCAAGTCCACCCTGCTGCGCTGCATCAACCTGCTGGTCACGCCGGATGGCGGCCGCGTGCGCGTCGGCGAGGACAGCTTCACATTTCCGAGTGAGCGGCCGCCGAGTGCCGGCGTATTGGCGCGCTTCCGCGCGAATACCGGCATGGTGTTTCAGCACTTCAATCTGTTTCCGCACATGACGGCGCTCGGCAACGTCATGGAAGGTCCCGTGACCGTCAGGCGAATGCCGAAAGCCGATGCCGAGCGGCTGGCGCGCGATCTCCTCGCCAAGGTCGGTCTCGCCGACAAGGCGGACGAGCATCCGAGCCGGCTGTCGGGCGGACAGAAGCAGCGCGTCGCGATCGCGCGCGCATTGGCGATGGAGCCCAAGGTCATGCTGTTCGACGAGGTGACCTCGGCGCTCGACCCGGAACTGGTCGGCGAGGTGCTCGGCGTTATGAAATCCTTGGCCGCCGAGAGCATGACGATGGTCATCGTCACGCACGAGATCGCGTTCGCGCGCGAGGTGGCCGATCGCGTCGTGTTCATGCGCGACGGGGTCGTCGTCGAGGACGGCGCCGCCGCGCAGGTGATCGACGATCCCTCAGAGCCCGCGACGCGGGCATTTCTCAGCCATTTTCACAAGCGCGCGCGATCTGCTTAAGGCACCAGCGAGGGACAGTCCGTGGAACCGCAGCTCCTGACCGTGGCCGAGGGCGTCCATGCCTGGATCGGCGCGGGCGGCGACTCCAACGCCGGCGCCGTCGAGACCTCGCACGGGCTGCTCGCGATCGACGCGCAGCAATATCCGCGGCTGGCGCGGGCGTTTCGTGGCGCGATCGAAGCGAAGACCGGCAAGCCGGTCCGCGCGCTGATCGACACGCATTGCCACCTCGACCACACCGCCGGCAACATCGTGTTCGCCGATGTGCCGATCCTCGCGCACGACAAGACGCTCGCGGCGATGCACGCCAATCTCGGCGCGAAGGCCGGCGCGCATTGGACGATCTCGGATTACGCCACCAAGATCAAAATGATGTTCGGGCAGAACCTGTTCGATCTCGTCCCCGAGAACGATCCGGCGCAAGCCTGGTTTCGCCAGCGCATCAGCCTGCCGGATTACGACACGATGACGATCGCGCCGCCGACCGAGACGTTCGCCGACCATTTCGTTTTTCATCTGCCGAAGGACACGCTGCATTTGGACTATTGGGGCCCGGCGCATTGCGACGGCGACATCATCGTCTGGCTCGCAAAAGCCAAGGTCGTGTTTCTCGGCGATCTGCTCTTCTACGGGCGATTTCCCTGGCTCGGCGATTGCGATCTCTCAGGGCTCATCGATCGGCTCGCGCGCGTGCTGACGCTCGATGTGTCCGTCGTCATCCCGGGACACGGAATGCCGACCGATCTTGCGCAAGTTGCCCGCTTCCGCGACATGCTGGTGGCACTCCGCGCCGCCGTCGATGCCGCGATCAAGGCCGGCATCTCGGAAGAGGCAGCGGTCGCCGAGGTGAAGCTGCCGCAATACGCCGACATCCCGCGCTATGCGGACTGGCTGCCGCATGACGTCCGGGCGACGTATCGCTACCTGCGCGGGTGACCGACGAAGCTTACTTCATATGCTTCGCCAGAAACGCCATCGAACGCCCCCAGGCGATCTTAGCGCTCTCGGCGTGATAGCTGCCGCGCTCGTCGCAGTGGAAGCCGTGATCGGCCTCGTCATAGACGTAGACCTCTGCTTCCGGCCGCTTCGTCTTGATCTCGTCGACCGCGGTCATCGGGATATGCGCGTCCTTGCGGCCGAAATGCATCTGCGTCGGGCACTTCGGCTTCTCGTCGGCAAAGCGCGCGATCGCGCCGCCGTAGTAGCAGACCGCGGCGGACAGGCCCGACAGCCGGCACGCGGAGAGAAACGCGATCGTGCCGCCCATGCAGAAGCCCATGATGGCGAGGGGGCCCGCGGACTTGAGCTCCTTGAGCGCGGCGTCGGTATCGCGCAACATCGCGTCCCAGTCGGGCTTCTCGATGAACTTGCGGGCACTGGCGACCTCGTCCGGCGTATAGCCGCACTCGAAGTCACGCATCGTGCGGTCGAACAGCGCCGGCGCGAGCGCCGCAT
The DNA here is from genome assembly GCA_003140315.1 of Hyphomicrobiales bacterium. Classification (GTDB taxonomy): domain Bacteria; phylum Pseudomonadota; class Alphaproteobacteria; order Rhizobiales; family Xanthobacteraceae; genus PALSA-894. The sequence continues at coordinate 39,849 of PLJS01000177.1, forward strand.
AGCCTTCGCCGGCGAGCCGGTCACAGACCGATCTGATGTGATGGTTAACGCCGAAAATCTCTTGGATGACCACGACCCCGCCCTTCGCCTTTCCGGCGGGATCGGCTCGATACGCGCCCAGTTTGTGGCTATCGGCGGCTACAAGCGAAAGCGGCTTACCCATGATGCTCCTCCAGTGACGCGGCGGCCGGCACGCTAGCCCGGAGCGGGTCTTGCTGCCAAGGCCTCCCGGCAGAACCGGCCGTTGCCTTCCTGCATCAGGATTTCACAAATGCCGACAAGGGCTTCGCGGGGCTATTCCCTTGGGTCCCCCAGCGTGCAAGTCTCATTCATCCCGGTGGAATGGGGTACAGCGTAGGGGGCTGGAGTAATGGCCGCCGGTCGATACCGCCTGTGGGCGGTGCTGGCGATGCTCTCCGTCCCGGTCACGGCGGCTGCTCAGGTCATTCCGCCGAGCGAGCAGCCAGGCCGGGAACGTCAACGATTCGAAGAGCCCCAACTCCCCCGCGCTCAGCCGGGCGGCACCGCGATCACGCTGCCGAGCACGGTCGCGCCGCCCGGCGCAGACGCCATCAGACTGAACATCCGCGGGGTCGTGGTCACCGGCGCGACCGTTTATAGCGAGGCTGACCTTGCGGCGCTTTACGCCGACCTGATCGGGCCCGACCGCTCGCTCGCCGCGGTTTATGAGATCGCGCGCCGCATCACCGCCAAATACGGCGCGGACGGCTATGTGCTCTCGCGCGCCGTGGTGCCGCCGCAGAATCTCAAGCCCGGCGGCGCCGTCATCCGCATCCAGGTGGTGGAAGGCTATGTCGACAAGGTCGAATGGCCGACGGAGCGGCTCGCCCGCTACCGCGACTTCTTCTCCGACTACACCGCCAAGATCATCGCCGAGCGGCCGATCAACATCCGCACGCTCGAGCGCTATCTCCTGCTCGCGAACGATCTGCCCGGGCTGAAGTTCTCATCCAGCCTCAAGCCGTCCGCGAACAATCCCAACGCCTCCACGCTGGTCGTCGAGGTGAAGGAGAAGGCGATCGATGCGTTCGCGCGCGTCGACAACCGCGGTACGATAGCGCGCGGCCCGTGGGAGTATCTCGGCTCGGCCAGCGTGAACAACGTGTTCGGCGTGCATGACCAGTTCACGCTCACCTATGCGGGCGCGTTCCAGATTCAGGAGCTGCAATACCTCGCCGCGACCTACCGGCAGGTGCTCAACAGCGAAGGGCTGACCGGCTTCGTTAACGCGAGCTACGGCTTCGGCCGCCCCGGCACGGCGCTGCTCGAAATGCTCGAATACAAGACGCGCTCGACCGTGGTCGAGGCGGGCTTGAGCTATCCGGTGATCCGCTCGCGCGAGAAGAACCTCACGCTCACCGGCCTCGGCTTCATGACCGATGACGACGGCGACCAGCTTGGGCAGGCCTTCTCGCGCGACCGGCTGCGCGGCTTCCGCCTCAAGGCCGACGGCGACTGGGCCGACCGCTTCCTCGGCATCAACCAGGTCAACTTCACGTTCAGCCAGGGCATCCTCGGGTTCGACAGTACGCGCAACGACAATCCGATCTCCTCGCGTCCGGGCGTCGGCCGCGTCGACTTCGACAAAATCGAGGGAACATTCAGCCGCGTGCAGCCGCTGTTCGCCAACGTGTCGGCCTTCTTCGCCGCCTATGGGCAATACGCCCTCACGCCGCTGCTGATCTCCGAGCAGTGCAGCTACGGCGGACGGTTCTTCGGCCGCGCCTTCGACCCCTCGCAGCTTCTCGGCGACCATTGCTGGGAGGTGCTGGGCGAGCTGCGCTACGACATTCCGACCGCCCTCAAGCATCTCACCCGCTCGCAGCTCTACGTCTTCGCCGACCACGGCGAGGTCTACAACATGGATCCCGATGTCGGCACGCCGCGCACCGTCACCGGCACGTCCGTCGGGGCCGGCGCGAGGCTCGCCTGGGACGACGCCTATACGGCCGATCTCTCCGTCGCCAAGGCGGTCGAGGGCCCGCGCAACGACTGGCGCGCCTTCGTCGTCCTCGGCGTGAAGTATTGACGGGGATGGACATGAAACGCCTCCGCCATATCCTGCTCCTCACCGCCGCGCTGGCGCCGCTCGGCCTTGGCTCCGCCGCCGCAGGTCCGCAGGACCCGGTCGTGGTCGGCGGCTCGGCGACCGTGGTCAATCCCGGCACCGCCAACGTCACGGTCAACCAGTTCAGCGACAAGGCGATCATCAACTGGAAACTGTTCGACGTCGGCGTGAACGAGCGCGTGCAGTTCGTCCAGCCGAACAGCGGCTCGATCATCCTCAATCGCGTGACCGGCGGGCTCGGGCCTTCGCAGATCTTCGGCACGATCGACGCCAACGGCCACGTCTTCATCATCAACCGCGACGGCATCCTGTTCGGACCGAACGCGGTCGTGAACACCGCCGGCCTGCTGGCGACGACGAGCGACATCCGCAACCAGGACTTCATGGCGGGCCGCTTCAACTTCAACATCGCGGGCCGGCCGGACGCCTCGATCGTCAATCTCGGCACCATCACGGCGACGAATGGGGGCTTTGCCGCGCTGGTCGCGCCGGGCGTGCGCAACTCCGGCACCATCACGGCGACGCTCGGGACCGTGAGCCTTGCCGCCGGCAACACGTTCAGCCTCGATTTCTACGGCGACAAGCTCGTCACGCTCGCGGTCGGCGATCAGATCGCGGCCTCGGTCAAGGACGTGGCGACCGGGCTGCCGCTCAATGCGCTTGTCACCAATGACGGCAAGATCAAAGCCAATGGCGGACGGGTCGAGCTCACCGCCGCCGCCGCCCGCCAGGTGGTCGACGCCGTCATCAACACGTCGGGCGTGATCGAGGCCAATTCGATCGGCACGCACAAGGGCATGATCGTGCTCGGCGCCGCGACCGCCACCACCAAGCCGGCCGGCGCACCGGTGCAGACCGTGAAGGTCTCCGGGGTCATCAAGGCCGAGGGCAAGAAGAAGGGCACCACGGGCGGCACCGTTGTGGTGACGGGCGAGAACATCGTCGTGGCGAACGCCACGATCAACGTCAGCGGCCGCGACGCCGGCGGCAAGGTGCTGATCGGCGGCGACTGGGGCGGCGGCCATCCCGACACGTCGCTGGTCTCGAACCCGAGCGCGCAACTGGAAAGTTTCGCGGTGCCGACCGCGACGACCGTGAGCGTCGATGCGGCGACCACGATCAACGCCTCGGCGATCGACAAGGGCAATGGCGGCAAGGTGATCCTGTGGGCCGACAGCCGCCTGACGTTTGCCGGTACGATCCTGGCAACCGGTGGCAAGCTCTTCGGCACCGGCGGGTTCGTCGAGACATCGGCCGAGACAGTCAGCATCTCCGGAACGGTCAACGCCGGGAACAAGGGGCTGTGGCTGCTTGATCCCGGCGATCTCGTCATCGACTCGACGCTCGCGGGCTCGATCAGCAACTCGTTGAACCACGGGACCGACGTCACGGAGGCGACGACGGCGCCGACGAGTCCCGGCACGGGCGCTGGCGACATCTTCGTCAACGCGGCGATCAACTGGACCGGGTCGGCCACGCTCACGCTAAGCGCGTATCGCGACATCGTGCTGTCTCGCATTGGCGTCGCCAACATCACGAATACCAACGGCGGCAATCTGATCCTGCGCGCCAATAACGCTGGAGACTTCAGTCTCGCGTCCGGGCACGGCACCATCGTGATGACCGGAGACCCGAGCACGCGCATCGACTGGTCCGGCAGTCCGACCGGCAGCGTCACGGTCTACTACAATCCCTCGAGCTACACATCGCCGACGAATTTCGCCTCGGCCTCCCGATTCTTGCTGGCGTCGGGCACCACGTTCACCGCCTACATGCTGGTGAACGACGTCACCGATCTCGCGAATATCAGCACCAATCTCAGCGGCACCTATGCGCTAAGCCGGAACATCGATGCCAGCAGCAATCCGAATTTCGCGCCGATCGGCAACATCTCATTCCCGTTCACCGGCAAGCTGGACGGCCTCGGAAAAACCATCAGCAACCTGACCATCGCGCCGACCGATCCCAATACGCAAAATATCGGGATGTTCGGCGTCATCGGCGCCGGCGCCTTCGTCGGCAATCTCAACCTGGCGAACGTCCAGGTCACCGCCAATCCGAACTTCGTAGGCCCCGGCCAATTCGTCGGGACGCTAGCGGGATCGAATGCCGGCACCATCAGCAACGTGACGGTCGACGGGACCGTGAATTCCCCCGCTGGGCTCACGGGCGTGATCGCCGGCGGTCTAGTCGGCCAGAACGGCGTGCTGTACTCCAACAACCAGATCCAGGTTCCGGGGCTGATCACGCTGGCGCATGCCAACGTGGCCGTGACCGTCGGAAACGGCACCTTGTGCACCGGCCCAATGTGCAACGGCGGGTTCAACAGCGCGGGCGGTCTGGTCGGTTCCAACGTCGCCGGCTCGACGATCAGCTTCTCCGACGCCGCGGGCGCGGTCCTGGCCGGCATGAGCTCCAACGCCGGCGGTCTGGTCGGGCAGAACGGATTCAGCGGCAACAACCCTCCGCTCCAATCGTTCGGCTTCATCCTGAGCTCGTTCGCCACCGGCACCGTGACAGTCACCGGTTTGAACACGTCGGCCGGCGGACTCGTCGGCAACCAGGGCGATGGCTCAACGATCACCGACTCGCAGGCATTCGGCGCCGTGATGTCCACGTTCCGAGGGACGACAGACAACGATTTCCATTCGGCAGGGGGCCTGGTTGGACAGAATCAAGGGACGATCACGAGCACGACCCTTCCGGCGGTCGGCACGCCCTGCGTGCGAGGTTCGGCCTTCTCGTGCGCGGCCGGCCCGGTGAGCGTGGGCGACTTCGGAGAGGCCGGCGGACTCGTCGGCAGCAACAACGGGCCGATCGTAGGCGCCTTCGCGACCGGAACCGTCACCGGCGGCGACAACACCAATGTCGGCGGCTTGGCCGGCAATAACGGCGGCTGCGATAGCAATTGCACCAGCCTGTCGGCCACGATCACCAACTCGTGGGCCAGCGGAACGGTGACCGGCGGCGCGTTCAGCTTCGCCGGCGGATTCGCAGGCGGAAATGGCGGACTGATCACGCGCTCGACCGCGACCGGCGCGGTCAACGGTGGCCCCAACTCCCTCATCGGCGGATTCGTCGGCGGAAACGGGGTCGATACGGGCACGATATCCTTCTCGACGTCGTCCGGCCCGGTCACCGGGAGTTCGGAGAGCTTTATCGGGGGCTTCGTCGGAATCAACATCGCGCTGATCCAAAACTCCAACTCCACTTCGACCGTCACCGCAACCGGCTCGCACAATATCGTCGGCGGCCTGGTCGGTCTGAATTTCGGAGTCATCGATCCGTCGCACTCTACCGGAAACGTGACATCGGGCCCGAACAGCACGGTCGGTGGCTTCGTCGGCGCCAACGCCGCAATACGCTTCCCCGACGGGACCCAGTACATTGGGACGATCTCGCCCGGCAGCAACGGCACGGGCACCGCCACCGGCGGACCGAACAGCACGGTTGGGCCTCAGGTCGGTCAATCCTATCCGACATCCGGACTGCCCGACCTTCCTCGTGGAACTTGCGACGGCGGCGATAGCAGCCTTTGCGGCGGCGTCTTGTTCAATCCGAACCCGCAGCAACCAGATAACACGGGTCCGCAATCTCCCCAGCTCGTGGTGACCAACCAGTTCCTCAAGGACCCCGACCTCACCAAGCCGCCGGACAACCTGGTCACGACGACAACCACGACCACAACAGCAGCGCCAAAGCCCCCGACGACCACGCCGAATGGTCCCAAGCCCGGCAATACCCCGGGGCCTGCTGGCACTCCGCCGCCAAGCTGGTTCGGTCCGAATGCGATCCTCGGAAGCGGAATGCCGGCACTGACCGAGACGCGCTATGCCAACGATGAGGTCGTGCTGCAACTGCGCGCCAACGTGACGCCGCAACAGATCGCCGCGATCGCGCAGCAGCTTGGACTGACCGTCATCGCGACGCAGGAGATCGGTCTGCTCGGCCGCACCATCTATCGCTTCAAGATCACGTCGGGCCTGTCGGTGCGCGCCGTGATCGCCGCACTTGAGAAGAACAGCATCAGCGCGCAGGCACAGCCGAGCTACGTGTTCGAGCTCGCGCAAGATCCGCCGGCGCCCGCCGCGACCGAAGGCGACTCCGCCCAGTACATCGTGAGCAAGTGGCACCTGCCCGAGGTGCACAAGCTCGCAACCGGCAAGGACGTGCTGGTGGCGGTGGTCGATTCCGCGATCGACGTGAACCATCCAGACCTCGCCGGCGTGATCGCCGGCAAGTTCGACGCCTCCAACGCCGACGAGAAGCCGCACCCGCACGGCACCGGCATGGCCGGCGCCATCGCGTCGCACAAGCGCCTGATCGGCATCGCGCCGAACGCGCGGCTGCTCGCGATCCAGGCCTTCGGCGTGAACACCGGCAGCGCCCAGGGCACCAGCCTGAACATCGTCAAGGGACTGAACTGGGCGGTGGACCAAGGCGCGCGCGTCATCAACATGAGCTTCGCCGGGCCGATGGACCCGATCCTGCAGCAGGCGATCAAGGCGCTGCACGACAAGGGCATCATCCTGATCGCGGCCGCCGGCAATGCCGGGCCGAAGTCGCCGCCGCTCTATCCCGGCGCCGACCCGAACGTGATCGCCGTCAGCGCGACCGACGTCGACGACCAGACCTACAAGAACGCCAACCGCGGCAAGTACATCGCGATTTCGGCGCCGGGCGTCGACATCCTGGTGCCGGCGCCGGACGGCGGCTATCAGCTCACCACCGGCACCTCGGTCGCGGCCGCCCACATCAGCGGCGTCGCGGCGCTGCTGCTGGAACGCAACCCCGGCCTCAAGCCCGACGCGCTGAAGAAGATTTTGATGTCGACCGCCGACAAGCCGCCGGGATCGCGGCCGGAGGATATCGGCGCCGGGCTGGTCGATCCCTTGAACGCGCTACGCAAGGTCGATCCGAAGAGCGCCGCGGCGCAGTAGACCCGGAGGGCGCGCTTTTCCCTCTCCCCGCTTCGCGGGGAGAGGGAAAGAAACGTAGTCGCTCCGCCTACTTCGCGACGTTCACATACGCCCCGTTGACCACCTTGAGGATTGCGCTCGCACCCGCGCCGTCGCGCACCGAATCCATGGTGATCTCGCCCGCAACACCGGGGAAGCCTTTGAGCGCGCCGAGACACTCGCGCATCTTGTTGCGGTCGGCTTCGAGATCGGCCGGCTTGTTGGTCACGCCCGACTTCTCGATGCAGTACTTGTAGGAATAGATGATGTCGTAAGCGCGCGGGCCGCTATAGGGCGGCTTGCCGCCGATCTTGGCGATGATCTTCTTCGCGTAGGCCTGCACCTCGGGGCGGGGATCGTCGATGAAGGCCGCGGTCGCCATGTAGGCGCCTTCCGCCGCCTTGCCGGCGATCTCGACGAAGCCCGGCGCGCCCGCGCAGGCGCCGCCAATCATCGGTACGTTCAGGCCCTGCTTCTGCATCTCCTTGGCGATCGCGCCCGCGTTCTGATAGCAGGAGCCGAAGCCGATGCCTTCCGCGCCGAGCGCCTTCGCCTTGGTCACCTGCGCCGAATAGTCGGTGTCCTTGGTGCGGTAGCT
>PLJS01000109.1 GCA_003140315.1 Hyphomicrobiales bacterium
GGCACGCGCGCGATGAAGCCCTTGCGCACGTCCTTGGCACGGTCGCTGTCTTCGTACATCCAGGCCGTGAGCGCGGAGCGGAACACGGTCGGCGCAATGGCATTGACCGTGATTCCGGTGTCGCCCCACTCGCAACCCAGCGCCTTGGTGATGCCGTCGATNNTAGCCGGCCGGATGGCCGAGCAGGCCGCGCGCCGACGACATGAACACGACCTTGCCGCCGCGGCCCTGCGCCAGCATCTGCTTGCCGGCCGCGCGCGCCATCAGCCATGACTGGGTGACGTTCGCGTCCATCACGTCGAGGAAGCGTTCAGGCGCCATGTCGACGATCTTCACCACGTCGTTCTTGCCGGAGCCGACGACGAGGATGTCGAGACGGTCGAACGCCTCGACCGCGGTGGCCACGATCGTGTCGCAATTTGCTTCCGAATTCGGGCGCACCGCGACTGTCTTCACCTTGCCGCCGAGCGCCTCGCATTCGGCCGCGACCTTCTTCAGCTCGTCCGCCTTGCCGGCTGCGAGCACCACATTGGCGCCGGCGCCCGCCAGGACTTTCGCGGCGAGCGCGCCGAACGCGCCCGATGCGCCAGTGACGACGGCGGTCTTGCCGCGAATGTCGAAGAGCGAAAGCGGGTTTCTAAGAAAGTCTTCAGCCATGACGCGTCACTTCGGCGGCGCCGAGATGGCGACCAGCATCGTCACCACCTTGTTGCCGCGGTTGATGATCTCGCGCTTCTCGTTGGCGCCGATGAAACAGGAATCGTGCGCTTTCAGCACCGTCTCCTTGCCGCCGGCGATCACGGTCAACTCGCCGCCCAGGACCGTGTAGACTTTCTCGGTCGGCGAAGAATCGGGGCCGGCGCCGCCGCCCGGCAGGAAGTACGACAGACCGACCACGAACTTGGTCGCGCCATCGTCGGGGCCGATCAGCCGCAGCGACGAATAGCTGCGGTGGTTCGGCGCCTCATAGGCTTTCGCCTCAGCCAGGCGTTTCACTTTCATGGCTTGGCTCCCCGCTCGATCCGGTAGGTACCCTGCGGGTCGATGATCGCGACCAGCCGGATGATGCAGCCGTCGCCGCGATCCCAGTTCCAGGGGAAGAACGCGAAGGTGACGCGCTTGCCGGTCACCTTGTCGATGTCGCCGCCGACGTTCTCAATGCCGAGGATGCCGTTCTTGAACAGGATGCGGTGGACCGGCTCCCACTCGGGGAAGTCGTCCTTCCAGTCGCGGCCGCCGGACCATTTTTTGTATTCGTCGGCGAGATGTGGATGCAGCGGGCCGTTGCGCTGCGGACCGATGGCGGTCGCGAGTGGGTGATCGTTTGCCTGCGTGTCGTGGCCGACAACCTTGACTTTCTTCTCCACAAACCACTCGCCAGCGGACGACACGAAGCCCGGCGAATAGCAGAAGTAATCCTCGCTATCCTCGTATTTCTTGTGCCAGCCGGTATTCACGATCACCACGTCGCGCGGCCGCACGATCTTGCCGGCCGCTTTCTCCAAATCGTCGTAGGTGATCGGTTCCCATTTTTTCTTCGGGAGCGAGACTACGATGCCCGAGCCGAAGAAGTGAGGCAGCGGCACCTCATCGATGAACGGCGTTCCTTGGACGACGTGAGCCGGCGCATCGATGTGAGTCGTGTTGTGCATCGAGGTCGTGATGCGTTGCGACAGCACGCCCGACTTCGCCATGTAGTGGATGCGCTCGATCTTGACGTCTTCGAAGTAGGGCCAGTTTGGCGACTGATAGCCGAAGCGATGCGACAGGTTGTAAAACTGCAGCCCCATGCTGTTGTACAGGTCTTCCTCGAACATCACGCCGCGAATTTTCTTCGCCATCTTTGTCCTCCCTGCGAATGCGTATCGTGTTGTTTCGACGCGGAGCGAGCATCACGCCGCCGCTGCGGTCATCTCCCTTTCCATGGCACGCTTGGCCGCGACCAGGCGCTCGGCGATCTTCTGCTCGTGGTCGTGAAAGCGCTGCGCCGGAACCGGCACGGAAATCGCGACCGCATTGCCGAGGGGATCGTGCAGACATACGCCGGCGGCGCAGATGCCAAGCGTGTGCTCCTCGCGATCGAAAGCGACACCGGTCTTGCGCGACGATTTGAGGTCCGCGAGCAGGGCGTCCAACCGGGTCAGCGTCTTCGGCGTCCGCTTCTCGTATGCGCGGCCGATGAGGCGCTCGACACCCAGGTCGTCGAGCATCGACAGATAGGCCTTGCCGTTCGCCGTGCAGTAGAGCGGAAAGCTGTCGCCGACCGCCGAGACCGTGCGCAGCCGCTGCGGGCCGATCACCTGATCGATGAAGACGAGGTGATCCTTGCGCACGGAGGAGAGATCGACGGTCTCGCGCAGCTCGTGCGACAGCCGCACGATGAAGGGCCGCGCGAACGCCGCGAAATCGGTGCGGACCGAAGCGGCCAGGCGCAGGATCGTCGGACCGAGCCGGACACGGCCATTGGGGGAGGCCGCCATCACCAGTTTCTCGGCTTCCAGCGCGGCGACGATGCGCTGCACCGTGGAGCGCGCAAGGCCTACACGTTCGGCGATCTGACCCAAACTCAGACCCGCGCTTTCCCCCTCCAGCGCGCGCATGATCGCGGCGGCGCGCGAAATGACCTGGACGTGGTTCTTCGTGCTGGCGGGACGTTCCACAGCGTTTCCTCGGCGCTAGATTCTTGCCGGCTATTTTGCATCATGATACATCTTAACCGAATTGCGGTACAGGCAAAAAAACGAAAATGGTCGCGTCGCATCGCGACAAGGGAACGGAAAGCGCCGAGGATCACCTCATGATCGACACGATCGCGGGGCCAACTGCCATCGTATGTGCGGGCTTGTCATGAGCGGACAACGCGTCATGCGGCCGATCTCAAGCGCCGAATTGGAACGGCGCTGGCAACTCGCCCGCGACATCATGGCGCGACGCGGCGTCGACGCGCTGGTCACGCAGAACAACAGCGACTGGATCGGCGGCTATGTGAAGTGGTTCACCGACGTGCCGGTGACGAACGGCTATCCGCGGACGGTCCTGTTCTTCCGCTCCGATCTGATGACCGTCGTCGAGATGGGCCCCTTCGGCGGTCGGCGCGTGCTCAAGGGTGAAGACCCCGATTACCGCGGCGTCGGCGATGTACTGACAGCGGCGCCGTTCTCGTCCATCGGCTACACGGCAAACTACGACGCGGACCTCGTTGCCGACGAGTTGGCAGCAAAGAAAGCGCGCAAGGTCGGGCTGTTGGGACCGGCCGGCATGTTCGCGACCTTTCTGGACCGGCTGCGCGAGCGGCTCAAAGGCAACGTCGAATTCGTTGAGCTCACCGATGCGGTCGACCGCGTCAAGGCGATCAAAAGCGCCGAGGAGCTCGCGCACTTCCGCGAGACTGCGGCTATGCAGGATCGCGTCTTCGCCAAGGTGCTCGCCGCGATCAAGCCCGGCATGCGCGACATCGAGCTCTCGGCGCTGGCGCAATACGAGGGCCAGCTTCTCGGCAGCGAGCAGGGGATCTTTCTGTGCTCGTCAGCGCCGCTCGGCGAGAGCGCGAGCTTCCGGCCGCGGCACTTCCAGAATCGCACGATCAGCAAAGGCGAGCATTTCACGTTGCTGATCGAGAACAACGGGCCGTCCGGCTTCTACACCGAGATCGCGCGCGCGATCGTGCTCGGCAAGGCGACGAACCAACTCGTCGATACGTTCGAGGCCGTGAAGGAGGCGCAGGCGCATTCGGTGTCGAAAATTCGCCCGGGCGTGCCGGCGAAGGATGTGTTCTCGGCGCACAACGCCTTCATGACGGCGCGCGGCCTGCCGCCGGAAACACGGCTCTATGCCCATGGCCAGGGCTACGACATGGTGGAGCGGCCGCTCCTGCGCCACGACGAGACGATGAATATCGAGGCCGACACCTGCCTCGCGGTGCATCCGGGCTTCGACAACGGCGAATGCTGGGCAGTGATCTGCGATAATTTCATCGTCCACAGGGATAACCCGCCGGAGTTGATCCACCGCACGCCGCAGAAAGTTTTCGAGGTGGAGGGGTGAGTTCGTCGACATCCTTCGAGACGGCCGCTTCGCGGCCTCCGCACGATAAGGGCGGAATGACCGCAAAGATCGTCGTCGACAGCGTCAATCACCTCTACCGCCCGCCGCGCGGGCGGCCGGTTCTGGCGCTGGAAAACATCTCGCTCGACATCCGCGAGCGCGAGTTCATCGCGCTGCTCGGCCCGTCCGGATGCGGGAAGTCGACGCTGCTCTATCTCATGGGCGGCTTTCTCCCGATCGAGACCGGCGCGATCACGGTCGACGGCAAGCCGGTCGTCGCGCCCGGGCCGGACCGCGGCATCGTGTTCCAGCACTTCGCGCTGTTCCCGTGGAAGACGGTGCGCGCGAACGTCACCTACGGCCTCGAACGCCAGGGCCTGCCGCGCGCGGAGCGCGAGGCGCGTGCGCAGCGCTTCATCGACATGGTGGGACTGACCGGTTTCGAGGACAGCTACCCGTCGCAGCTTTCCGGCGGCATGAAACAGCGCGCCGCGATCGCCCGCACGCTTGCGATCGACCCCGACGTGCTGCTGATGGACGAGCCGTTCGGCGCGCTCGACGCGCAGACGCGCCACCTGATGCAGACCGAGTTGCTGGCGATCTGGCAGCGCTCTCCCAAGACCGTGATCTTCGTCACGCATGACGTGCAGGAGGCGGTCTATCTCGCGGAGCGCGTCGCCGTGATGTCGGCGCGTCCGGGACGGATCAAGGCGATCGTCGATACGCGCTTCGACAAGAACGACCCGGCCGTCCACAAGAGCCAACCGTTCGTCGACAAGGTCGACGAGCTGTGGGGCCTGGTGCGCGAGGAGGCGATCAAGGCGGAGCAGCGGGAGGCGCCATGAAGGCCTTCGTCCGCTATTCGCCGTTGCTGTTGATCGCGCTAGCATGGGAAATTTCGAGCCGGCTCGGCCTCGTCTCCACCCTGACACTGCCGGCCTTGAGCGACGTCGTCGCGGCGTGGTTCGACCTCGCGAAGAGCGGCGATCTTGTCGCCAACGCGGCGACCTCGCTCTGGCGCGGCAGCATCGGACTCCTCTTGTCGATCTTCGTCGGTGGCGCGCTCGGCATCGGCATGGCCTGGTGGCGGCCGCTCAACGTGCTGCTCGGACCACTGGTCGAGCTGTTCTACCCGATGCCGAAATCGGCACTGATCCCCGTGACCGTGCTGTGGCTCGGGTTCGGCGACGGCTCGAAGATCCTGCTGATCTTCCTCGGCTGCATGCTGCCGGTGACGATCGGCGCCTTCAACGGCGCGCGCGGCTGCGACCGCATGCTGGTCTGGTCGGTGCGCAGCATGGGCGCGAGCCGCGTGCGCGCCCTGTGGGACGTGGTGCTGCCCAGCGCCGCGCCTGAGCTGCTCAACGGCATCCGCTCCGCGCTCGCGCTGACGTTCGTGCTGCTGGTGTCGTCGGAACTGATCCAGGCGCGCAGCGGTCTCGGCTATCTGATCGGCTTCCTCGGCGGCGGCGGCGTCTACGACGCGATGTTCGCGGTCGTGCTGACGGTCGCGTTGCTCGGCTTCCTGGCCGACCGGCTCTATCTCGTGGCGATGCGCAGGGTCTTGATATGGCGCGAGTAGCTCAACGTGCGCCATGGGTGAGCGCGATCGGCTGGGGCGCGGCGCGTTTCCTGCCGATCGGGCTCTTGCTCGCCGCCTGGGAACTGCTCTCGCATTCGGGCGCCGTGACGCCGTTCATGCTGCCGTCGATCGAGGCGGTGGTAGCGCGCATCGCGCGCGACGCGGGCACCGGCGAGCTTGCCGTCAATCTCGGCCTCACGCTCTACCGCTCGCTCCTGGGGTTCGCGATCGCCGCGGTCGCCGGCATTGCGCTCGGCCTCTTCATCTCGCGCAGCGCGGTGGTGCGCTGGTTCTTCGATCCGGTGATCTCGGTCGGGTTCCCGATGCCGAAGATCGCCTTCCTGCCGATCGTCGTGCTGTGGCTCGGCTTTTACGACGTATCGAGGATCACCATGGTGGTGTCCGACGCGATCTTCCCGGTCGTCACCGCGACCATCGCCGGCATCCAGGGGGTCGAGCGCGAAGTCCTATGGTCGGCGCGCAATCTCGGTGCGAGCGAGCGGCGCCTCCAGTGGGAGATCGTGCTGCCGGCGGCGCTGCCGCAAATCCTCACCGGCCTGCAGGTGGCGCTGCCGATCGCGCTTATCGTCGACATCGTGGCCGAGATGATCATGGGCGGCTACGGCATCGGCGGCGCCATGGCCACGGCCTCGCGCTTTGCCGATTCGCGCGGCGTGTTCGCCGGCCTCGTGGAGATCGCGATCGTCGGCTTCTGCCTGGTGAAGGCGATGATGCTTGTGCGCCGCCGCCTGCTGCTGTGGCATCCGGAGGCGCTGGACGCCGCCAACGGGTAGGGAAACACCACGATGTCGCGGCCCCGTGTACCGTATCGCGGGCGACTGAACTTACCGCGCCATCACGGATGCGGTAATCTCCGGAAGACACCCGCCAAGCCGCCGCAGAGCGTTTGCGGGCCGACAGGGAGGAACGAAGATGCGTCACTTCAAGCTTAGGCTGGCCGGCATCGCGGCCGCGCTGCTCATGTCGGTCGGCGCGCATGCCGCCGATCCGGTCAAGATCCGCGCCGCCTGGGTGGTGCCGGTGGCGAACTGGCCGTCGATCCTGTTCGCCAAGCCGGACATCGCGCGGCATCTCGGCAAGTCCTACGTGTTCGAGGACGTGCACTTCAACGGCACACCGCCGATGATCACCGCGATGGCGAACAACGAGGTCGACATCGGCAACCTCGCCTATTCGTCGCTCGCGATCGCGATCGAGAACGCCGGCATGGACGATCTGCGCGTGATCGCCGACGAATTCCAGGACGGCGTGCCGGGCTACTACACCAACGAATATTTCGTGCTGAAGGACTCGCCGATTCAGAAGGTCGAGGACCTCAAGGGCAAGATCGTCGCCACCAATGCCCAGGGCAGCGCGGTCGACATCGCCTCGCGCGCGATGCTCAAGAAGCACGGCCTGGAGGACAAGCGCGACTACACGGTGGTGGAAGCGGCGTTCCCAACCATGAAGGCGATGCTGCTGCAGAAGAAAGTGGACCTCATCCCCGGCGTGCCGCCGTTCTCGCTCGATCCCGAGCTGCGCGCCAGCGCGCGCGTGCTGTTCACGCAGGAGCAGGCGGTCGGCCGCTCGCAGATGATCGTGTGGGTGGCGCGCAAGGATTTCATCGCCAAGAACCGCGCCGCGATGGTCGATTTCATGGAGGATTCGCTGCGCGCGGTGCACTGGTTCCTCGACCCTGCGAACCGCAAGGAGGTGCTGGAGATCGCCGCCAAGGTGAGCAAGCGGCCGTCGGCAAGCTTCGAGTCCTGGCTTTTCACCAAGAACGACGCCTATCGCGACCCGAACATGATCCCCAACCTTGAGGCGCTACAGGCAAACATCAAGCTGCAGAAGGACCTCGGCTTCATCAAGACCGACATCGACGTGAAGAAGTACAGCGATCTCAGCCTCGTGGAGGAGGCAGCGAAGCGGTTGAAGTAGTTGCTCGTCACCTCGCCCGCTACTTCACCGGCGAAAGCAGCGGCCGCCCCTCGAAATGAGCGCGCAGGTTCTCCACCACCTGAAGCCCCATGGCCTCGCGCGTCTCGCGCGCGGCGCTGCCCTGGTGCGGCTGCAGGATCACGTTGGGCAGCGTCAGGAATTCTTCGTTGATGTTCGGTGAATTCTCGAACACGTCGAGGGCGGCGAAGCCGAGCGCTCCGCTGCTGAGTGCCTCGATCAGCGCCGCCTCGTCCACGACCGATCCGCGCGCGACATTGATCAGCGTCCCGCTTGGTCCGAGCGCCGCGATCACCGCGGCGGAGATGAGGTGACGCGTTTCCGGCCCTCCCTTGCAGGCGACCATGAGGAAATCGCTGTCCTTCGCCATCGCGACGACGTCGGCAACGTAGGTGTAGGGGAGGCCGGGTTTGCGGCGCGGCCCGTGATACAGCACGCGCATGCCGAAAGCCGTGGCGCGGTCGGCGATCGCGCGGCCGATCTCTCCGAGACCGATCACGCCTATCGTCTTGCCGTGGACTGAGCGACCGAGCGGCAGCGGCCCCTTCCTCCATGAGCCCTCGCGCACGAAGCGGTCGGCAAAGACAATCTGGCGGGCGGACGCGAGCATCATCCCGATCGCGAGGTCCGCAACCTCACGGCCGACGACGCCCGGTGTATTCGTGACCGGAAGGTTGCGCTCGTGCGCAGCGGCGAGATCGACGAGATCGAGCCCCACGCCGAAGAGCGATATGATTTCGAGCTTAGGCAGCCGCGCGAGGAGATCGCGTCGGGCGCCTCGGTTCGCTTCGGTTGCAAGACCGCGAATACGGCCGCCCAGATCGCCGTCAAGGGACGGCGGATAATCGCTGAGATGATGGACGACAAAATGCCGCCGCATCTCACCCATGACCTTAGGCAGCAACGCGAATGCAGGTCCGATCGCGAGCACGTCTGGGTTCATCAACTCGGCCCATTGCTAGACGTCAGATCGGTCGAGTTAGCGCGCGTCGCCGCACGATTCAAGTCGTCAATCAGGCGAGGGCCACTCGATCATCATCTGCGCGCTTCCGAAG
>PLJS01000089.1 GCA_003140315.1 Hyphomicrobiales bacterium
TTGGCATCTGTCGCGATGGGCCACAAGCGGCGGAAAAGAGCACAGGTTAGGAGTTCTGATTTGAGGTCGGATGCAGATCAAACACGTCTAAGCCACTCGGGTGTTGGCGCGACTCAAAAATTGCCGGGGCGACATTCCTCGGAGTATCTTGAACATCGCGATGAAGGCGCTCGGATTCTCGTAGCGTAGTTCAAACGCAATTGTTGTCACGCTGCTGCCTTCGGCGAGCATTTCGCTGGCACGCTGGACTGCAGCCAAACGCTTCCACTGCGAAAACGTGCAGCCGGTCTGGCTCTGGAAGTGTCTGGTGAACGCGCGCCTCGACATGCCGACGGCGCGGGCGACGTCATCGATCGAAACCTTTATGTTGGGCGCCTTGAGAAACGCCATTGCCCAAGCCAACAGGCGGGCGGAGGACGGCAGCCGAAGCTTCAAAGGTTCGGTCTTGGTCTGGTGAAGTTCGAACAGGATCACTTCGAACAGCAAATCGGCGATGCGCTGCTCGCGGTGCGACAAGGCGCCTAATCGCTCGAGTGATGCGACCAGCAGCGGCGATGCGTGGAGCACACAGACGTGTGGCGGCAATGCTCGTGCATATTGCGGAGGAATCAGGACAAGCCATCCGTCGACGGGACCTTGCGAGCGGGACGCGTGCACAAGGCCGGGCGGGATCCAGAACAGCCGCTTGGTTTCGTTGATCCAGACCTCGGTTTCGGTTTTCAGGCCGATCAGCCCGTGCCGCACATAGGTGAATTGACCATCCGCATGGGAATGCGCAGGCCGCGCATGCTCGCTGTCACTGGAGAACGTCCGAAACGTCAGGCGGCGGCGCGGCATCGTGCCCAAACTCGTTATCTTTTGGCATTGTATCGATAACGCGACCGCGCCGGAACATCTATTTCTCGACGCGAGATGCCGACGACACAGTGGTCGCACGACATGACGATATCGCGGAGAGACGTGTTCAGGTTAAGCGGCGCCGGCCTTGCGGCGGTATCCTTTCTCCCGCCAGCGGCGACGCATGCTGCCGAAAGCGCGCCGCCCGAACCGGCTCCAAATCACCTTCTGCACCTCGTGCAGGAGCTGGACACCTCGGGTGCGCGCGCCGTGATGCCCTTTCGGCTCGATGGGCAGCTCTATCTGGCGATCCCGCAACTCGCTCAAGACATCGACGGACAGCCCGCCAACATGAACGGCGGCGACAGCGATATTTCTCTCATCATCTACCGGCATCAACAGACCGGATTTGTCGAATATCAGCGCCTGCCGGTGAGCGGCGGAGAGGATGCCGAGTTCTTCAAGATCGGCGACCGCGCCTTTCTTGCAACCGCGAGCATACGCTCCGGAAATGGCCCCTATTCATTCGACGCCAGCTCGACGATCTTCGAATGGCGTGACGGCCGGTTCGAACGCTTTCAGACCGTAGCGACTTTCGCCGCCAAGCAGTGGCACCATTTCAAAATCGGCGAGCGACATTTCCTGGCATTGGCGCAAGGCTTATCGCTCGACAACGTGACAGCGACGAACCCGCCGGAGTCGGCGATTTTCGAGTGGGACGGCAGCAGCTTCAAGACATTCCAATCCATTCCATCGAAATGGGGATACAACTGGCGTCATTTCTCGATTTCCGGAGATCATTTCCTCGCCTATGCGGACCACGTCCTGCCGTCCGAGATCTATCGCTGGAATGGCAGTGTCTTTGAACCCTTTCAGACGCTCGCGGGTCCAGGCGGGCGCGCGTTCTTGTTTTTTGAGGCGGACGGCGCGGCCTTTCTGGCCTTCGCGAAGATCCTGGGAGAAACGCTGGTCTATCGCTGGAATGGTGCGGCCTTCATCGAGCACCAGATCCTGAGCGGTCCTGGCGGTCGGGAGTTTGCCGACCTGGAATACAAAGGGGAGCACTATGTGATCCAGGTCAATTTCATCACTGGCACGCCGGCTAATCCGAATACCGCGCTGCAATCCGTCATCTACCGATTCCAGGTTGGACAGTTGAAGGTCGCCGCCACGTTCCCGACCTTCGGCGCGACCGATGCTGCCGTGTTTTCGATCGGGAGTGGGACATTTGTCGCGATCGCCGAGAGCCTCACCAAAGATGTTCGTTTCCGCACGCCGACCCGCATCTACCGATTCGGCACAGAATGAGCGTGATAAAGATGGGAACGCGAAGAGCTTTTCTAAA
This sequence comes from Hyphomicrobiales bacterium, assembly GCA_003140315.1. Classification (GTDB taxonomy): domain Bacteria; phylum Pseudomonadota; class Alphaproteobacteria; order Rhizobiales; family Xanthobacteraceae; genus PALSA-894. Next base: position 2,183 of record PLJS01000089.1, read on the forward strand.
ATGCGCAGGCGCAAGCGTGGTCGCCGGTTCGACGCTCGCGCTTGACAGCGGCGCCGCCACCGAGACCGCAGCCAGCACTTCAGCCAAGGCTGCAGCCAAGACGGTCGCGCCGTTTCAGAGCCCGGAACTGGTCGCGCTCTACGAGACCTATACGGCGGGGCCGACGAGCATTGGCGCCGATCTCACCCGGATGACCGTGAGAGCCGGCGCCGACGATCCGCTCATCGTTGCGACCGGGACCGACATGGCGATATTCCCGGGCGGCGGGCGGCCACCGAAAGTCCAGAGCTTTCGTCTATCGACGCGCGGCTTCAAGGAGCTGGCGGGGATCGCCCATTTCGGGCCGGCGCTTGCCTCGATCGTCAATCTACACACACTCGAACCGGCCAACGCGATCTGGCGCAAGGACGCCGAACGGCTCACCGCGGCGACGCAAGCCGCCCGTGATGCGAATTCGTCGGCGCTGTGGCGCGATCGCATCGCGGTCGAAGCGTTTCGTGGACGCGAAGACGCGATCGCCGCGATGGTGGACTACGCCTGCGCGATCACGTTGCGCTACCTCAAGGCGGTGCTTGCCGACGAGGCAAGACTGACGCCCGACTTTCTGCGCCGGGAGTATCTCGAGGCGAAGGGCGGCACGCTTGGGGTGACCGTGCCGTTCAACGCCGTGATGATCGCGGCGTTCTTCCTGGTCGCACTCGATACCGCCACGCGCGTGATCGCCTGGTTCAGGGAGCAGTCGATCGACTGGGAGCGCGCGATGGTTCTCATCGCCGGCCAGCAGGGACGGCCGACCGCGGGCGTGACCTGGACCACCAACTCGGTCTGTCAGATCATCCTCGGCGCCGCGAACCGCAAGCTCCCGCTCGAGCGTATGTACATCGCGCCGCATGCGCGCAGCTTCACCGTGAAGGACCCGGACGACCTCGACGCGGTCCGCGCGTTCGAGGAGCCGCTGCGTTCGGTCTGGCTCTATACCCGTGCGATCAGCAACCTCGCACCGACGATGTTCGAGGGGTATCCGCGCTACGCGCCGGGTTCCTATGAACCGCCGGTGATTGGCAAGGATACGCGCGAACTCTCCGAAATGCCGCGCATTCTCGGCCCGGACGACATGCTGACGATGACGACGCGCCTACGCCTGGTGATCGAAGACCCGCGCCAGCTTCTGTCGGGCTGCGTGACCGATTACGCCGTCGAACAACTGCGCCTGAACGGCAACGATCCCGCGAGCGTCGTGGTGCCGGGTCTCGACCGCTACGTCTATCCAACGGGTCTTTGAACGAAGAGCGCCAAGCCCCCAAGTGACGCGCCTAGTTTGCAACACTCACGCCGATTCATATGTCGGAACAAACGAATTCCAGGCGATCATGACCGGACCAACCGTCGAAATCGGATTGATCGAGAAACAGATCGTGACGCAGCATCGCGAGAACAAGGCGAACATGGACGATTTCGGGACCGGCTATTTCGAGCCTCAGCTATCTGTGGCGCTTCCCGTTCGACAAGATCAAGATCGATCAGAGCTTCATGCGGGGTTTCGATCGGCACTGACCGCAACGCCGAAACCGTGGTGAAAACAATCATTGCACTCGGACGCGAGTTGAAGATGCGGGTGACCGTCGAAGGAGTCGAGACCCCCAAACAGGCAGCGTTTCTCGACGAGGCCGAGGGCGATCAAGCCCAAGGGTTCTTCTTCGGCAGACCGGTCCCCGCCTCAGAGGTCGGTGCCAGTATTCTCGCGGACTTTCAGCACCGGGCTCTGACGCCTGCGACAGAGAACAAATTGCGCGTTATCAAATAACCAGACGCGTGTGCGCTAACTTCGGGATTAGGTCCGCTGCTCGGGCGCAAACAACCGGCGACCATCCGGTCCGGCCAGCCCACAGGGGGGCGTGAAATTTACCTAACCTTCAAATGGGGGTGTCGACGGCCGGAGGCTTCTCATCGGCGTCGGGTACAGGGCCTAGATACGCCACCGCCTATTAAAGCTGAGAACCGCCAAAGGCGCAGATGTCCCCCTTTTCCAGCCGTTAGTCGCTGACCCACTATCAGAACGGCACCACAAGACCGTCGAGGGGAGCATCACAATTCACGAGATCGACGCGCTTCAACCGGATGCACAGCGCCCCGTCGTAACGAACCAATCGGTGAAAGCATGTACCGCCGAACAGGCGCTGCTCGTTACGGCGGAACTCGATCATCATGAACTTCGAGCGCACGATCGCGTAATCCGGCGATGATTCCTCGAGCGTCACGTTTGCCACGATACGACTGGTTCTCGAACGCGGTTCCTGCGAATAGATTCGAGGACTGGCCAGACGCCGCACGCGCGTTTCGAGCAGGCGCCGGTCGTCATAAATCAAAGACACTGTGTGGTGCGGGGTTTGCTGATTTGGTTCGCTCGGCACCCAGTATTGCGCGTCGGGTGTGAACAGCGCGAGCCAGGCGTCGAACTGCGCTTCGTCAAGCAGGCGGGCTTCATGCACCAGAAAATCTTCGCAATCCGCGCGCCGCCACGGCGCACCGCCGTCGACGGTAGTGCTGCTTGCCGCGCTGGCGCTCATGCGGCGCCTTGCCTGAGAGCCGCGCTGGCCGGGGTTCCCGTCATGTAGCTGAGCCAAGCATCAAACATGTTGCGGATATAAATTTCACTCGTCGAGTTCTTGCCCTGGCGGCCGCCGTGGTCGGCGGGCCCGTCGCTTTGATAGCCGCGGCCGATCTCGATCCAGTCCGCGCCCTCGCTCGAAAGCCCGATGCCGATGCGATTGTAGATTTCGAGATCGTCGGTCAGCACCAGCGAGCCTGTCCCGTTGACGATATTGGCGAAGCTGATCGTGTTCTGGAACATCCGCTCGGGCGCGCCGCGCAGCTTGAAGCAATAGGTATGCACTTCGGTGCGGTTGACGGCGATCGGATGAATGACGCGCAACTGCTGAAACTGGCTCATGAAGGAGAGGTTCGGGTAGACGTTGCTGTTCCAGCGGCTCACTTCGAGGATGCGCCGCGCCTCTGCCTTACCCTTCTTCGCCTCCAGCATGCCGATGTAGTCGCGGAACACGGGATCGTTCATCGCCGCGACGAGTTTTGAATCGTCGTGATAGTCCCCGAGGTAACTGTGGCCGTTTGGATAGGTCCAGATCCCGACCTGAGATTCCCAGAAGCTGTAGGGGGCGCCGTTCTGTCGCATCTGGCGGATCGCGATTTCGCCGGAGCCATCGGAAAGCACATCGTCCTTCTGCTGCTGCGCCGCGTCAATCGAGGAGCGATGCGTGAACCACGGATGCGCGGCGTCGCACAGGTTCTCCAGATAGAGCTTCCAGTTGCCGTTGTAGACATGACGGAAGGTGCCGCCCGCGACCTCGATGTCGCCGTCCGGCGCGCGATCGACCATGTCGTCGATTGACGTGGTCATATGATTGAGCGCCTCTTCGAGGCTCGGCCCGTCGGCCGCCTCGCTGACGAAGATGAACCCGCGATAACTCATAACACGCGCGACCTGCGTCATCGCGGTCTTGCCGCTCTTCGGATTGAAGTCGGCCGGATAGCCGTGCAGCAGTGGAATTGCCTTCAGGCGGCCATCGAGATGATAGGTCCAGCCGTGGTAGCAGCACTGGAATTCGTCGGTGTGGCCCTTGTCCGACGCGACCACCATCGCGCCGCGATGCGCACATTGATTATGGATGACCTGCAGCTTTCCACTGGCGTCGCGCACCACGATGACGGCCTTGCGACCCAGCATGGTGCAGAAATAATCGCCGACATTCCGGACCTGACTCTCATGGCCGACGTAAATCCAGGCGGTACCGAAGATATGCTTCAGCTCAAGCTCGAAGATCTGCGGATCGGTGTAGAGACTGCGATGGACGCGCGCTGGCTGCACAAGCTGCGCGATCGAATGGGCCGGCTGCTGCTCCATGTCTTGTCGTCCTGCATTGTGCGAGCAAACTTTAGGCGCGCCCGGCACGGGTTGAAAGCCCCATCTGGGCGAGCGCGAGCCCTCCGAGCAGGCCGTTCGGGTCGGCCAGCGTCTCGACAATCTCGAAGTGGTTCATGCCTTTGCCCTCGATCAGGCTAACGTTTGCCGCCGCCGCGAATTCGCGCGCCTGGCGCCTGAAGTCGGCGCTGTCGAATTCGGCCGCGGCGACGATGAGGTCGCAACCGAGGCGGTCGAGATGGCGCTGCGGGCTGAGCGCCTGTTCGGTCGCCTCGGTCAGCCGGACGTAACTGTTGCGTGCGCTCAGCCGCACGGGCAGCAGATCATAGATGCCGCTGGTGCACAGGACGCCCTTCACGGTGTTGGCGGGAAGGCCACTCGACGCCGACCAATCCGCGACCGCGACGAGAGCCGCAAGGTGCGCGCCCGACGAATGTCCCGAAACAAAGATGCGCTCACGATCGATGCCCACCGTCTCGGCGTTACGATAGAGCCAGGCAATCGCGCGATGCACTTGCGCGGCCATTTCGGCAAGCTGGACGTTCGGCAGCAGCGCGAAATCGAGCGCGACGAAGTGCGCTCCCGCGTTCACGAACGCTTCGGCCGCGAAAGCACTTTCACGCTTGCTCAGGCGCTGCCATGCACCTCCATGAACGAACACTTGCAGGGGCGCCTTGGCCGACGGGCAAGTATAAAGATCGAGCGTTTCGGCAATGGACTCGCCGTAGGCATATATCCGCGGCTCGCCCAAGCGCGACCGCACGGCCTCACTGTTCTCGACGTAGCGCCGGATTACGTCAGCGGCATTAGGCGCCCAGGCGCGCTGATCGTATTGGTGATCCAGTTCCGCCTGATCGTATTGCAGAAAGACTGTCATACGCCCCCAAGCGGTCGTGCGGGCATGTAATGCAGCACGCGCTGCTCGATCAGGATCACCGCCACATAGGCGATGCCGCCGATCAAGGTCAGCATCAAGATGCATACAAACACCATCGGGGTGTTGGCCTGTCCTTCGCCGAAGGTCAGCAGGTAGCCAAGACCGAAGTTGCCGCCGACAAGCTCGCCAACGACAACGCCAACGACCGCTAGAGTCGAGCCGATCCGCAGGCTCGCGAATAGCGGCGGCATCGACGACGGAAACTCGATCTTCCAGAAGATTTGCGGACGCGAGGCCGTGAACGAGCGCGCGAGATTGATAAGGTCCGGATCGATGCCTCGGATCGCGGTGAGGACGTTGACCATCACAGGGAAGAAGACAATCAGGACTGCAACGAGGATCTTCGGATAGACCGTGAAGCCCATCCACATGATAAAGAGCGGCGCGAATGCGACTTTCGGGGCAATTTGCAGCGCAAGGATATAGGGGGACAAGGCGATTTCCGCAGTCGGCGACATGCCGAGCAGGTAGCCGAACACGGCACCCATCAAGCTCCCCAGAACGAATCCCGCGACGACCTCGGCCGCCGTCACGCCGGCATGGAACAGCAGATGATTGACCGACACCATGCGGATGAATTCCGCATAGACAGCGGACGCGGGCGGCAGGACGAATGCCGGGATGCCGAGCAGGGCCGGTCCCCATTCCCACGCGGCCAGAAAGAACACGAACAACACGACACTCGCGGCCGTGCCCCTACGTAAGATAGCGCTGCGCGACGTCGTCATGCGGATAATGCCGGACGCGCGATTTCGAGCCGCTCCATCAGGCGTGCCATGTAACCGGCGATCTTGCTGTCCTGCCGACGGCGCATAGGGTCGTCGCGGCCGCCGATCTGGATCGTAATCTCATCGACGATGTGGCCTGGCCGCGCACTCATCACCAGAACACGGTCCGAGAGGATGATGGCTTCGAGCAGATCGTGCGTGATCAGCAGGGCGGTCTTGCCCGCATGCTTGAGCGTCTGCGCAAGATCCTGCTGGAGCGAGATGCGCGTCTGCGCATCGACCGCCGAGAACGGCTCGTCGAGAAGCAATACCGATGGATCGACCGCGAGCGTACGGGCGAGCGCGACGCGCTGGCGCATACCGCCCGACAGTTGATGTGGATAGTGTGCGGCGAAATCGGCGAGGTTGAGCCCGCGCAACAGGTCGCTTGCTCGCCGAGCGCATTCGCGTTTCGTTTGCTGCTGAATTTCGACGCCGAGCGCGACATTCTCGGCAATCGTCCGCCACGGCAGCAGCAAGTCCTTTTGCAGCATGAACGCGACGTGGCGATTGGGTCCCAGAACACGCTCGCCGTCGACGAAGGCGTGTCCGGACGAAGACGCGTAAAGACCCGAACCGATATTGAGGAGCGTGCTCTTGCCGCATCCGCTCGGACCGATCAGCGCGACGACTTCTCCATCGGCGACGGAAAAACTCACTCCTTCGATTGCCGTGAAGCCCGCGCGACCGCTGGCGTCCGGAAAACGCATCGTGACGTCCCGATATTCCAGTCGCAGCATGGCGGCGAGTATAGGCGGAAAGAAATCGCGGCTGAAGAGCCAGGCGCGGCTTGCGCGACAAGTGTGCGCGCGACAGGATGGAGGCAGTTAGCAATTCAAGCGGAGGCAGGGCGTCATGGCGCATCTTGTGGTAGGTAGACTTCGGCGATGCACGCTGCTGCTTTCCCTGACGCTCACTTTGGCGGCGGTGGCCGTGAGCGGAGCAGTCGCGGCTGAAACCATCACCTATCTGTTTCCGGCGCCACCTATCCTCCCGGCGTTCGGTCCGATCCAGCTTGCCAAAGGAAAAGGCTACTTCGCCGAAGCAGGGCTGGAGGTGAACTTCGCGGTCGCTCGCGGCGGCGTCGACGTCGCCAAGCAGGTCGGCGCCGGCAATGCGCCGATCGGCGGGATCGTGGCGGATGCGCCGATTATGGTCCGCGGTAATGGCGTTCCGATCAAGATCGTCGCGGTGTTCGGCGGCAAGGGCTTCATGCAACTCGTCGTCCGCGAGGACTCAGGGATCGAGAAGCCCGCCGACCTGAAAGGCAAGACCATCACGGTGATGTCGTTCCAGGACACCACGTTCTACGCACTGCTCGGGCTGCTCGCGAGCGCCGGGCTTACGCAAGACGACGTCAACATCCAGGCGGTTGGCCCGACCGGTGTCTGGGAATTCGTCGCTACCGGGAAGTCGGCCGGCATGGCCGGCGTCCCAGACTGGATTCCGCCGGTGCAGGCCGCAGGCGTCAAGGTGAAGATCATCCCGACAGATGAATTCTTTCCACACATGGCCCAGGCCATCGCCGTGTCGGATCAGGTCATCAAGGAGCGCCCCGAAATGGTGCAAAAGTTCGTCACCGCGGCGCTGCGCGGCATGAAGGATATCATCGACGATCCGGACAAAGCCGCGGACGAGTTCGTGTCGTTCGTTCCGGAATGGAAAGGCAAGGAAGGCGCCGTCAAGGCCGCGTTCAACTACTACGCCAAACTTGTCTATGTCGGGCAGGCGAGGCTCGGCGAAATCAATGTCGAACGCCTGACCAAGCTGCAGGACTTCTATCTCGCCAAAGGTATCATTCCCAAGAAAACGCCGGTCGAGGAGCTCTACACCAATCAGTTCATCAAATAGGAAACGTCGCGGGGTCTATCGTTTGTGCCCGTCGGTACCGATCCAGCCGTGCTGGGAAATGTCAAACACGACACCGTCCGGGTCCTTGAACTTGCGCTCGAAGTTTCCATGTCGCTCGCCGCCAAGATCGAAGAAAAACCTCCCGCCCGCGGCTTCGATACGCTTCTGCGTTTCGGCTAGATCGTCGACTTGAAAGCCGAAATGGTTGGCGCCGACCGTATTCTTCGGGTCCTTTAGGTCATTTCCCTTCGCACCAGCGAAATTCAATAGTGCCATGTTGATCACCCCGTCGCTCATATAGATGGCCGAGCCTATCTCGATGGTTTCCCGGCCCACTTCCTTCATCTCGAACACGGTCTCGTAGAATTCCGCTGCCTTCTCGAGGTCTTTGACGCAGACGGCGATGTGGCGCAGGCGTGCCATCTTCTTCTCCTGTGTCGAGGTTGTGGATGAGCATAGACAATCAGCGCCAAAAGGAAATATCCCAGAGGGGTATGGTCAAGAGACGAACCGCCGAAATCGTCGGCGCGGGTTTTGCAGGGTTAGCTGCGGCCTGCGCGCTCGCGCAGCGCGGGTGGTTGGTGCGCGTGCATGAGCGCGCCCGTGAACTACGGACGACGGGCGCCGGTATCTACGTCTATGAGAACGGCCTACGCGTGCTCGAGGCACTCGGGGCCTATACCGACGCCGTGAGTGACGCGCCGATCGCGAACATGCGAGAGGTGCGGGATGATCACAACAGGGTTATCTCGTTTCATCGCTGGGACAATTCCGCCCGCGTCTTCAGCGTCGTGCGCCAGCAGGTCATCAATGCACTGGCATCGGCGGCACGACGACATGGGGTGCAAGTTTTGACCGATTCGGAAGCAGTCGCCGCGACGCCGACCGGTACGCTGGCCTTCGCCGATGGCGCACAAACACAGACCGACCTCATCGTGGCGGCAGATGGCACCAACTCTAGGCTGCGTGACTCGCTGGGGCTTCTCGCCAGACGAAAGCTGTTGGCCGACGGCGCGATCCGCCTGCTGGTCGACAAGACTGTGGAGGAGCGCAACTCGGCAGAACCGGGCAAGACGATCGAATACTGGTCTGGCAAGCGACGCGTCTTGTATACGCCGTGCAGCAAGGACCAAATCTATGTCGCGTTGACGATGTTAGACAACGATGAGGTCGCGAAGGCCGTGCCATTGCGAAAAGTAGAATGGAAGATCTCGTTTCCGCACCTGGCTGACCTTATCGATCGCCTCGACGGAGATGGGCGTTATGACCGGTTCGAACTGATCAAGCTGAAGCGTTGGTCGTCCGGCAAAGTCGCCGTCATTGGTGATGCCGCGCATGCACTGCCGCCAAACATCGGGCAGGGTGCGGGCTGCGGCATGATGAACGGACTGTCGCTCGCAGTGTTTCTTGATCGGTTCGAGGATCCCTCGCTGGCGCTCACCAACTGGGAATTACAGGAACGTCCGCTCACCGATCACACGCAGCGCGTTTCCTACTTCCTCGGGCTGCCGACCGCGTGGCCTCCGGCCGTTCGGGCGTTCTTCTTCAAAGGGTCTAGTCGATCAAAATGGATGGTGAGACAGAGAACAATGACCGCACGGCACAAGCCCACAGGCACGGAGGACCTCTAGAAACCGATTAGTGGTTTTCTTCCGTTCTGGGTCCAGGCTGTTTAAAAACGCGGCTCCACATTCCGAAGCCGGTCTCGACTAACAGTGACTGACATCAACGCGGCGATTTCAGATTATTTTTGCTGCTTTGCGTCTCGTGTCATCCTCCTTGCACCNNCCGCATGGCTGCCAGCAATGGCTTGATGCCGACGATGGCGTCGCCTTGAGCACCAGCTTGCTTTCGACCGTGCCGGTTTCGCCTTGGACCTTCGCGGCGAGTGAAAGCTGCCAGCGACCGGCCATCGAGAGATTGGCCTTGAAGCGATAGACGCCGGGCTCCGTGGACGGAAGTTGCTCGATCGGCGCGGCCATTTCCGCCATGCTGTCGGGAGCCATGTCGATGCGCTTGGCCGAGATCACCGCATCGGAGATCGGTTTACCGGTCTTCTTGTTGACGAGACGCACGGCAACGATCGCGCCCTCGCCCTTTTTCACTTCGCTTTGAACGAGTTGGAATTCATAGTCGTTGACATCCGCCCGCACGGGGGCCGCGAGTGCGATCCACGCGAAGCCGATCAGCGCTGCGAACGACGCAGTCTTTCTGCTCAACAGATTCATTTTCCTGGTCTCCTAGATTCAGTTTTGCCCGGTCGAAAACGCCGGAACCTCGCGTGGCAAAGCCACGCGTGTTCACCGCACGCGAACGCGCGGCGACTTCCGGCACGTGCGAGGTGCCGGCTGAAACTAGGCTTTGGGAGGTCTTGGTGGCGGCGCTTACGCGAGACCGCTGAGGTCGGCGTCTTCGCCTGGAATAACAACGCTCGCGCGCGTCAGCGGAATAATGGGGACGGGGCCAAGCGGCGCGGATTGCAATACGCTCACCATGCAGAGCGCCATCAGCGGACAATCCTTGCCGCAATCCGGGGCTTTATCCGGGCAGCAGGGCATATCCGTCGCCATCGCCGTGGTCATCTGAGCGTCGATGGCACCGTGCTCGCTCATGGTGTCTTGCGTTTCCGCTGGCATCGCCATGACGGGTCGCGCCAGCGGGGCCAGGACGAGGCCAACGATAGCGAGAATCGCAAGAGCGCGATGTATGGCGGAAAGGACCTTCACATTTTCAGGCTATCACAGGCGAGCATGGCTGGCAAAAGATAGTATCGCCATCGATGCCAAGCTTGGTCTTACCAGCTACCAGCGCTTTCGAGCGCGGACGTCACAGATCGGGCGTGTGTGACCCGGGATAGATGTTCGTCCGCCCGCCCCGCACGGGTGTAAAATTCAAGATTCTTGGACCGGCGCACGGGCCTATCTGGCAGCTTCGACAAATCCTTGGAAAAGGCGGTTTCCGGGATGGTCTGTGTCCACCAGCAGCTCTTGGTGCCACTGAATACCGATCGCGAAGCGGTAGGCCGGAATCTCGATTGCTTCTATAATCCCGTCCCCGGCATAGGCGCTCGCAACGACCGAAGGCGAGAGCTGCGCGACGGCTTCGCGGTGAAACGTGTTCACCACTATTGTTTGTTCGCCAATGATTGCCGCCAGGCGTGAATTTGCTGCTAGTTCGACAGGATGGAGTTGGCCGCGCCGATCATGCTCGAAAGCGTCCGGCATCATCGCGCGCAGGTCAGGGGTCAGACGGCAGCCGTTTAGGCAAGCGAGCATCTGCATCCCGGCGCAGATACCGAGGACAGGCTTGTTTCTCGCAAGGTAGCCCTCGACGATGGCGCGTTCGACCGCAAAGCGTTCGGATGACGGAACCTTGGAAACCTCGCCCGGAAGATACCAATCATCGGGATAGGCAAACCGACCGCCCACGGAAAGCAAGCCGTCAAACTCCTCCAACACCACATGGACGATTTCAGGCAAGTAAGGAATACCGAACGGCAACCCGCCCGCATCGCGAACGCCTTTGAAATATCCTTTCGTCGCTTCGTAGCGAGCGCCGTCACCGCTCGTGTTCTCATCCAGAATGACTGCGATGCGAGGCTTGCGCATGTGCTGCTACCTGGATAGCGCGGCGGGGCCGCATGCCGCTAAACTATCACCGGCGTCTCCTTCAGGTCGGCTCGCGTGCCATGCTTTAAGAGCCGCGCTCTCTTCATCGGCAGTAAGACCGGTGACCGCTCCGCCGGCGGTGCGCGCCCATACCAGAGTGTCGCGAGCGGTCCGCGAGAGTGCTCGCACCGTCAAGCCGGACTCGCGCGCTGGTGATGTGTCGCGAGTGGCAAAGCCCGCAAAGTCTGGCAGCGGGAGCCAAAGCGGCAGCGATCTCGTGCCGGACCAGCGTCTGATGTCATGGCTTTCCAGAAACGCGCGGTCGGCCCAGGTGAACGTGCAGGACGAGCCAACGGCGGCGGCGCATTCTGCCAGGAACTGGCCGCGTGTGAACGAGGGTCCAATACCATCATAGTACCCGGTCAGACGGGTTTGCGCGGCGAGCACGATCCATTGGGCAAGATCGCGCACGTCGATGAGTTGGACGGCATCATCCGGCGTTCCAGGCACGAGCACTTCGCCGCCTCGATCAAGCCGCGTGGGCCAGTAGGTGAACCGCCCCGTTGGGTCCTCGGGACCTACAATCAGCCCAGCCCTGCAAATAAAGGCGTTCTCACCTATTGCCTGCTCACAAGCGACCTTGGCGGCGCCATAGGTCTCCTCGGTACTGTGCTCGATCTCCGGTGCTGTGGGCATCCGGAGCGGAGCGGTGTCTGTCCGCTGCCCGGCCGTGCGGTTGTCGGCATATACGCTTACCGTCGACACAAAGGTCCAATGCGCGACGCGCTGCTTGAGTGCGGTGACTGCGCGACGCACTTGGCCGGGATGACGCGACACATCAACGACGGCGTCGAACGCCTCGGCTGCAAGCGGCGCGAGGCCGTCCGGGTTGTCCCGGTCCACACGGATCAAGCGAGCGCCGTGCGGAACCGATCCGGCAACGCCGCGCGCGGCGCACGTCACGTCATGGCCCATCGCATAGGCGTGGGCGGCAATTGCGCGCCCGAGAAACCGCGTGCCGCCAAGGATCAACAGGCGCATTTGTACATCCCCAGACGAATCTGATTGAGCAATGTTATCAGCAGTCATCAGCTCTGCGGCTATGACTCCTTGCGCGCTTTCGGCTTGGTGTACGCTGATGGGATGATAGTGAGTGTACTCATAAGGTTGAGCATCGGCTTAATTGCTGTGCGGGCTGGTCGAAGCTAACGGCCGCTTTGATTGCCGGCCACGGGCTGCACGCGCGAGCGTATCAACTTCTGGCATCGCGTTGGCAGCCGCCGGCCCTATCTGGGTGGAGCGCCGACCTAAGGCGAGGTGCGCGGACGTTGGACTTCATAAACTAGGCATAACTCGTTCCGATTGCGGGCAGGGGCATAGACCAGTCGCTCACCAGTTAGCTGCATACCGCACGCACGCATGACGGCGAACGAAGCATCATTGCCTGGCTGAGCGGCGGCCTCAATCACATCAAGGTCTAGCAGCTCAAATCCGGCGGCCATCGCGACTGGCGCAAGTTCTCGCATGTAGCCCTTGCCGTGGTGCTTTTCCCCGAGCCAATAACCGAGAGAGCCGCGACGTAGAGCTCGGGTTCGCGATTGAGCATTACCCAACCCACAAGCTCACCACTAACCTTTTCGACGACCGCAAACGGCAGCGCATCGCCGTCACGCGCCAGCTTGCGCGAGGACTCAATCCGCGCGACCGCCATTTCATTCGTGAAGGGAACAGGCCAGTAAGCAACCCATCGGCTGATTTTCGGCGTCATCATCGCAGACACGGCGCTGGCATCCTCGGGCGTGACACAACGCAAGCGGAGGCGGGCCGTCTCTAGTGGCTCGAATGGTTCGTGCTGCATGCTGGGACCATATTGCCTGAAGCCGATTCCCTTCTGAATACTTCTGGCGCATCGCGTCATCTCGCTGCGCTGCGGAATTTGGTTGCAATTGGGGCATATCGGAATCGAGGAGCGCGCGATTGCAGCGAGGATGTGGGATACGTGGATGATGGCCAAGGCGTACGCTAGAGCCGCGCCTCTTTCGGCCGGATGGCCTGACTGCGCTCGCTATTGAGATAGCGGGACAATCCGACGGCGCATGCCGCTCCAGCCAGTTGCGCCAGAATGAAAGTCGGAACGCTGGATGGTGCAATCCCGGCGAAGCTGTCCGAGAACCCGCGAGCGATCGTCACAGCCGGATTGGCGAACGAGGTTGAAGCGGTGAACCAATAAGCGGCGGTGATGTAGAGACCGACTGCGTAGGGTACGGCCTGCGCCGCGTGATGCAAACAACCAAATATTGTCAGCAGCAGTCCGAAGGTCGCAATGAATTCAGAAATCCATTGGCCCGACCCGCTCCGGACCTTAGTCCCGAGCTCGAACACCGCATGGTCAAACATCAGGTGGGCGGCCCAGACGCCAATCAGCCCGCCGCAGATCTGGCAAAGCACGTAGAACAGACACTCGCGCCAGCCCAGCTCGCGGCGCAGGGCGAAGGCGAGACTGACCGCGGGATTCATATGCGCGCCCGATACGGGACCGAAGACGAGAATAAGGACAACCAGGATCGCGCCTGTCGGAATCGTATTGCCAAGCAGCGCCAGCGCGACGTTGCCGCCCGAGAGGCGGTCCGCCATGATCCCCGAGCCGACGACCGTCGCCAGCAGCAGCGCAGTGGCGAGTGTCTCAGATACCAACCGTTTCGGAAGGGAGAGCGTTTCCACTACGGGCCTGCTTTCGCAGACGCGCCCGGCATTCTGCCGATGTCCTTGAGCTTCGCCTGCAAGGTCATCTGATCGAGAGACGCAATCGGCAATGCGGCGAACGCGCTAACACGCCGCTCTAGGGAGCGGTATGCTTGGCGGAAGGCGAGAGCGACTTCGACCTCCGTTCCCTTCGCGGCCGACGGGTCGGGAACACCCCAATGCGCGGTCATCGGCTTGCCAGGCCAAACCGGACAGCTCTCACCGGTCGCGTCGTCACAGACCGTGAAGATGAAATCGATCTGCGGGGCGTCCGGCTTTGCAAATTCATCCCACGACTTGGAGCGGTAGCCCGATACGCTATAGCCAAGCCCCGAGAGCAGCGTGAGCGTATTGGGATTGATAGCGCCGCGCGGCTGGCTGCCTGCGCTGTAGGCCCGGAATTTCCCGGCGCCGATCTTATTGAGGATTGCTTCTGCCATCACGGAGCGCGCGGAATTGTGGGTGCAAAGAAACAGCACATTGAAAGTGCGGTCAGGCACGGACGGGTTTCTTTCGTTTAGGTTGGGGGGCACAGCACGCGGCAAGCGCGGGCGTGCAGACTTCCGGATGCCCGTCGCAGCAGTCCTGCATCAGGAAGCGGATCAGGTTTCCGAGCGCGGAATACGCCGCTGCGTAGATGATCGAGCGCGCCTCACGTCTCATGCTGACGAGACCCGCGCGTTGCAGCTCCTTGAGATGGAACGATACGTTCGAGGCAGTAACGCCGACCGTGTCGGCAATTACGCCAGCGGGAACGCCCTCATCCCCAGCTTTGACCAGCGTACGAACGATGCGCAGACGTGTTTCCTGCGAAAGCGCCGCAAAAGACCGTGTGGCCTGGAGCTCATCCATAATTTGATATTCCTAGAATCATCAAAATATAATTACAGGATTGCAGCAGACCTGCCAAGCAGCTTTCCAATGCGCGATGCCTGCGAAGCGCTGCCCGCCTCAATCTTGTATTTCAATGATCACTGAAATATCGCTTGACTTGGGCCTCATACTTCCATAGTCGTTGAAATATGGAAAAAGTAGACACCATCGCCGCTTTGGCCGCGCTGGCTCAGGACAACCGCCTCGACGTCTTCCGCCTTCTCGTGAAGGCGGGGCCGGCGGGACTCGCCGCAGGGGCGGTCGCGAAGGCGCTCAAGCTTCCGCCGAACACCTTGTCCTTTCACTTCGACCGTTTGCGCCAAGCGGGTCTGGTCACCGTGCGGCGCGAAAGCCGCTCGATGATCTACGCGGCACAGTTCGACACGATGAACGCACTGATCGGGTTTCTCACCGAAAATTGCTGCGCTGGCGTTGCCGAGGAGTGCGGCCCCGAATGCGCAGCACCGAAATCAAAGAAAACACGGAGCAAGAAACATGAGCCCGCGTAGTGATCTTCCGGTCGCTGTGATCGGTGGCGGCCCGGTCGGGCTCGCGGCCGCCGCACACCTTCTCGAGCGCGGCGTGCCCGTACGTCTGTACGAGAGCGGCGCGTCGGTCGGAGCGAACATTCGCGCCTGGGGCCATGTCCGCTTGTTCTCGCCTTGGGGCTTCAACACCGACACCGCCGCGACCGCGTTGCTGCGTCGGCACGGCTGGCAGCAGCCGCCCGCGGACGTGCTGCCGACCGGACATGCTCTGGTCGACGCCTATCTCGCGCCATTGGCGCAGACACCTGAGATGCGCGAAGTCATCGAGACGAACGCGAAGGTCCGGCACGTCTCCCGGCAGGGCGTCGACAAGGTCGTGACACGCGGCCGCGGCGATCATCCATTCGCGCTGACCGTCGAGCAAATGAGTGGCGACGCGCGCATCGATCTTGCGCGTGCGGTCATCGACGCGTCAGGAACCTGGAGCAATTCCAACCCGATGGGCGCTTCGGGAACGCCAGCGATCGGCGAACCCGCGTCGCGCCATCGCATTGCTTACGGAATCCCGGATGTTCTGCGCGCGGAGCGCGCCGTTTACGCTGACAAGCGTGTGCTGGTCGTCGGTGGCGGACATTCGGCTGCGAATGCGCTCCTCGATCTCGCGCGGCTTGCTGAGACAGACGCAGGCATTCAACTCACCTGGGCGGTGCGCAGCGGCAGCCTTGTACGCGTGTTCGGTGGCGGCGAAGCCGACAAGCTTCAAGCGCGCGGTCAGCTTGGCACCGATCTCAAGCATCTCGTTGAAAGCGGACGCTTGAACCTTGTCATGAATTTCTCTGCGGCGCGGGTCGATGAGACGGCAGCGGGGGCGACCTTAACTTCCACCAGTGAGACGACCATCGGGCCGTTCGACCGCATTATCGTCGCGACCGGTCTGCGGCCCGATCTCGACATGACGCGCGAGCTGCGGCTTGACCTTGATCCGTGGCTGGAATGCCCACGCGCGCTCGGTCCGCTGATCGACCCCAATTTGCATTCGTGCGGTTCGGTCCGGCCGCACGGGCACAAGGAGCTGGCGCATCTTGAGCCGGATTATTACGCGGTCGGCATCAAGAGCTACGGTCGTGCGCCGACGTTCTTGATGGCGACAGGCTACGAACAGGTGCGCTCCATCACCGCCCGTCTTGCCGGTGATCATGCCGCCGCCGACGAAGTGCGTTTGATCCTTCCCGAGACGGGCGTCTGTTCAACGAGCTTTGCCAGGGCGAAGCAACCCGAGGCCGGTTGTTGCGGCGGACCGGCGAAAGCGGATGCTGACGCGTGCTGCGTGGAGGACGAGACGGCAAAGGCAGGCGGCAAGAGCGGTTGCGGCACGGCCGAGGCAAAACCGGCAGCTTCCAAAGCGGCCGCGTGCTGTCCGGTCCCGGCGTGAAGTCCATCGCCTGTTCATGACTCCCACCGCGGGCACTTCCGCAAGCATCCCATCACGCGCGGTGATCGTCACCACCCTCGGCATGGCGCAGATTCTGTCTTGGGGAACGAGCTTCTACTTTCTGGCGGTGGTCGCGGTTCCGATCGTGCGCGACACCGGCTGGCCCTATGAATGGGTGATCGCCGGGGTGTCGGTGGGACTGGTGGTCGCGGGCTTCGTATCGCCGCGCGTGGGCCGCGAGATCGGCCATCGCGGCGGAAGACCGGTTCTTGCTTGCGGCGCGATCCTTTTCGCGCTCGGCCTGGCGCTGATCGGCACCTCGCAGAATTTTTACTGGTATCTATCCGGCTGGATCGTGGTCGGCGCGGGCATGGGTATTTCCGATCATGCTGGCGATGGCGGCTTCGCCGTTCGTCGGTGCGTGGGCTTCTGAAAAAGGCGGAAGCGCGTGGATGATCTTCATTTTGAATGCGCTCGCCCTTCTCAACGTGGCATTGGTCGCGGGCTTATGGTTTTCAAGCCAAGCGCTTCGCCAGCGCGCGAATTGAATACATCCGCTTAGTCAAGTGCGGGGGCTTCGCCCCCCGGCCTCATTGGCGGGAACCTAGGGCGTGGGCTCATAAGCGCGTAGCCAAAGCCGTTTTCGCGCTTGAAGTAACGCTCGGTGACTACGCGCGCGCGAACAACATCACTTGGCAGCCCGTCGTATTCGAACGCGTGGACACCATGTACCAGGCGTTCTTCTCCGGCCGTTGCGACGCGATGACCCAGGACGCGTCGGCGCTGGCCGGTGCGGTTGCGACCGCCGCGCCGAATCCGGCTGATTACCTAGTACTAAGCGAGACGATCAGCAAAGAGCCGCTCGGGCCCTTCACCCGCAACGGCGACGAGGCATGGTCTAACTTCATCGCGTGGATCCACTATGGGCTGATCGAAGCCGAAGAGCTGAGCGTGACCAAGGCGAATGCCGATGAACAGGCGAAGTCGAGCCAAAATCCCGCGACGCAGCGCCTGCTCGGCGTCAGCGGCGAGTTCGGCTCGCGCTTCGGCCTCGACAACAAGTGGATGCTCAACGCCATCAAGGCTGAAGGCAACTATGGTGAAATCTTCGAACGCAATGTCGGCGCCGGCAGTCCGTTGAAACTCAGCCGAGGACTCAACGCCCTTTGGAGCAAGGGCGGCCTGATGTACGCGATCCCGTATCGCTGAGGCGCCTAACCCTAGATCCTCCGAAGTAAAGGTAGTTTCGTTTGCGCCAAAGTGGGCGCGCGGGGCCGTATTACCGACCTGCCGCATAGGCCTGCATCAATCGCGGCGTCGCCGCGGCACGCAAGAACCCGTTCCAGCGACCGACTGCGCATACGCGTCCGAGTGCCCAAGGTCCGTCGACGGTGAGCAAGTGTCCGCGCGCCTCAAGCGCAGCGCGCGTTTCGGCCGGAAAGCGGTCCTCGACGATCGCGCGGCCGGGTTCGAATGTACGCGGATGGAATGACTGTACCATGTGTTTCGTTTGGAACATCGGTGCGTCGATCGCCTGTTGCAGGCTCATGCGGTGATGTACGAGGCGCAGGAAAACTGCGAGCGTCCACTGCTCCTGTTGATCGCCACCGGGTGTGCCGATCGCAAGCCAAGGCTTGCCGTCGCGGGTGACGAGCGTTGGCGAGAGCGTGGTGCGCGGACGCGTTCGCGGTCGCAATGTCGAGGGGTGGCCATCGACCAGCCAGCAGATCTGGCCACGCGTCGATATTGGAAATCCTAGGCCGGGCACTACCGGTGATCCCTGCAGCCAGCCGCCTGAAGGCGTAGCAGAGATCATGTTTCCCGCTGCATCGACGATATCGAGGTGCACGGTATCGCCCCATTCGGGCGGCAGTGGCGCAAATGTCGGTTCGCCTCCGCCGGGGCCTACCGGCTTTTCCTTGCCCGCCATGGCGAGCACCTGCGCGATACGCTCCTTTGCATTGCCGATGTTGCCCGGCCTGAGCTCCGTCGACGCGCGCTCGCCGATTAGCTTGCGGCGCTCGTCCGCGTAGTCCGTCGAGAGCAGTATCGAAAGCGGCACATCGACGGCATCGGGATCTCCATAGAAGGCGTCGCGGTCGGCGAAGCCGAGCTTCAACGCCTCGATCAGCGTGTGCACGAAATCGGGCCCGATCGGGTCCATTGCGGCGATATCGATACGCTCCAGCAACCGCAACGTTTGCAGGAACATCGGGCCCTGCGACCAGGGCCCGAGCTTGTGAACCGTGAGCCCATGATAATCGACCGACAGAGGCCGCTCGATGCGCGCAGTGTACCGCGCGAGGTCATCGCCGGTGAGCAGTCCCCGATGACGCTCGCCGGTGGAATCCATCAATTCAGTTTTGTAGAAGCGATCGATCGCCTCGGCGACGAATCCTTTGTAGAAGGCGCGGCGCGCGGCCTCGATCTGAACAATACGATTGCCGCCCGCCGCCTCGGCCTCCGCGAGAATGCGTTTGTAAGTTTCGGCAATGGCAGGCGTGCGAAACGGCTTTTCCGGATGCGGTGCTTTGCCGTTCGCCAACCACACGTCGCCCGAACTCGGCCATTCGGTCTTGAAGTATTCAACCGCCGGAATAATGGTCGCGACGATGCGCGGCACCAGCGGAAAGCCCCACTCCGCATAGAAAATCGCGTATGCAAGGACGTCGCGCAACGTGAGTGTGCCGTAGTCACGCAACAGCAGCATCCACCCGTCGAACGCGCCCGGCACGACGGCCGGCAATAGCCCCGTTCCGGGCATCTGCGCCAAGCCCAAAGCGGTCAGTCGCTCGACGGTGGCGCTAGCGGGGAACGGACCCTGTCCGCATATGACTTGTGGAGCGGCGGCGCCCGCACGATGCATAATCGCCGGCAATTCTCCGCCGGGACCGTTGAGATGCGGCTCGACAATCTGCAGTACGAAGCCTGCCGCGATGGCCGCATCGAACGCGTTGCCGCCCCGCTCGAGTAGGGCCATCCCTGTCTGCGTCGCAAGCCAGTGCGTGGTCGCCACCGCGCCGAAGGTGCCGCGGATATCCGGTCGTGTCGTAAAGGTCGGCTGCATCGGTCCTGTATACCTCGACAAGCTCGCCTTTCCATTGTCTCATCGCGCCGTCGATCGAGACAGCGGCAAGCCATGACCTGGTCCATCATTGCGCGCGATCCTGAGAGCAATGCATACGGCATCGCCATCGCGAGCAAGTTTTTCGCGGTCGGCGCGATCTGCCCGCACGGTGAAGGCGGCGTCGGGGCGCTGTCCACGCAGGCGCTGCCGAACCCGCTCTGGGGCTATCGCGGCATGCGTCTGCTGCGCGAGGGGATGCCGGCCTGGGCGGTGATCGAGCATCTGACCAAGCCCGATCGGGGCGCCGAACAGCGCCAACTACACGTCCACGATACAAAAGGCGACGTGGCGGCACATTCTGGCGCACACTGCATTGAGTGGTGTGGACACATCATACGCCCCCGATTGTCGGTCGCGGGCAACATGCTTGCAGGACCTGACGTCGTGGCCGCAACGGCCCATGCATTCGAAACGTCGGCGGATAAATCATTCGCGCGTCGACTGATCGCGGCGCTTTCCGCAGGCGAAGCGGCTGGTGGTGATAAACGTGGCAGGCAATCGGCCGCAGTCGCCATATGGACGACCGAGGAGTATCCCGCGGTGAGTTTGCGTGTCGACGACCACGCAGATCCGATCGCAGAGCTCGAACGCCTCGAAAGCATCGGGCGCCAGCGGCTTTTCCACTACGTGAAGTTCATGCCATCGAGGCTGAACCCCGAAGGAACGCTCGATCGTGACGCAATCGAGGCGGGCATAGCTGCGGCCGTGGCGGCGGATCAGGACGGCGCCTGATAGGTGCTGTTCGTGGAATCGACCCACAGATACACTCGCCAGTCATCGGCGTTTGATCGGGAGGTTCTTGTGAGAATGCGCACGCTAGTGCTTTGCGCCTTGTTCGCCGCAACCCTAACCGCGGCATCTCCGGCATTCGCCCAAAGCAATCTGCGCATCGGTCTCGCTGAAGACCCCGACAACCTCGATCCGACGACCGCCGGATCCTATGTTGGGCGGATCGTTCTCGCCGCAATGTGCGACAAGCTCTTCGATATCGACGCACATCTCAATATCGTGCCGCAGCTAGCGCTCTCGCACACGACGTCGGAGGACGGGAAGACCGTCACGATCAGGCTGCGGCCCAATGTGAAGTTTCATGACGGTGAACCATTCGATGCCGAAGCGGTAAAGTTCACGCTCGACCGGCACATCACGATGCAGGGCTCGTTCCGCAAAGCCGAGCTTTCGCAGATAGACAGGGTCGAGGTGGCCGACCCGTTGACGGTCCGGCTGCTGCTCAAGGCGCCGTTCTCGCCGCTCATCGCGCAACTCACCGACCGCGCCGGAATGATGGTTAGCCCGAAGGCCGTGAGGGAGGCCGGCGACAAGTTCGTCGCGAACCCGATCTGTGCGGGTCCCTTCAAGTTCATAGAACGCGTCGCACAGGAAAAAATCGTGCTCGAGCGGTTCGGCGACTATTGGGACAAGAACCGCATCCATATCGATCGCGTCACTTACTTCTCGATACCAGACAGCACGGTGCGCCTCGCCAACCTGCGCTCCGGTGCTCTCGATCTGATCGAGCGGGTCCTCGCAACCGATATTCCGGCAGTGCGCGGTGACCCCAAGCTCAAGCTGCTGACGGGCCCGAGCCTCATGTACACGGGGCTCACCATCAATCTCGCCAACACGGATCAAGCCAAGAACCCGCTTGGTCAGAATGCGAAGGTTCGTCAAGCGCTCGAACTCACCATCGACCGCGACGTCCTCAACAAAGTCGTCTTCAACGGCGAGTTCACGCCGGGAAATCAATGGTCGAGCCCGACCGATCCCTACTACATTCAGAAATTCCCGATACCCGCGCGCAACATCGAGAGGGCTAAGGCGCTGATCAAAGAGGCAGGCGTTGCGACACCTATTGCGCTCGAGGTCATGGTGCCGAACCAGCCCGATCTGCGGCAGGTCGCGGAAGTGATCCAGGCGATGGCAGCTGAAGGCGGCTTCGAGCTGAAATTGCGCCTGACCGAGTTCGCGACGTCATTGTCCGAGGCGACGAAGGGTAACTTCCAGCTCTATCTGATCGGCTGGAGCGGCCGCGTTGACCCCGACCAGAATGTCATCAACCACCTCGGCTGTAACACGCCCTTCAACTGGGGCAAGTATTGCAGCGAAACGACCCAAGCCGCTTTGAACGAGGCGCGCTTATCCACCGACCCGGTCAAGCGAAAGGCGGCCTACGAAAAAGCGCTCACTCAAATCGAGGCCGACCGGCCGCTGATTTATCTCTATCATCAGGCGCTGATATTCGCTCACACAGCAAAACTCCAAGGCTATATGCAGCCACCGGATGGAATTATCCGCCTGCAGGATATGAAACTAGCGCAGTAGCGGCCAACGTCGCGCATACGACGATCCACGTCACGGCGGTCGACGATGCGCCGGTGAATATTGCGGCCGCGCAACAGGGATCGAGTTCGAGTGGCGGCTTCGTACTCACCGGCCTCTCGATCGCCGAGCCCCGACAGAACGGCACGGCGTGACGGTTTAGGTGACCAGAAGCTCATGATCGTCTCCTTGCTGACGGGAAGGACTTTGTGCTGCGCTGATTGCTCCTGACCTAGCGGCGGCTGTCGATGCTGAAGGCGCCCGCGCCAAAGGCGACGATCTGGAGCAAGCCGCCCGTCAGCGCCACGTTCTTCATGAAGTGAAAGATGTTGTCCGGATTGGCGAAATCGGCCTGGAAAAACACCGCAGTGGCGACGCAGTACAGTGCGAGGACAGCCGCGGCCGCGCGCACCCGAAAGCCGACAATCAGCATCACGCTGCAGGCAATTTCGACCGCAACCGCTCCCGCGTACACCGGGAGAGGAAGCTTGGACGCAGAAATGAGGCCCACCGTCGTGTTGTAGTCTGCGAGTTTGCCGAGGCCACTCGTGGCGAATATCAGCGCGATCAACAGACGGCCGGCAAGGGGAAGGTAGCGCCTGGCATCCATGGTGGTTTTCTCCCCGCGAAGACGAACCTCGGAACAACCCTCAAGGCGCTAAATCTATGGACAGCGCGCTGAGTTAGAAATAGAAACTATTGAAATTCATTGTTTCCAAAATCTGGATCAGATGTCGAAATTACCTGATCTTGAGGGCTGGCAATCTTCGCGAAGGTCGCGGAAGCACACTCCTTCGCGCGAGCCGCGACCGAGTTGAACCTCTCGAAGGCCACCGTTTCCAAGGCCGTCAGCAGGGTCGCGGCACGGCTTGGCACGCGGTTGATCAACCGCACGACCCGGCGCTTTGCATTGACCGATGCTGGCAGGCAGCTCGCGGTGCGGGCTGCGAACATCCTCGCCGAAGGCGAAGCGGCGGAGGATGCGGCCGTCGCGCAAGCTACCGTCCCGCGTGGTCTTGTTCGACTGGCGGTCCCCATGTCGTTCGGGTTGCTGCATGTGGCGCCCCTGCTACCGGAATTCCTCGCGATGTTTCCCGAGGTATCGATTGATCTGCACCTGAGCGATGCGATGGTCGATGTCATCGGCGAGAGCTTTGACGCGGCAATCCGCATCGCCGTCCTGCCGGGGTCGACGGTCGTTGCCCGGCGGCTCTGTGAGATGCCGCGCTACGTGGTGGGTTCACCCAGCTACTTGAATACGCATGGCAGACCGAAACATCCACTCCACCTCGCGCAGCACCGCTGCCTCAGCTACAGCTACTCCGCGACCACCGAGGTTTGGCACTTTACCCAAGGCGCCAAATCCACGAGCGTGCAGCCGTCGGGTCCGCTGCGCGTGAATAATGGTGACGCGATGATGCCAGCGCTGATTGCGGGGACGGGCCTTGGCATTCTGCCGGAATTCCTTGTGCGCGATGCGCTCGCGGCCAAGCGGTTGGAAAGGATATTGCCGGATTGGTCTCTTTTAATGGGCGGCGTTTACTGGGTGACGCCGCCAGGAGAGCCCCAGCCGCGACGTATCGAGGTATTGGCCGGCTTCCTTCTCGAGAAGCTCGCAAGGCTCGGGCCGCGCCAAGGTCGCCACCTTGACGCACCGGCCGACCGGACCCGTCCACTTCATTAAACCGAGCTGAATGAGCAGGGTAACGAGCGCGCCCGTCGGTACCCTTATCGGGCGAAGATTTTGAGATGTCGCATCGCTGGGCACGAGGATCTCACGACGCCGCGCCGACGCTCGTTTCCTCCAGGTAACATGGAGAGCCCCGCTCTCCCCTGCTCCGGCGTCGTCCGTCTCACCCTCCTGAGCGAGTCGGATCGCCATCGCGTCGTCCGGCACTTCGCCAGCGCTGAAGAGGACAACGGCGTCTTGGAGTTCGCCGTGGTTCGGATCGCCCGTTCGCGAGAACGCGATGGCACCGACTTTCGTCGAAGCAAGCGACCGAGCCCGCGTGACGGCTGCGGCTAAGGAATGAACCTCCACCGGGTCCAAAGCCACAAGCTCTCCAGCCTCGTCCTGTATGAACCCCATCGCGACGTAGTAGGTGGCGTTGCGCATGCGCGGGTCCCAGAACTTCTTGATGTGCTCGGCTATTGCCGCGGGCGCTTTGTCCTCGCTTTGGCCCACCCAGAACTTGCCGATCGGGTTCGCCATATAGACGAGCTTGTCCGGGGATTTGCCGTTCTCAGTCAACCGCGCTCAACGTTGCGACAACTTTGTTCCAAACGTTGCTGATGAGTTTGCTTTGGCTGCTGCGTCCGAAGTAACGAGCGAGACTCGCGCGGCGAGCGCGCACATAAATATCATCGATCCCACGCTGGCGATCGACCTCGCCGGCAACCGACCAACGATAAAGGGCCGCCTCCAAGTCGACCGGCACGTCGGGCGCCGACCCGCTCTCATACAGTGTCGCCAACCGTTCATTCGCGTATATATCTCCGCGATCGGCTGCGCTGTTCCACAGCCGCAGAGCCTTGCCGCGATCGAGCGGAACGATTTCACCGGCCCACGCCAAGTCCGCCAGACGTGCCCCCCCCTCGGGGATGTCGTGCCGGAAGGCGTTCTCGTAGGCGGCGATGGCGTGGTCCGCGTCGTGGCGATTTGCATAATAGTCGCCCAGCGCAAGAAATGCCCGTGAGTAGCCTGCATTGGCCGCTTGCTCGAATGCGGCCACGGCCTCGTCATCATGATGCAATTCCAACAGGACCCTCCCGAGCTGATAGCGAAAATATGGCTGGTTGGGTTGGGCCGCGATCTTGGCTTCGCACGCTTTGCGCCACGCGTTGCGCACGGTGGCCGGTTCAACGTCTTTGCCCGGGCGAGAATATCTTCTTGGCCGTGGAGGGTGTCGCAGAATTTCCGGAACGTCGCAGGTTGCTTCTTTGCCGGTCGCAGCGACCGTCGAAGCCGTGATGCGAAATCGTCGGCGATCCTCGTCGCTCAACAAAGCGACCGAGGTGAGATAGTCGGTGACAGCACGCTCCGAAAGCGGCGGCGGGGGAGGCCCGACGTCCCAGACTCTTGCGGTGTCCCAGGTCATCGTGACGATACGCTCGTTATCGGCTCCGAATGCGACCGAGAGCGCGGACGTATCGAATTTCAGCGGCGACCCGAGCACCGCACCAGTCGCTGCGTCCCATAGCCGAACAGAGCGGTCCATGAATGCCATGGCGACGCGCATTCCATCCGGGCTGAAGCTTGCGCTGTTGACACCGGTGCTGCGCGTCAGCGATTCACCGACTGTATTGCCGTCAATCACCTCCCAGATTTGCGCGTTGTCGCCATCGGTAGTTTCGAACCATGGGGTCAAACTTCTGACTTGGGGAGTGCCACCACGATAGTCATATCCAGTGATCGTTAGCAGGCGCGTTCCATCGTGATTGAGCATCGCCGCTTTCGCTGGGAAATCGGTTTCAAGCGCGGGCCCCTGCGGCGCACCTGTGGCCGCATCCCAGAAACGCACCGTGCGATCCATAGACGCGGTGACGATGCGCTTGCCGTCGGCACTGAACACCGCCGAGGTGACGGCGTCGTCATGTTTCATCGGCGCGCCGAGCGGCGCGCCCGTGCGCGCATCCCACAACCGCGCCGTTCCGTCGTCGGACGCCGTTACGATGCGGGCGCCATCCGGGCTGAACACCGCAGTACGAACCGGCTTGGCATGCCGGAGCACGAAGACGTCCGCCATCGTCTTAGCGTCGATCAGCCGCGTCGTTCCGTCGTCGGAAGCTGCAAGAATGAAACCTTCGTCCGCGCTGTAGATCGCGGAATTCACTGCGGCAGGAAACGTGATCAGCGCTCCTTCAAGCGTTGCCTTTCCGGTATCCCATTGGCGCACCGTGCCGTCCACGCTTGCAAGCAGGAGCCGGCTGCCGTCTTGGCTGAATACGGCAGATTTGACGTTTTCCTCGAACTTAAGCTGCTCGCCGATTTGGCTGCCGTCAGTAGCGTCCCATCGCTGGACGATGTTCTGTGAGATCGTCGCTACTAGCTTGCCGTTGCGACTCATGACTGCGAATCCGCGCGCCATGACGGCGTCCATCGGGGGGGTCAAGGCCGCGCCAACGGACGCATTCCACACTTGGCTACCGATCAAGATTCGCCTGCCGTCCGGACTGAAGGTGGCGTTGACAACATCGCGCGGATTGGTCCGCGGTGGACCAACCGGCGCCGCGGTCAAAGTATCCCAAAGTTGGACGATTGGACCGGCGACTGTCAGGAGGCGGTCTCCGTCGGGGCTAAAACCGACGGCTTTGACTGGGTTATTCAGTCTGATCAAATAGTCCTGCTTGCCCTGATATGGGTTCCACAGGCGGACGGTGCCGTCCTCCGACCCGGTGACAACGTACCGCCCATCCGGACTAAAGGCGGCAGCCAGGACCGGTCCCTCATGTTGCATCGGCGGACCGAGCGGTGCGCCGGTTCGTGCGTCCCATACTCGCAGGACGCCCTGGGTCGTCCTCTCATCGAAGTGCTGTTCTCGCCCTACGATCACCGGAGATTTATTCCATGAGACCGTCAAGAGGTGTTCGCCATCGGGACTGAACGCCATGATTTGCGGCATTCGATCATGGCTCATCGGGGCTCCGAGCGGCGCCCCGGTCGTCGCATCGTACAATTGTGCGGTATCACGCGTGCTGGCCACTGCGCGCGTGGCATCAGAGCTGAGGACTATGGAAGAGCTGAAGAACCGGAATGATGGTTCGCCGCGACCTAGCTGCACGGGCAGAATGAGTTCGTTCCCAGTCGTTGCGTCCCAGGTTTGGACTACCCCCTGGCCCGAGACGGTCACAATATGCTGACCGTTGGCAGTGAACTGGACATGTTCGAGTCCTCCATTTGGACGCATTGGCTGTCCGAGCCTCCGGCCCGTCGCCGTATCCCATATCTCCGCAGCCCGGTTCGTGAATGTGAGGAGCCGCGCGTCGTCCGGGCTGAACACCGTTGAGCGTCCGTTGCCGTCGAGCGGCATCTGCGGCCCGAGCGGCCGTCCTGTAGCTGTGTCCCAAATTTGCGCGCTGGTTGTTTCCAGTGTGGCGATGCGCGCGCCATCGGAGCTGAACGCTGCCGCGGCGGGATGGCCCGCATCGAGCAGTGTCTCCTGGAATCGCAAACCTGCGGCATAGGCGGCGGTCAGAGCGGCATCCGCCTCAGGGGTGCCCGGACCGGGCGGACGCAGCGGTATGCCCTGGAGCGCGAACAGCAACGCATGATCGGCGCGGCCAGCGTCGAGTTCCGCGCGCGACGCCTCGGCAAACTTGCGCGAGCGATCAGCCTGCGCCTCGATCTGCTGCCATCTCGCTTCCTGATTGCTGCGGTCGATCTGCCACAGGCCGCCAGCGACAATGAGCCCAGCCAATCCAGCCGCAGCAAGCCAGAGACGCCGACGCCGAGAGGTAGCTTGAAGATCGCGCCGCTTCAACTCGTCAAAGCCGATGCCGAGCAACCCGGCGATCAGCTTGAGCTTGGCATCATCTTTAGTGTCCTGTCCCGGCCGTGCATCGGCGGCCAAAGGCTCGATAGGACTCTCCAGTACGCCCTGGGCATTGAGCGAAAACCTCAACGCCGGAGGGAAGCATTCCTGCGCATCGGTGGAATCGTGCTTGCCGGTTGCGTGAGGTTCTCCGTCAACGATCAGTCCCAGGATGCGGTTGTCCCGCCCCATGCGCTTGAAAGTCAGGACCTCTTCGTTCACCCAACGCGACTGCGCCGCGTGCGGCGAGCAGATCACGATCAAATAGGCTGAGTCCGTGAGAGCCTCGTTGATCTGCTGGCCGAGGTCAGACGAAGTGGGCAGTTCTTCGCGGTCTCGGAAGATCGGAAACAGACGCGGCGGCACCGTGCCGTTACGCCCCTGCTTACCAACCATTCGTTTGGGCACCCGATAGCGTTCTAGGGCCTTGTGCAGCCAATCTCCCCACGCCTGATCGAGATGACTGTAACTAATGAATGCTTTGTATTTGAAATCGGCGGTCATCCGCCTGATCCTCGTTTCGTTGTGCCGTGACGAATAGCGTGTGATAGCTCCGTTTGGGCTTCACGCGCGCAAGGCTGCGCCCGATGTTGCCCCGAGGCATTGAACTTAGCCAGCCCCGAGCAGCGCTGATCATTCAACTGGGCGAAAACAATGGCTATCGCCACGCCATTCAGCGGTGCTCGCCTCATCATCCGTGGTAGTCCATCAGATAGGTAGCTTCCCGTCGATGGCGGCACGCCAGACGGCGAGCCGCAATGCCAAGGTGACGCCCAAACCGGCACACGATTTGAATTTTACGTACATCTGTATCGAAGAAACTGGCGAAAAATAGGAACGGAACGCCACCAGCGGCCAGAGCGACGCGCACTGAACGCGACCGCGTCTGGGGAGAAGGCTAGGCGGTTTATTTTCAAAAGAACATCTGAGGCGCGCGTGTGTCGCCACAGGCTTGACCGTGGGATGCGCCGCCAGGTTGCTCATTCGGCTTTTTCCGAAGCTGTTCGCGCCCGCGTATTGCCAGACGTTGGATCAAGGCCGCTCTAGAAGCAGGTGCACCCGCTCGGTTGAAGGCATTGCAGCAATCGTCCGACCAAGGACCACAACAACGTCTTGCGCTTCTCTTAGCGCTCGCGAAGTCAGAGTCCGGTGGGAATTCGTCTGCCACTTCTGGTCGGAAGGAACTTTTCAATTGCTCGGGGAAGCCGTTCGCGTATTGACGCGTTATGGAATGCGCGGGTTAATCGGCATCCGATGATCGCGTGCCTCCTTAAAGTCCGAGATAGGCCCTGCGTACGCTGTCGTTCTGCCGTAACATCGCGGCGCTGCCCTCCGCGACGATGTAGCCAGTCTCCAGGACGTAGCCGCGATCCGCGATCTCGAGGGCCATCGCGGCATTCTGCTCCACCAGCAGGATCGTAGTGCCCGCCTTATTGAGGTTACGGATCAGCTCGAAAATCTGCTCGATGATGCGCGGGGCAAGGCCGAGGGAGGGTTCGTCGAGGATGAGCAGACGGGGCTGCGCCATCAGCGCCCGGCCGATAGCGAGCATCTGCTGCTCGCCGCCAGACAGCGTGCCGCCGAGTTGATCTCGCCGCTCGGCGAGACGCGGGAGCAACTCGTAGACGCGCGCCAGCGACGTCCGCCGCTTCTCGGCCGAACGGACGAAGCCACCGAGGTCGAGGTTCTCGGCGACCGTCAGGCCGCGCAAAATATGCCGGCCCTCTGGCACCTGCACCACGCCGAGTCGCGCGACCTCATGCGGCGCGAGCCCGGCGATAGGGCGGCCCTCGAAGGCGATCGAGCCTTCGGTCGGCTTCAACACGCCACTGATCGTCATCAGGGTCGTCGACTTGCCGGCGCCGTTGCTGCCGATCAGCGTCACGATCTCGTCGCGCGCGACCTGAAGCGACACGCCGGCGAGCGCGCGGACGCGGCCGTAGTAGGTGACGAGCCCCTCGATCTTCAGCATAGCGACGCCGCGGCCTTTCCGAGATAGGCCTCGATCACGCGCGGGTCGACCGCGACGCTGTCCGGCGCTCCCGATGTCAGCAGTTCGCCATGGTCCATGACGTAGATGCGGTCGGAGACCTGCATGACGAGTTTCATGTCGTGCTCGATCAGCACGATCCCCATCCCGTCGCAGCGCAGGTCGCGCAGCAGAGCCATCAACTGATCGGTCTCCACGCGATTCATTCCGGCGGCCGGCTCGTCGAGCAGAAGCACGAGCGGATCAGCGGCGAGGGCGCGGGCAATTTCAGCGCGCCGGCGATTCCCGTGGTCGAGATTTCCTGCGAGCTCGAAGGCTTGCCGCGTAAGAGCCACGCGTTCGAGCGCGTTCATGGCGGCAGCCCGTAGGGCGCGATGACGCCTGCCGCCCCCGATCAGCCGATCGCCCACGGCCGCCCACCATCCAAACGCGTGGCGATAGAATCCACCGAGCACAACGTTGTCGATCACGCTCAGCGAATCGAACAGCCGCACCTGTTGAAATGTCCGCGCGATCCCGAGCCGCGCGATGCGTTCGACGTCGAGCGCGCCAAGCTCGGACCGCGCCCCCCCGCGGCCGGTCAGCGTGATCTCGGCAAGATCGGGCTTCGTCACCCCCGTGATGCAGTTGAACAGGGTGGTCTTGCCGGCGCCGTTCGGGCCGATCACGGCCGTCACCGCGCCGGCATGCACGTCGAGCGAAATGTCCTGCACGGCCTTGAGCCCGGCGAAGCTCTTGTGAACATGGCGGACGGTAAGCAGGTCGGCCATTTCAGGCGCGCCACGCGAGCCGGCGGCTGATCGAGAACACGCCGCCGGGCTGATACAGCACGGTCACGAACAGGATTACCCCATAGGCCAGAACCCGATAGTCGCCGAGATTGCGGAACAGCTCGGGGAGCAAATTGACGATGACCGATCCGAACAACGCGCCCGCCGCGCTGCCGAGCCCCCCGATCACGGCGATCACCAGCACCGTCACAGTTTCGTTCATGGCGGCAAGATCAGGCGTGATGGCGCTGTAGTAATGCGCCATGAGCGAGCCGCCGATCGCCGGAAAGACGGCGCTCAACGTGAACGCGACGATCTTGAGCCGCTGCACGCCGAGCCCCGATGCGCTCGCGGCGACCTCGTCGTCGCGCAACGCGATCAACGCGCGGCCTTTCACCGAATACGCGATGGCATCATAGACCGCGAGGCCGATCACCCCGATAACCGCACTCAGATAGAAGAATGACAGCGGAGAATCGATCACCCAGGGCCCGATCCTCGGAGCCGGGATTGCGCGCACGCCCATCATGCCGCCGGTAAAGCTGTTCCAATGGCCGATGATGATGCGGACCAGCTCGGCGAACGCAAGCGTCACCAGCGCGAGGTAATATCCGCGGACCCTGAACGTCACGAGCGAGATTAGGGCTCCGGCCGCGGCCGCGAGCATAGCGCCGACGGCCATCGCCGACCAAGCGTCGAGCCCATAGTGCGTCGTCAGCAAGGCCGACGAATAGGCGCCGATCGCGAAGAAGGCCGCATGGCTGAGGCTAAGCTGACCCGCGAGGCCGAGAATCACGTTCGTGCCCAGCGCCATCATCGCGTAGACCACGATGGTAATCAGGATGCGAAGCGCGTAGTCGCCGAGGAACGGTGCGATCGCGAGCGCGGCGACGACGCCGGCCACGGCGATCAGCTTCGCGATGTCGACCCCGGCCGCCAATGACTGCGCGCCGCGTTGCGGCAAGATCCGGTCCAGGAGGCCGCCCGTCGTGTGAGGATTGCCCTGGTGTGAGGGATCATCACTGCCGCCGGCACGCTTGAATAGGCCGGACGGGCGCAGCAGTAGAACGGCAAAGAGCGCAACGTACGGCACGGCGTCGGAGAAGCCTGACGGCAGGTAAGCGGCACCCAGGCTCTCGACGATACCGAGCATAAGGCCGCCGATCACCGCGCCGGGCACACTTCCCATGCCGCCGAGGATCGCTGCGGTGAATGCTTTCACCAGCGCGACGAAGCCCATATTCGGGTAGATCGCACCGAAATGCATCGCGACCAGGATTCCCGCAACCGCGCCGAGCGTAGAGCCGATCGCGAACGTCACTCCGACCACGCGGTTGACGTTGATGCCGAGGAGCCCGCTGACCGTCACGTCTTCGGACACCGCGCGGATCGCCTTTCCCCATTGCGAGCACATGAGGAAAATCTGCAACGCCACCGTAAGGACCACGCTCAGCAGCAGCATCATAAGTTGGGACGAACCGATGCTGATCGTCCCGACGCGTACGAATGTCGTCGAGATGAAACTGTCGAACCCGAACATGTAGGGGCCGAACGCAAGCCGTACGACCTCGAGTAGGATCGTGCTGACCGCGATGGTGCTCACGAGTGGAACAAAATGCGGCGCGTTGCGCAGCGGCCGGAACGCGAAACGCTCGACCAGCAATGAGATGGCGAAGATCGCAATCAGAGCCAGCGGCACCGCAACAAACGGCGGTAGGTCCAAGATGGTCAGGAAGAGATAGGCCAGATAAGCGCCGAGCATATAGATTTCGCCGTGCGCCATGTTGAGCAGGCGCAGTACGCCGAAGATCAACGTGAAGCCGATAGCGATCAGCGCGTAAACGCCGCCGAGCGCCACACCATTCACGAGTTGCTGGAAAAACAGATTCACATCAGTCCCGATTGAGAGCTGATCGCTTGCGAGGAGCTTTCCACCCTAGACCTTGTTCTGATGTTCAACGCTTTTGCTCGTCATGCTCCGGCGCGTTCCGCGCGCGCCTGCTCGCGCAGCGTCGCGCGGCTCACCTTGCCGATCGGGCTCAAGGGAAGGGTCTCGACGATGCGGACCTCGCGCGGCTTTTTGTAGCTCGCAAGCGCGGTCAGGCAGTGCTCGACCAGAATCGTCTCCGTCACTTGAGCGCCAGGCTTCGGCACCACATAGGCACGGATGATCTCGCCCCATTCGTCGTCGGCGACACCGATCACGGCGGCCTGCGACACGCCCGGATGCGTATGAAGGACATCCTCGACCTCCTTGGGGTAGACGTTGAGCGCACCGGTGATGATCATGTCCTTCTTGCGATCCACCACATAAAGGAAGCCGTCCTCGTCGCGGCGCCCCATGTCGCCGGTCATCACCCAGCCGTCGACCAGTGTGGCGGCGGTTTCGGCAGGTCGATTCCAGTAGGCCGCCATGTTGTTGACGGAGCGGATCGCGATCTCTCCGGTCTCGCCGGTTGCCACGTCGCGGCCTTCGTCGTTGAGCAGCCTCACCTCCATGGTAAGTATCTCGCGGCCGCAGGACGCGAGCCGCTGACCGACGATGGTCTCGCGCTCGACATGCTCGTTCGCGCGGAAGATCGTTGTGATCACCGGGGATTCGCTCAGCGTATAGACCTGCAGGAAAATCGACCCGTAGCGTGCGATCGCCTGCCGCAGCAGCGGTACCGGCATTGGGGCCGAGCCGTACAAGAACTGCCGCAAGCTCGAGACGTCGCGCTTGCCGTCATCTTCGCGCAGCAGCCGATGGACCATGGTCGGCACCATGTAGATGAAGGTCGCGCGATGGCGCTCGATGTCTGCGAGCACGCGCGCGGGATCGAATTTCTCATGCAAGATCTGCGTGGCGCCGACGCCATAGAACGCGGCCCACATGAAGTTTAACCCATGCGACAAATGGCCGACATGTACCGCGACGTCGTTCTCGCGGAAGCTGAACTCGCGGATCACGTCGAGATTGACCGCCAGAAGACTTTCCGTCGTGTGGACAATGCCCTTGGCGCGCCCGGTGGTGCCACCGGTGTAGCGGATTAGGATCGGGGCGTCGGGCGCGTAACCGACTGGCGCCGCCGGAGCATGGCGGATCGCGTCCTCGTAAGACAGACAGCCGTCGGCTGCTCCGCCG
The DNA here is from genome assembly GCA_003140315.1 of Hyphomicrobiales bacterium. GTDB lineage: Bacteria > Pseudomonadota > Alphaproteobacteria > Rhizobiales > Xanthobacteraceae > PALSA-894. Next base: position 35,679 of record PLJS01000089.1, read on the forward strand.
ATGGTGAACACGGCGCGCAGTGACGGAACGCCCGCAAGCGCAGTGCGCACGGTGCTTGCATACGAGGCTTCGCACACCAGGATGGCCGGCTCGCAGTCGGCAAGCGCGAACATAACCTCCTGCTTGTGAAAGCGGATGTTGAGCGGCACTTTCACCATGCCGCTCTTGATGATCGCCATCTCGATGATGACGAAGGGGATGCAGTTCGGGAGGATCAGCGCGATGCGGTCGCCGGTCACGGCGCCTGCAGCACAGAAGGCGCCGGCCAGCGCACTCGCCATGCGGTCGGCTTCGCCGAACGTCACGCTGCCGCTGTCGTCGATGAGCGCCGTCTTGTCGGGAACGAGCCGCGCCGGGAGTTCGAGCAGCCGCGCAAATCCGATGCCGGGTGGCGTGACGAAGGTCGGCGCCGCATCGCTCACATCAGGGCTCCCGTCCAAGCAGCGTGACGCAGGTCGCACCCGCCTCAAGCCCGGTCCCGCCCTGACTATGCGCGAGGCCGATGCGCGCATTCTCGACCTGCCGCCCTTCCGCCTGTCCCCGCAACTGCCACACAATCTCGCAGATCTGCGCGACACCCGTGGCGCCGAGCGGATGGCTCTTGCTCAATAGGCCGCCCGACATGTTGACCGGAACGCGGCCACCGAACTCAGTCTCGCCTTCGAGCGCGAAGCGTCCGCCTTCCCCCTTTCCACAAAGACCGAGGCCCTCATAGTGCAACAGCTCGCCCGCCGTGAAGGCGTCGTGCAACTCCACGACGCTAACATCCGCGACCTCGATCTGCGCGTCATCATACGCTGCCTTGGCGGCCGCCCGCGTGGCGCCGAAGCTCGTCAAGTCCTGCTGCGTGTTGTCAAACATCCACGACGCGAGGCCCGAGCCGAGGAACCAGATCGGCTTCGCGCCAGACTTCTTGACCATGTCCTCGGATGCGATCACCAGCGCCGCGGCGCCGGAGCCGTTGCGGCAGCATTCGAGCAGCGTCAGCGGGTCCGCGATCGCACGTGACTCAATGACTTCCCCGCGCGTGACCGGATCGCGAAAGCGCGCGTTCGGGTTCATCTGGGCGTGCCGCCGGCTTTTGACCGCGATCTGCGCGAAAGCCTCGCGCGGCGTGCCGAACTCGTACATATGACGCTGCGCCGCGAGCGCGTATTGCGCAGGCGCCGTATTGCCGAGCGTCATCTCGAGGTCGGCATTGATGAAGTTGATCAGCCCGCGGCCCATCTTCTCGGCACCGATCACCAGCGCGGTCTCGAAGTGCCCGTGAGCCACCGCGTAGAACGCCTCGCGCACCGCGGTCGAGCCGCCCGCGCAGGCGTTCTCGACATTGGTGATCGGGATCTGTGCGAAGCCGAGCCCCCGCAGGATGCGCTGCCCGAGCACTTCGCCCTGATAGAGATGCGCCACGAAGGCCGCATCGATCTGCTCTCGCGTCAGCCCGCTGTCGCGCAGCGCCGCGACCACAGCCGGCCGTGCGATCTCCTCGATCGATTCATCGTCGTATTTGTCGAATGGAACGAGGCCGACGCCGATGACGGCGACGTTCCGGCGGGAGTCACGTTTCATGGTGCGCTCTCCATGTTTGCTTTTCGGTAACGTGGGCCGCGGCCGGGTTGACCCTGCTTGTCCTTGCGCAGCGGGGCAAAGGTGAGTTCTACCGTGTCGCCGATGGCGGGCGATTGATCGCCGCCTTCAAGATGCGCGAACACGCGAATGCCTTCCGGTAGATCGACATAGCCGACCGCGTAAGGTTGATCGAAACCGCTCGGCATCGCGTGGATCGTGGTCCGCGTATAAAGGCGCCCGGTGCGGCCGACCGGAACGGGCACGATCGAATCGGCGGTCCAGCATTTCGGACACAGCGTCCGCATGCCGAGAACGACCTGACCGCACGACTTGCACGCCCCGCCCTGCAGGTAGGGCCCATGGTTGTCCTCGCCACCGAGGCCGGGCCACAGCATTTCGCCGTTCGCTGACATCTGCGATTCTCAGTTTGTCAGTTTCTTGGCGCAGTCCGGCCACGCGGCGAATGCCTTGTCCTTGATGACGAGCGGCGTGAACACCTTACCTTGCGCCTCGCGGGTCTTCGGATCGAACATGATCGCCCCACCGACACCCGCATACGGCTTCATCTCGAGCAGCGCCTTGTGGAGCCCCTCGCGAGTATAGCCGCCATTCGCGATCTCGCGCGCGAGGATGTGCATCGCATCGTAGGCCTGCGACGAGAACAGGTTTGGCGCCTGCTTGAACTTCTCCTGGAACTTGTTGACGAAGGCGCGGACCTTCGGGTCGCTGGAATCCTGAAAGAATAGCGTGTGCAGGTAGAGCCCATTAGCGGCCGCGCCGGCGACGTCGATCAGGCCGGTGGAGTGGTCACCGGACGATGCGACCAGCGGTGTCTTTCCGAGGTCGACGCGCTGCGCCTGCTTCAGCACCAGCGCAAGATCATTGTACTGGCTGCCGAAAAAGATCGCGTCCGGATTCTCCGCCTTCACCTTCAGCAGCTTGGAAGAATAATCGATATTGTCGCCGATATCGTAGGACTCCTCAGCGACCACCTTGACGTTGAGCTTGTCGAGGCCCTTCTTGAATTCTTTGGTCATCGCCAAGGCCCAGTCGTTGTTGAGATGGATGATCCCGACCGTCTTGGCGGCGAGACATGACGAAACGAGGCGCGCGAGCGCAGGTCCTTCGTCTTCCTGGGTCGCGGAATTGCGGAAGATGTAGTCTCCCTCTTTCGTCAGGTCAGGATGTGACGCGAGCGTGATCACGAAGGGCAGCTTGCCGCGTTGCGCGACCGGGACCGCGCCGAACGTGGCGGTGCTGGTCGCACCGCCGATCATCGCAACCACATTGGCGTCGGAGACGAAGTTCTGCGCCACGTTGGCGGCGTCCTTCGGGCTGCCGCGGTCGTCGCCTTGCAGCAGCACAAGCTTGCGGCCGCCGATCCCGCCGGCTGCGTTGATCTCCTCCACCGCGAGGCTCGCACCGTTGAGGATGTCCTTTCCGTAGGACGCCGCAGGTCCGGTCAGCGGCGCGACCAGCCCGACCTGGACGTCTTGCGCCTGAGCCGTTGCAGAGACCACGAGTATCAGCGACGCCAGCACTCCACCTAGATATCGCATCGTCTGTCCTCTCTGTCGGACGCGTCACGCGCCCTTGGTTGACGTTCGGCGCGCGTGTCTTGTCATTTCTTCTTTTTGCGCCGAGCCAGAAATACGCGCAGTCCTTCCTTGGCTTCTCCCGATTCCAGCACCATCGAGGCAAGCGCGCGTTCGAGGCGCAACCCGCTGTCGAGGCTTCCCTGCAGACCGAGGCGGATCGCTTCGAGCGTCAGGCGGATCGCGATCGGCGAACGCTCCGCGATACGCTCCGCCAGTGCCACCGTGCGCGACATGAACTCGGCCGCCGGCCAGACATGATTGACAAGGCCGATGCGCAGCGCCTCGGCCGCCGGAATCGGATCTCCCGTCAACAGATATTCGTACGCGAGACCGAGCGCGATCAAGCGCGGCAGCCGCTGCGTACCCCCGGCTCCCGGCAGATGATCGAGCGCGATCTCAGGCTGGCCGAGCTTTGCGGTTTCGCTCGCCGTGCGCAGATGGCACGCCATCGCGAGCTCGGTCCCGCCGCCAAGTGCAAAGCCGTTGATGGCGGCGATGACCGGCTTGGGCGATGTCTCGATGATGTGCAGCGTCTCCTCCCAGACGATCATCGTCTGGTCGGCCTGCAAGCCAGCATGTGTCGTCATTTCTTCGATGTCACCACCGGACGAGAATGCGATGTCGCCGGTCCCCGTGATGACCGCGACGCGAAGCGCCGGGTCCGCAATGACATCCTTCATCGCCGCGCCAAGCTCGCTCATCGTGGCGATATCGATAGCGTTGCGGACGGCGGGACGATCAATCGCCAGGATTGCGACGCGGCCCTGATCCTGGCGCCTGACCGTGCTCACGTCGCGGCCTTTCCGGGCTGCGCCAGACTGTGCAGGACGAGATCGACGATGCCGGCCTGCACGCGAGCGAGCCCGTGGCGGCCGACCGACCAGTTCCGCAGCGGCCACACCTCGCACAACATCGCGATGAAGTTGGCGAACAGGTGCGCGTCGATTGGCCGGAAGTCGCCGGCGCTGACGCCCTCGTCGATGATGGTGCGGAAGATGTCGATGTAGGCGAGCATGTGGTTCTTCACGCGCTTGCGCAGCTCGGGGCGCAGTGCTCCAGTCTCCCGGTTCATCACGCGAATCTGGTCCTGAAAGCGGTCGAACTCGGCCATGTTAGCGTCGATCGCCATCCGCAACTTGTCGGCGGCGGTCGTGGCTCCCGCAGTCGAGTGCTGCACGCTCGCCTCGACGGATTCCAAATACGAATCGAACATCATCGCCAGGATGTCGTCCTTGCTCCGCACGTATTGGTACATGGTGGGGACAGGCATACCGGCTTCCTGGGCGATCTCTCGCATCGCCGAATTCGCGAAGCCCTTCTTCGAGATTACCTTCAGCGCAGCCTTGATGACTTGCGCCTTGCGACGGTCCGCGGTCGACCGCTGCAATGTGGCAACCGGCGAATTCCAGGTGCCGTTGGCCTCGCTTGGCGAACCTGTGCTCGGTGCCGCCTGCTCCTCGCGCCGGATCGGTTCGCGACGGTCGGCGTTCAGAATCATCTGCGTCTGCATGACGATGGCAAGTGTGCGATCCTCCGGGTCGCGCACCGTCGACTGCCACAGCATCGTACTGCGCCCTACATGCAGCGGCGTCGCGTCGCAGATTAGGATTCCCGGTCGAGCCGCCCGCACGAAGTTGGTCTTCGATTCAATGGTGGAGGTGCGAGCCCCGTCGGGCAGATTGAGGATGGCACCCTGTGCCGCGACGGCGTCGGCGAATGCCATGATGACCCCTCCATGTACGGCACCATCGCCGTTGAGGTGGCGCCGAACGGCCTCGACGCGAGCGGTCACTAAGTCCTTCTCAGCAGAGAGGAATTCGATGCCGATGTCGTTCTCAAACCCTTGATCGATGGCGTCCAGAACCATGGCCAAAGAACCCGAATGAGCGATCAGTCAGGTTAAATTATCAGGCCTTTTCGTCCCGTCAAGCGCACTGGCTGGTTGCGACGCGCCAATAGATGATCATGGATCTCGGAGCTAAGCTGAGCCCCCTGACGCAAGTCGGATTGCGAGCGCTCCTTCGCCAGGATCTCCGCGCATTTGTTCAGCCTCCACGAACTCAATCCTCCAGTTCAATTCCTTTGGAATTGGCACGTCGAAGTCATGGCCGCGAAGCTCAAGTCCTGCCGGCAGGGTAAATTCGTCGTCTCAACATGCCGCCCATATGGTCGAGGCCGGAGTGGGTTGGCCATGAGCGACGTCAGCGGCAAAGGCCACGGACCGAAGCATATCCGCCGAGCCGGTCAACAAAGTCATCATTCAACAAAATTAGATCACAGCGTGCAGAAGTTCTCCGCTTTGGGTCGATGCTGTCGAAAAAGTCTGTTCTGCGATTGGAACGCGTCGTTGGAACGGACTTGATTGAACATCGGCACGGTGCCCTTGCCTTTGACTGTACCGGCCTTGGCACCTGACGTCGCAAGCATCAAGCGCGCGGTGGAATATCTGGAGAAGGGTGAGGCGCGTGAGGCCGACGCTCAGCCCTTCATCATTCATCTAACTGAGGCCGATATGAAACTTTAAAGGCGACGAACCTGCGAGCATCAAACGCGAATCATCATTCCGGGCGGGACACAAAGCGCTCGCTTACTGGTAAGAAATACGAATCTGAACAGGAGGGTACGCGAAGCGAACGCAGGCAATCAACGGCCGACGCCGCGTTCACGACCGTCGAGAATGACCGGGCCAAGTCTGTGACTGCTCATCGTCAGGCAACTAGTGCAAAAGACCGCCGAGGGTGACGTATCAAGCATCTGTCTCGCCAGGTAATAGGCTCCCGTTCTTGCACGACGCCGCTGCGCTGAACGCTACGACATTATCACGCTGACCAGGAGTAGACTTCGATGGTCCGACATATCTGGGTGCGAGCACTGGCAACGTCCCTGTTCTTGGCTTGTATTGCAATCGCCGCCCACGCCGAGTATCCGGACCATCCACTGAAGATCATCGTGTCCTGGCCGCCGGGCGGCGTGGTCGACACGATCGCGCGTGTCATCGGCGACCAGTTGGCGGTGCAGCTTGGGCAGCCAGTCGTCGTCGAAAATCGGGTAGGCGCGAACGGAAACATCGGAACGACGGCTGTCGCGCGGGCGCATGCTGATGGATACACGCTACAAGCGGTGACAGCCGAAACTCATGCCATCAATCCGCATCTGTACAAATCGCTCACTTATGATGTGGCTCACGACTTCGACCCGATCGCCCTCCTCGCGCTGTCGAACTTCGTCCTCGCCACGAAGGCAAGTCTCCCCGTCAACAACCTGCAGGAGTTCATCGCGCTCGCCAAAGCCTCCCCCGGAAAGATCGCGATGGCGAGCTATGGCATCGGCAGCACGTCGCATGTCACGATGGCCTCCTTGGAAGATGCGACGAAAACGAGCTTCCTCCATGTGCCTTATCGTGGCGTCAGCCCGGCGGTGAACGCCCTGTTGACTGGCGAGGTCGACGCCGCATTCGTAACTCCGCATATCGTGGTGGGGTTGCAGAAGGCCGGAAACGTCAAGATCCTCGGTGCAGCGTCGCTGCACCGAATGCCGATCGTGCCGGATGTGCCGACGTTCACCGAGCAAGGCATCACCGGCTTCGTCGGCGGGAACTGGTACGGCATTGTCGCGCCGTACGGGATTCCGGAAGCCGTGAAAACACGGCTTGCTGGCGAGCTGAAAAAGATCGCTGCCTCATCGGCGTTTCTTACACGCCTCAAGTCGCTCGGCGTGGAGCCGGACTATCTGGATGCGGCGGGCTTCGCCGAATTCCTGAAGAAGGAAAACGAGCGGTGGGGAACCCTCATCAAGGCGCGTAATATCGAGATTCCTTAACGCGGTCTGATCCGAGATGACTGAACAAACTCCAGTGAACTCCATGGGCGCCCTCGAAGCGGCCGTCCGCGACGGATCGCCGGCTCATGTGGTGTTTGCGCGCATGCACGAAGCCTTGGCGAAGATGGTCGGGTTCAAAGTGCTCACTGTCCTGAAGCTCGATCCAAGGACGCTGCGGTCCGTCCGCCTCTACAGCAGCGAGGCGAGTTACCCGATCGGGGGCACCAAGCAGCATGTGCGCAGCGCTTGGAGCGAGGCTGTTTTCGATCGCCGTACCGTTTATGTCGCGCGCGATGTCGCCGCATTGCGAGCTACGTTTTCCGACAGCGCTGCGATCGAGGCCACGGGATGTGGCTCGATTGTCGCGGCCCCCGTCATCCACGAGGGTGCCGTCGTCGGCACGATGAACCTGTGGCATCGCGACGGCTACTATGACGACCAGAAGGGGCTACGCACGATGCCCGTCGCGAACGCGATCGCGTCGATCGTGCGCCACAGCGATCCTAAATCCAACTGACGAGGAGAGTGCGGCAATGCTGCGACGATCGATATTGAAGGGCATTGGCGCTGCCGCCCTCGCGCCATTGGCAACGCCGCTCTGGGCAGAGGAGGCAAAGTGGCCGGCCCGGTCGGTCCGGATGGTCGTCGGCTTCGCACCAGGCGGAACCGCCGACATTCTCGCACGCAAGCTGCAGTCGCCGCTTTCGATGCGGCTTGAGCAAACGATCCTCGTGGAGAACCGGGCCGGAGCCGGTGGAATGACCGCCGAGCTCGAGGTCGCGCGATCGCCTGCTGACGGTTACACGCTAGAGCTTTGCGTCAGCACGCATGCATCGCTTGCCGCGATCAACAAGAAGATGCCGTATGACACTGAGCGTGATTTCGCGCCGGTCGTCTTCGTTGGCAGCATCCCGCTGGTGCTGCTCGTCAACCAAAAGTCTGCATACAAGACGCTGCCCGAGCTTCTCGCGGCCGCCAAGGCTAAGCCGGGTTCGCTTAACTACGCGTTCCCCGGTCTTGGCCTCTCGCATCAATTCGCCGGCGAGCTCCTGAAGCAGCGCGCTAACGTGGATATCCAGGCGATCTCCTATCGCGGTACGGCGCCGGCGCTGAACGATGTGATCGGTGGGGCCGTCGATATGACGTTCGGCACCCTTCCTGCCGTAATGGGGGCGATCAAAGGCGGGATCGTTCGCCCGCTTGCGATCACGGCTCCCCAACGCGCCGAGAGCCTGCCGGACGTGCCGACTCTCGTCGAGCTTGGATTTCCCGGTTTCGACGTGAGTGAATGGTTCGGCATTGTGGCTCCAGCCAACACGCCGCAAGCCATCGTCGCTCGCGTGAACGCGGAAACCAACACCGTCCTGGGCGATCCCGCGCTCCAGCTGTGGCTGAAACAGAACAATGTCGTGCGCGGTACGACAACGCCCGACGGCTTCCGACGGTTTATCTCCGAGGAAATCGAGAAACTCTCGCAGATCGCCGCGAAGGCTGGCATCAGCGTCGACTAGAAGGATCATCAGCCGTGCCGGACCTGCAACAACCGACCGCCAGCACGATGGCCCTCCATCATGGAGCCATCATCATCGACACCCACGTCGACACAATCCAGCGCGCGGTCGATCTCGGACACGATCTCGTGCACGCGAACCCAAGCGGGTTCATGGACCTGGAGCGGATGAAGATCGGCAACATGACCGCTGCGTTCTTCGCGGTCTGCGTCGATTACAATAACATCCGCCGCGGGACCGGACGGCAGCGACAGGATACGCTGCTGCATGCGGTACTTGAGTTGTGTCGAAACAACCCGGACAAGATCGGACTTGCGAAGACCGCCGCCGACGTGCGCCGGCTTGCGAGCGAGGGAAAGCTCGCCGCAATCTTGTCGGTCGAGGGCGCGCAGGCGATCGAGGAACGCCTCGATCTCCTGCAGGAGCTCTCGGATCACGGCGTCCGCTCGATCGCGCCCGCTCACTTCACGTCGAACGGTTGGGCCGACTCATCGGCGGATCAACCGCGTCATAAAGGTCTTTCGGCGCTCGGCAGGCAGGCGATCAAGGAGATCAATCGTCTCGGCATGATCCTCGATGTTTCGCATATCTCCGATCAGGGCTTCTGGCAGGTCCTCGAGACGTCGACCGCGCCGGTGTTCGCGTCTCATTCGTCGGTGCGTGCGCTGCATGATCACCCGCGCAATCTCACCGACGACATGATCAAGGCGATCGCACAAAAGGACGGCATTGTCGGGATCACCTGGTTTCCGGAGTACTGTTCGACGGCACATCAGCAGGCGCTCGAAGAAAAGGCTCGTTCGATCGATCTCAAGGCGCTCGGATTTGAACCGGGCGGGCCTGGGATGCCGGCGATTGCGACGTTGATGCGAAGCTGCGGCGCCGACATGCATGCCAAGTACAACGTGATGATGACTGAAGGCCTTCCGATGCCGACGGTCGATACGATCGTCGAGCATATCGCCTATGTGGCAAACCTGATTGGCGCTGATCGTGTCTGCCTTGGCAGCGATCACGGCGCCGTGCGTTTCGACATCCCGGGATTCGAGGATTGCACCAAGTGGCCGGTAGTGACGCAGGCGCTGAAGGATCACGGCTTTTCCGACGCCGACGTGCGGAACATCCTGGGCGGTAACGTCCTGCGGCTGATGGAGCGCGTGGTCGGACCGTAGCCTGCGGTGGCTTGTTGCGTTACGCGTCGACCACAAGATCGCTCAAAGGAACGGCGCGGCACGTGAGGAATGATCCGCCGCCCCTTCAAATGGCGCGACATGGATGACGCTGCCGGACAGGATCTTCACGCCGCAGCTCTCACACCGCCCGTGCGGCAGCCACTCGGAAGATGGATGCCTGCTGCGTCGGCAGCGGTGAGGAGCGTTCCGGCCTCGGGCGACCAACGGTAGTGAGCGCCGCTCTTGCTTAAAATGATCCTTCGCGGCTTTAAATCGGACGAGAGCTCTGCACGCCGGCGTCGAATAGGCGTGTGGTCGCATCCACGATGAAACCTGCCGGGCCGCAGACGTAAACGAGTGGACGCCGATCGACGAGCGGAAGTGAAGCGGACATCAGAGACGACCGCTCGGCGCCAAAGAGATTCGGCCAAAGGCGGTCAAGGAGCAGATAGAAGCGAACAAGCTCTCGCCGGAAGATGAAGCGGCCCTCAGAAACATGCCGCCATTTTAGCCAATTAGGAACATCCTGACAGGAAAGAAGCCCCGGGGACACCGGGGCTTCTCCTATTCCACTTCCACCACGGGGGACGGTGGGGCACGGGGAACGTGGTGGCTGGTGGCGGCTGGTCAATACCGCTGAGGTCAATAGGTTCCTGGTGCCGTACAGGGCTGAGGAACTGTACGGCACCATATGCCCGAAGGCGCGACTCCAGTGATTTGGGTGGGAACATTCCCGAACGCTCAAGAAATCCATTTTTCATTTGATGAGTTTGCACTGATATACAAATTATACGGGCATTGGGCTGCGAGTGGCGTAAAGCTCGGCCCAGCCGCTATCCACGCCCCTGCCGGGTACCCTGCCCGTCAACGTAGGGAGCGCGTAAGCGATGACGTTTGTGGTGACTCTGTCGCGACCCCGGCGCCAAGCAAACTGATCGTAGCATTCAAGCGCGATCGTACGCGACCTCCGCGGTCCTCAAAAACGCAATGACATAAGGAACATACGAACGCGACGCCTCAAGATGGAAAGAGAGCGGCGCAAGTCGCCACAGAACAATTTCGGCCTTGCCGAGAAGCGTGCGGGCGCACATGCCGACCGGAAATGCGGCCGGGTCAAGGTCGAGCGCACAACCGGCATTCAGGATATCCATGACCCCCGAGCCGCCCAGCCTAAGAGTCGCACTGCGGTGGCTGACGTCGACTAGACTGTGGGGAAGGGTCCCGACCGCTCCCGCAAGAGTCGCCGCAAGCGCTGCCGAATCGCCATTTGGGCCAACCAGCAGCCATTCGTCCGGGCCAAGCCAAAGGGCATGACGTTCGCCGCTGCTGACCGCGCGGCACGGCGTTGTCGGCAGCGCAACGCCGAACGCCATGCCAAGCGCCGCGGCGGCCGTGAGCGATCCTCGGAACGCAAGGCGCACGGCCGGTCCCGCATCGCGCACATCCAGCAGCTCCGGTCGAGGCGAGAGTGGCAGGCCCCCGAAAACAGGTAAGCGCCGCGCGCGATCATCCACCAAGCCGCTCTCCCTTTGGGTCGTAGAAGACCGGCGCCGTCACCACGACCTCGATTGCCCCCCCCGGCATGGGAACATGGAGACGCTCACCTCTTCGCTTGCGCCCGCCCGAAACGAGCGCCAGCGCGATCGAACGGCCAAGGGCATCACTCCAGTAAGAGGACGTGACGTGTCCCAGTGCCGCAGCTCCGGCTGTCGAGGAAGACTCAATGGTGATCTGTGCACCTTCCTCAAGAACGATTTTCGGATCTACCGTTTGGAGCCCGACGAGCTGGTGGCGGTCGGCCTTGATCATGTCGGACCGCGAGAGCGAGCGCTTGCCGACGAAGTCCTGCTTCTGCTTGCCCACCGCCCAGCCGAAACCGAGATCGCCTACTGTAACGGTGCCATCGGTTTCCTGGCCGACGATCACAAAGCCCTTCTCGGCCCGGAGCACGTGCATGGCCTCCGTGCCGTAGGCGCAACCGTCGTACAGGCAAACCTCTTGCCAGATCAGCTCCCATACGGAGCGGCCGTAGTCCGCCGGCACATTGACCTCAAAGCCGAGCTCACCGGTGAAGCTCACCCGAAAGACCCGCGCCGGAACGCCCGCGACCTTACCTTCAGCAAGGCTCATGTGCGGGAAGCTGGCCTTACCGAGATCAATCCCCTCGACGAGGGGGGCCAGCGCATCGCGCGATTTCGGCCCTTGCACCGCGATCACGGCCCAATGCTCAGTGGTGGAGGTGAGCCAGCAGGCAAGATCGGGGAATTCCGTCTGCAGATAATCTTCCATTAGGTGGAGGACACGAGCTGCACCGCCCGTCGTCGTCGTTACGTGGAAAGTGCTTTCAGCCAGGCGTCCAATCACACCATCGTCGATGACAAAGCCGGCTTCATTCAGCAGTACGCCATAGCGGCACTGCCCAATCTCCAGGTTCCTAAAATCATTGACGTAGAGACGTTTGAGGAATTCGGAGGCATCCGGGCCGACAACCTCTATCTTCCCGAACGTGGACGCATCCAACACACCGACAGCCGACCGGACGATTCTGCACTCCCGGCGGACCGCCGCGTGCATGTCCTCTCCTGCCTTCGGAAAGTATCGCGCGCGTTTCCACGGTCCCGCGTCCTCGAACACTGCACCGTTGTCCTGCGCCCAACTGTCGATCGGCGTCCGGCGGATCGGATCAAACAGGTCGCCGCGTGAGTGAGCGGCAAGCGTGCCAAACGTCACCGGTGTATACGGCGCGCGAAATGTCGTGAGTCCGACGTCGGGCAACGGGATGTTGAGTTGGCTCGACATGATGCCAAGCGCGTTCATGTTGCTCGTCTTTCCCTGATCGGTTGCCATACCGGTCGTGGTGTAGCGCTTGACGTGCTCAATCGACTGAAAACCCTCGCGTACGGCGAGCTTGAGATCTTCGGACGTGACGTCGTTCTGAAAATCGACGAACGCCATTTTGCGCGAGTGCCTGTTAGGATGCGGCAGCTCCCCGAGCGAGCCGCCATTCAGTGTCTGGGCATTTTCCACCGCAACGGCTACACGCGGCCGCGCCATCAACCCCGCTGCGCGCGCTGCGTTCTCTCCGGCCGCAAAACCGTTTTCGATCACCTCTGAAAGTTCGTTATCCCCCGCGCACGTGCCCGCGGACCACACGCGGGCGTGCGATCTTGCGGGCAGGAATGCCTGCTTGTCCGGATGCCATGCAAGCTTTCCGCGCGACTGCGAAAACAAGTGCACCGAGGGCGTCCAGCCACCGGACATCAATAAATGATCGCAGGCGAGGTCACCTGCGTCGCGCGCCGAGCCGTCGTCGGAGAGCACGCCCAGTCGCACCTTTGACAGTCTGAGACGCCCGCTCGTGCCGATGATCGTGGCACCTGTGGTGACCGTTATGCCGGCTTCGCGTGCAAGCGGAATTAGATCGCTGTCCGGATGACTCCGATTATCGAAGATACCTGCGATTACGACGTCCTGACGGGCGAGCGCGAGGGCCGCGCGATAGATCGTATCATGCGAACCGACGAGTGCGGCACGGTGCCCGGGCTTCGCGCCATAGCGCTCGAGATACGTATGAGCCGCGCCCGCCAGCATGATGCCGGGTCGGTCATTGTCAGGAAACATCAGCGGCCGCTCGATGGCACCGGTCGCGAGTACGACTTGCTTGGCGAAGACCTGCCAGAGGCGTTCACGCGGCGAAGCGGGATCTGGATTCGCGAGGTGGTCGGTTACGCGCTCGGCCAGCGCGATGAAATTATCGTGGAAGTAGCCGAAGGCTTGCGTCCGCGGCAGGAGCGTGACGCGATCTTGGCTCGACAAGAGGTCGATCTTGTCCGCGATCCAATCAAGCGCGGATTTGCCATCGACGATCGCGGTCGTTTCGGACAGAAGCGACCCGCCCATCTCCGATTGCTCATCGCAGAGGATGACACGGCCCCCCGCTTGCGCCGCGGCAAGCGCAGCGCAGAGGCCGGCAGGACCGGAGCCGACGACCAGCACGTCGCAATGAGCGTAGCGGCTCGCATAGTGATCAGGGTCGGGCGACGTCGGTGCGCGGCCAAGACCGGCCGCACGCCGGATCAACGGCTCGTACACGCGCGTCCAGGCCCAGTTCGAGCCGAGCCAACGCGGACCCATGAAAGTCTTGTAATAGAAGCCCGCAGGGAAAAGCGGCGAGAAGCAGCCAGCGATTGCGCCGACGTCATGGTGAAGCGACGGCCATCGATTCTGGCTGACGGTGACGAGGCCATCATAGAGTTCGATCTGAGTGGCGCGGAGATTTGGCGTTACGCGTCCGCCGTCGCGGATCACGGTGACGAGCGCATTAGGTTCTTCGGCGCCCGCAGATAGGATGCCACGCGGACGATGATACTTGATTGATCGACCGACAAGATGCACGCCGTTGGCGAGCAGCGCCGACGCAAGCGTATCGCCCGCAACACCGACGTAGCGCGCACCGTCGAATGTGAAAGATAGCGGCGCCGCGCGGTCGATCCTCCCACCCGACGGCGTCCTGAAGGGCCCGCTCATCTATCGGCGCTTGTGGCAAACGCGCCGAGATCGGGCTTCGGCTCGCCCGCCTTGTACGTCTTGAGGATTTTGTCGGTAACCGTATGCCGAACGGCGTTGAAGAATCGTCCGCAGCCATGGATGTGGCGCCAACGCTCGGCGTGCAAGCCCTTCGGATTAGCCCGCATGTATAGGTAGTCCGCCCAGGCTTCGTCGGAGACGGCGGCCGGGTCAGGCGGCCGAACGATGTGCGCCTCACCGGCGTAGCGAAACTCGATCTCCGGGCGCTCCATTTCGCAGTGGGGGCAGCGTATCAAGAGCATGCGATGTCCCTAGTGCGCGACGGCTGCTGCCGCCGCCTCGTCGATGAGACGGCCCGTGGTGAATCGTTCGAGCGAAAATGGCGCGGCAATCGGATGCGGATCGTCCCCTGCCATCGAAGCAGCGAAGACGTGCCCCGAGCCCGGCGTCGCTTTGAAGCCGCCTGTGCCCCAGCCGCAGTTCACGTACAGGCCTTCGACCGGCGTCTTGCCGATGATCGGTGAGCGGTCGGGTGTCACGTCGACGATACCTCCCCAGTTCCTGAGCATTCGCAGCCGGCGTACGACGGGGAACAGTTCGCAGACGGCATCGAGCGTATGCGTGGTGATGTGCAGACCACCAGTCTGTGAATAGGAAATGTAAGCGTCGGTACCAGCACCGATGACCAGTTCGCCTTTGTCGGACTGCGACATATAGGCGTGGATCGTATTCGACATGACGACGCACGGCATGATCGGCTTCACCGGTTCCGACACCAGCGCCTGCAGGGGATAGCTTTCGAGCGGCATTCTGACGCCCGCCATCGCGAGGATGACTGATGTATGCCCGGCCGCTACGACACCCACCTTGCGGGTCCGGATAGTGCCACGCGTTGTCTCGACCGCCTCAACGGCCCCGGCCACATTCCGACGGATCGCCGTGACCTCGCAGTTCTGTATGATATCGACACCAAGCGCCGAAGCGCCGCGCGCATAAGCCCAGGCGACCGCGTCGTGCCGGGCCGTACCGCCGCGCCGCTGCAGCGCAGCGCCGAGGATCGGATAGCGGATATCGCCCGATATGTTCAGGATCGGGCAGAATTCCTTGGCTTGTTCAAGCGTAAGCCACTCATTGTCGATGCCGGCCAGGCGGTTCGCATGGACATGACGTTTGAAGACCTGCACGTCGTGCACATTGTGCGCCAGCATCATGACGCCGCGCGGTGAATACATGACGTTGTAATTGAGCTCGCGCGACAGCGTCTCCCAGAGCTTTAGGGCGTGCTCATATATCGCCTCGGATTCTTTCCAAAGATAGTTCGAGCGGATGATCGTCGTGTTGCGCCCGGTGTTGCCGCCGCCGAGCCAGCCCTTCTCGAGCACGGCGACACGGCGCACGCCGTGCTCCTTGGCAAGGTAGTACGCGGTTGCGAGCCCGTGCCCGCCTGCGCCGATGATCACCACCTCATAGGCCGCCTGCGGCGCCGGGGAGCGCCACTGCTCGCGCCATCCCCGTTGACCGCCAAACGCCTCGCGAACTAGGTTTAGGAAAGAGAATTGTGTCATGTCTGATCAATACCTGAGCGCCGATAACTCGTTTCGAACGCCATGCCGCTATCGCGGGCTCGGGTCGAGTTCAGATGCGCCGGACAGGGTCGGTTCGCCGATCACATGAAACGAGCCCGACGGTATCTCAATGGTTACTCTAGACGCGGCGTCCGGCTTCCAGTCGCTGCCGCTCAACGCAATGGCTTCGATCGCCACGCCGGCGTCAAGCCGGACTCGCACGATCCTAGCATGGCCGAGATACTGCACGTCCTCAATCGTTCCGCCGTAACGGTCCGCGCGAAGTTCGCTATCGGGCGGATAAAGACGGACATTCTCGGGTCGAACGATAGCGATACCGGATGTTCCGGGCATCGGCACGCCCTCGCCTTCGACGGGGCCGGCGATGCGGACATCGCGGCCCGACTGAACGATGCGAACAAGGTTCGACCGCCCCAGGAATTCGGCCACGAAACGAGACCTCGGGCGCTCGTAGAGCCGCTCGGGTGTGCCGACTTGCTCGATCCGGCCAAGATTCATGACCGCCACGCGATCGGACAGCATGAGCGCCTCGTCCTGCGCATGCGTGACCAGGATGGTCGAGATGGACAGGCGACGCTGCACGCGCTTGAGCTCGGCACGCAACAACTCGCCGATCTTGCGATCCAGCGCCGAGAAAGGCTCGTCGAGTAGAAGTACGGTGGGTTGCGTTACCAGCGCACGCGCCAGCGCGACGCGCTGCTGCTGCCCACCTGAAAGCTGCGACGGCAGATAGAGGGCTCGATCGCCGAGCTGCACGAGATCAAGCATCTCGCCCACGCGCCGATCAATCTCGCGGCGCCGCACGCCGCGCATTCTGAGGCCAAACGCGACATTGTCACGCACAACCAGGTGCGGAAACAGCGCGTAACTCTGGAATACGAGACCGACATTGCGCAGATGCGCAGGCATGTCATTGACCACTGCACCGCCGATCCGCACCGTCCCCTCTGACGGACGCAGGAAGCCCGCGATGATGCGCAGCAGAGTCGTCTTACCGCAGCCGCTCGGGCCCAGCAAGGTGACGAACTCGCCCGGCTTGACCTCGAACGAAACGTCGGCGACCGCAACCATCTGACCAAACCGTTTTGTCACGTTCTCGATGTTGACGGCGCTCATCGAAGGATGCGGCCTCCGCTCGCGATCTGACCGCCGGCCATCAGGAATCCCGTGAGACCGATCGTGAGCATCAGCGTCAGGCCGGAGATCGCCGCGATCGAGGGATCGAGCTGGAACGACAGGCTGTTGAAGATCTGGATCGGCACCGTGACGCGGCGGGTGGACAGAAAATAGGTAATGATGAACTCGTCGAACGACGTGATGAACGAGAAAATAGTCGCGGCGACCAAGCCTGGCCGGATTACCGGAAGCATGACATGAAATGCCGCGCGCCACGGCGCCGCCCCGAGGCTCTGCGCGGCCTCCTCGAGGCGACGATCGAAGACCTGCAGGCTCGCGCCGATGGTGATGATGGCGTACGGCAGCGCGATGGTAACGTGCGCAAGCACATAAGCGGTAACGGTATCTTGCATGTGGCTCCAGAACACGACCTGGAACTGTGCGAGGCCGAGCACGACGTGCGGCAGGATCATCGGTGCGATCAGCAGCGTAAAGATGGTACGTCTGCCACGTGGCGGTCCGCGATCGAGCGCGTAGGCCGCCATGAGCCCAAGCAGCAACGTCACCGGCGTCACGATCGCCGCGACCAGCAGGCTTCTGCGAAGCGCATCGAGCCAGTCATCGTCGGACAGGATGAAGGCGTACCAGCGCAGGCCATAGCGTGTCGGCGGAAATGCCAAGTAGCTGTCCGCCGTGAATGACTCGACAAGCAAGATGATCTGCGGGAGCAGCAGGAACGCGAGCGTGACAACAGCAACAGAACCCGTGACCCAGCCCCTGGCATCCTCGCGGTTCTGCGCGCCCGTCACGTCCCCACCCCGTACCGCTGGCCGAACTGCCGGGACAGCCAAAGCAGTCCCGCGACGATCAGAAGCACCATCACGGCGAAGGCGGAGGCGCGCCCCATGTCGAATTGGGTTCTCACAAGATCGCCGATGATCATCGAGATCGTGACGACAAAGTTCCCGCCCATCACCACCGGCGTCAGATAGAGCCCGACGCATAAGACGAACACCAGCGTGAAGCCGGCGATGACGCCGGGCATGCTGAGCGGCAACGTGACGTGCCAGAACACACGCACGCGCGTCGCTCCGAGGCTCGCCGCGCTTTCTTCCACCGCCGGATCGATCGCCATCAGGCTTGCGAACACCGGCAGCACGACGAACGCCAAGTAGACATGGACAACGCCGATCACGACGCCGAGGTCATTGTACATCAGGCGCAACGGCTCAGTCGTTAGACCAAGGCCGCGCCACGCGACGTTGATGAGCCCTTCCCGACCCAGCACGAGAATCCATGCAACGTTGCGCACAATCACGCTGGTAAGTAGCGGAGAAACCACGAAGAAGAGCAAGAGCAGGCGCATCCGTCCGCCCGACCTGCGCATCGTCATTGCTACTGGATATCCGAACAACAGACAGCAGGTCGCGATGGCGAAAGACAGATACAGAGTATGCAACACCGCCCTGAGTGCGACGCCATCGGCGAAGAAGGATTGATAGTTGTCGGTCGAAAAAGACGACACTGTTACGCCGCCGGTCGTCTTCTCGAAGCTTGCCGCGACCAGGACGATCAGCGGGACGGCAAACGTGAATACATAGAGCGATGCCGATGGCACGAGAAGAAGCCACGGGCGCTTCGAGTCGATCTCGGGAGATTCCAGCGTCCCGTCCTTCATAACGGCTTCACCGGTCCGCCCGTGACTGCGTCCAAGGACGCATCGTCGCCTTGGATCAGGCTTGCTTCCAGGCGTCCCAGCGTCGGCGCCATTCGGCCACATTGTCGACGATGGTGTCAAAGTCCTCCTTCACAGCGCGCTTGAGGACTTCTGGATCCGTCACGATAATGCGTTCCTTGATGTGTTGCGAATACACTACTTCCTTGTTGGGAGAGCCCTGATAGCCCTTCTCGGCGAGCAAGCTCTGCGGTTCCTTGCTGCACACGTAGTTGATCCAGGCCTTGGCGAGATCCGGATCGCGCGCGCCGCGAAGAACGCTGAACGGATTGTACCTGACGAAAATGCCCTCCTTCGGCGCGACGAATTTGATCGGCACGCCCTCATCCTGCACGGCGGCCGCGCGGGAATTCCACACGGCGCCGAGAACGATCTCCTGTTGGCGCATGAGCTGTTCCGCCTGCGCGCCCGTGGTGTAGAGCGTCAGCAGATTCGGCCGCAGCTCGGTCAGATGCTTGAACGTCTCATCCGAGACGGGCAGCGCCTTGCCGGTGAAGGTGAGGTTCACCATCTGCAACACCTGATCGAAGATCGGGTCGTTGATCGCGACTTTCCCCTTGTATTTCGGATCCCAAAGATCCTTCCACGATGTCGGAGCTTCTTTGACCTGTTGCGTATTGTAGGCGATGCCGTAGCTCCACAACAAAAGACCGGGTCCGTGCTCGGTGATGAACTGAGGGTACAGATTCTTGTATTCCGGGATGTCGCTCGCGCTCAGCGGCATGAGAAGGTTGTTGCGGCGAGCGAAAACATAATCGGTGAGCTGCATCGCGATGACGTCGGCCTCCGGCCGGCCGGCGTCGACTGTCGCCTTGACCTTCTGCATGGGCGGGACGCTGCCCGGCATGGTTATGGTTTCGACGCGCACCCCGTGCTGCTTCTCGAACGGCGGGATGATCTGTTCCTTGAACGCGCGGCCGAGGACACCGTCGAAGCTGTAGATGACGAAGGTCTTGCCCTGCGCCCAAGCCTGCGACGAGATCGCCGTGGGAACCGCCAACGCGGAGGCCGTCAAGCCGAGAAAACGGCGCCGACCAATTGTCGTGTGCCTGCTGTTGCGCATCAGCTCTCTCCCAGCGCGGCCATCGGAACGGCATCCGCGCGGCTTTGATCCTCGGCTTGGCCTATCGAACGCGCTTGAATAAGCGCGACATTGGCATTGCAAAAAAAAGACATATGGACGGATGCGACTTTTTTGATCAGCCGCAACGCCTTGAAGAGTCTCGGCAGTCTTCCGATCGCTCTCGGCCGGTTCAGGCGTCCGCGAATGGCACCATTGTCCATGGCAGGTGGCGTGCCAGTACAATTTTGGAGCGTTTTGACCGATCTACAGTGCCGCCGCCGTCGGACCGCAGAGAAGCGTGTCTGCCTCCACAGACGCCCTTATTGCGCCAAGGAGCATTCGATGTTGAAGGCCCGGTTCGTCGACATGATCTACACGCATACGGAAGGCGAACCGACCGGCATCATCCATTCCGGTATTTCCTATCCGGCCGGCAGCTCCATCCTGGAGAAACGGCGTTACCTCGAGCAGAAATACGATTGGCTACGCCGCGCCGTGATGCGCGAGCCGCGCGGCCATCGCGACATGTTCGGTGTATTCCTGACCTCGCCCTCCGAGCCCGGCTTCGATGCCGGCATGATCTGGATCGATGGCGAGAATTTCATGGACATGTGCGGCCACGGCACCATCGGTCTCAGCATGGCGATGGTGTCGCAGGGAATGGTTCCGTCTGCGGATATGTCCACCATCCGTTTCGAAACCACCGCGGGCCCGGTCACGTCGCATGTCAAATCGAACGGGAGCCGGGTCGAGTGGTGCAGCTTCGAAAATGTCCCGGCATTCGTATCCGAGCTCGATGTTCCCTTCGACCTCCCGGGCTACGGGCGACTGAGTGCCGACTTGGTGTTCGGCGGAAATTTTTTCGCGCTGATCCGATGGCCAGAAGACAAGCTCAAGATCGCGCCGGAGAATGCAACGGAGCTGTCGCGGGCAGGCTATCTCGCGCGAAAGATCCTGCTCGAGAAGGTGAAGCCGCACCATCCCTCAAAGCCGCACATCACGAATTTGAACTTCGTGACTCTGTGGCACGGGCCGTCCCGGCCGGAAGCCTTGTATCGCTGCGTCCATGTGTTTAGCGACGGCAAGCTCGACCGATCGCCTGGCGGCACCGGCACCAGCGCCATGATGGCCATGCTCGAGCACCGCGGCCGCATCAAGGTCGGGGACCCCATTCACTCCGAGGGATTGCTCGGCACCGGCACGTTTCGCGGCCAGCTCATTCGTTCAGAGACGATCGGAAACATTCGCGCGGTCGTTCCCACCATTCAGGGAACGGCCAACATCATCGGCTTTGCTAAGTGGCTCATTGATCCGGCCGACCCGTTGAACGAAGGATTCGTGGTCGGATAGACTCCCTGCGGATCAGCGTCAGGCAAAATACGGCCGCCGCTCGCGTGGAAGAAGCTCCGTTTTTGCATCGAGCGTCGTCGCCGGTCGGACTAGTTCGGCTCTCTGCTTCTTCTTGCGACTCCCGAGAGAGCGCAGAATTTCCGCAGGGCCCGCCCTGCGCATTTCGACCGGGGAGCGGCCAAATTCTTTCTTGAAACAGCGGATGAAATGGGAGGCGTCAGAGAAGCCGTAATCCTGCGCAATCTCTGTGATGGTCCGCTCGGGAACCGCCAACTGCCACAGGCCGTAATGGGTGCGCAGCATCCGCGAATACGATTGAACACCCTGGCCCACATGCTCGTGGAACAGACGCTGGAGCTGGCGTTTCGAGATATTCAGATGTGACGCGATCGCAGAAAGACTCAAGGGTTCGCTCAGGTGCTGCTCGATCAGCAAGATCGCTCGCAATACACGAGCGTCATCGACCTCATAGGCGAGCGGTGGCTGGGGCTGCGGCGACGACGGCGGCCGCGCCCGGTCGACGATCATGATGTGAAGGCTCTTCTGCGCCTCCGCCGGGCCGATATGGCGCGAGATGATCCAATAGGCGAGGTCGATCGCCACGGCGCCGCCAGCGCACGTGATGTAGCGGCCATCGACGACGAACAACTGGTCCGCCACTGGGATCACGTCCGCGAATTCCTCGATCAGATTCTGATAATGATACCAGCTCACACAGCATCGGCGTCCCTTCAGAATCCCCGCGCGCAAGAGCGTGAAACTGCCGGTACCCACGCCAACAAGCCGCACACTGGCCTTGTCGGCCGCCCGGATGTAATCGAGGATTCGCCGGTCGGGCATGATCTTCAGCAGGCCGCTGACGACGATGATGTAGTCGAATTGAGTCGGATCGCAGAGCAGATCGGTGGGGTGCACCTCGACGCCGCAGCTCGCCGGAATTGGGTCAAGACTGGGTGCGAGGATCGACCACTGGCAGTGAATGGGACGGCTGCCGTCGCCTTCGTCTGCGGCGAGACGGAATGCGTCGACCAGCGCGGCAAAAGGCAACATCGTAAATTGCGGTGTGAGGATGAAGCCGACGCGTAGCGCCACCTCACCGCTACTCGACTTCCTCGGACTTTCTCTATTCTTGCGATCCGTTGTCTTCATCCTGGGAACTGTATGAGGCAGCGGCGGCAAAGTCCATTTGTGGCACGAGCGCGCGCGATGGTTGTCGTTTAGGACGCTGGCGCGATCTTCCAACCATAATGTCGTGCGCGTTCAACCATCCCGGTCTTTCGTTCCGCATAGATTCGTAGCCACACTTGGTTGGTACCGCGGCACTCGGATTCGCGAAAACTTCGTAGAAGGACGTTCTGATGCCGATCTGGATTGGCGTCGATGTGGGAGGGACATTCACCGACCTTGTTGGATTCGATGACGCAACCGGCCAAGTCCGCATCCACAAGACCCCAACGACCCCGTCCGATCCGGCGCGGGCGATCGTCGGGGGAATCGAACAGATCGTCACAAGCCTTGGCGCTGACGGGCATCCGATCGAGGAAATAGCTCACGGTACGACCGTCGGCACAAACGCGCTGATCCAACGCAAGGGCGGTCGTGTCGCGCTCATCACCACAGACGGCTTTCGCGATCTGCTCGAGATTGGCTTTCAAAATCGATTCTACGTGTACGACTTTCATCGCGACATGCCGCCCCCGCTCGTGCCGCGGCGGCATCGCTTCGAACTCAAGGAACGAGTTACGACGGGCGGAGTCGTGGTCACGCCCCTCTCTAAGGGTGAGATAGTTCGGACGCTTGCGGTCCTGCCTGCAACCGAAATCGACTCTTTCGCCGTCTGTCTGCTTTTCTCCTACGTGAATTCTGACCATGAGCGGGCGATCGGCGAGGCGCTGCGGGCGCGCTTTCCGAACAAGCACGTGTCGTTGTCCTCGGAGGTGCAGCCGGAGTTCAGAGAATATCAGCGGTTTTCCACCACGGTCCTGAACGCATTCCTGCAGTCGGTGATGTCCGGTTACCTCACATCGCTCAAGGACGGCATCGATCGCAAATATCCGGGTGCACGCCTCTCGATCAGCCATTCCAGCGGTGGACTGATGTCAGCGGACGTGGCCCGCCGTTTCCCGGTCCGGACCGCCCTGTCCGGCCCTGCGGCAGGAGTCACCGGCGCGCTCGAAGTCGCACGCGGCTCAAATCGTTCGGAAGCGATCACTTTCGACATGGGCGGTACCAGCACCGACGTGGCGATGATTCAGGGCTTCACCGTCGCACACAGCTATGGAAGCAGCATCGGCGGATATCCCGTCCGTCTTCCGATGGTGGACGTGAACACGGTCGGTGCGGGCGGCGGATCGATCGCCTGGTTTGACCGAGATGATCTCCTGAAGGTCGGGCCGCGCAGCGCGGGAGCCGTCCCGGGCCCCGCCTGTTACGGGCTTGGTGGTTCCGAGGCAACAGTAACCGACGCAAATCTCGTTTTGCAGCGGCTCTCGCCGCATGGGCTGCTTGGCGGCGCGATGCAGCTCAACGCCGCTGCCGCCCGCAAGTCCATTCAGCCTATCGCGGATCGTTTGGAGATGGCACCCGAGTTGGCAGCACTCGGCATCATCGATATCGTCGTCTCGAACATGGTGCGTGCAATTCGCGCGGTTTCCGTCGAGCGCGGTTACGATCCGCGTGACTTCACGCTTCTGCCCTTCGGCGGAGGCGGGCCATTGCATGCGCGCGCCGTCGCCGCGGAATTGGGCATGAAGGAGATTCTCGTCCCTTCACACCCCGGCATTCTTTGTGCCGCGGGACTCATGAGCGCCGGCCTCAGCGAAAATTTCGTCCGGACGACGCATGCCAGCCTTGATGATCACGGACTGCGTGCGATCGCGCGCACCGTCCAGTTACTCGTCGATGCCGCAGACCGATGGTTCGATATCGAGCGTATCGACCTGCCGAAACGTCGCTATGAAAGTTTTCTCGATCTTGCCTATCAGGGACAAAGCTTCGAGATATCGATCCCGCTGTCGAGTTCGGAAAGCAGGCATCCATGCCTGCCCTCTCTCAAGGAGTTGCGCAGTCTGTTCATGGTCTCCCATGAACGTGCCTACGGCTATTCCTCGCCGGATGATCCGATCGTCATCACAAATTGCCGTTTGCGGGCGCTGGGCCTGCGGTTGGAGGGGCCATTTCGGATGCAGTCCGGGCCGGCCAACAACACAGTTACAATCCCGTCCGAGCGGATGGTCTGGTTCGATCGTTCCGGCCCACAACCGACGCCGGTGCTAACCCGAGATACACTGGCGACAGGCGCGTTTCTCTCTGGGCCGGCCGTCATCGAGCAGTTCGACAGCACCGTGTTGATGTTCCCCGGCGACCGGGCGACGGTTGATGACGACCGCAATCTCATCATCAAGATAAGCGCATGACGGTACACAAGCAACCGCCCGATGCCATCACGCTGGAGGTCATCCATAACGGCCTGCGATCGATCGCCGACGAGACCTTTATCGCACTGAAGAAGAGTGCCTACTCGACCAACATCAAGGAGCGGGACGACCACAGCACATGCCTGATGGATCGGCGTGGCCGCATTGTCGTACAGGCCGAACGCGCGCAGGCCATTCATCTGAGCTCAATGTCGGGGCACGTGCGTGCGGTACTTGCCGCCTTTGGCGTCGAAAGCCTGCGCGAAGGCGACATCTTCATCTCCAATGACCCGTATGTGGCGGGCGGCAGTCACCTGCCCGACGTGAATTTCGCCATGCCTGTCTTCGTGAACGGAAGGCTGACGGCATTCTCCTGCAACATTGCGCACCACGCCGACATTGGCGGTATGACGCCGGGCAGCATGTCCGCCGACATGACGGAAATCTATCAGGAGGGTCTGCGCATTCCGGTCGTCCGGCTGTTTCGGGAGGGGCGACTCGTGAGCGACGTCCTTGACCTCGTCCTTCTCAATGTCCGTATGCCCGAGGAGCGGAAGGGGGACTATCTGGCCCAGGTCGCGGCGTGCCGCCTCGGCGAACGGCGCTTTCGGGAATTGGCCGCCAGGTACTCATCGGACAATATCGAGATGACCTTCGATGAGATCATTGAGCGCACCGGGCGGAGGATGCGTCGATTGATCCGCATGCTGCCTCCTGGGCAATACTCCTTCGAAGACGTCATGGACTCGGATGGCCATGGCGCCCGCGACATCAAGGTCAAGGTCGCTGTCACGATCCAGGGCGACAGCATCTCGTTTGACTTCGCTGGCACGAGTCGACAAGTGAAAGGCAATATCAACGTTCCTTTTGCCGATACCTGCTCAATGGTAGGCCTCGCCCTTAAAGGTCTGCTCGATCCAACGACTCCAAACAACCAAGGTGTCATCGATCTTGTTGACGTAAGAGCCGAACCCGGCACGCTCGTTCGCCCCAATTTTCCAGCCGCCGTGGCCTTTCGCACGCACACGTGCCAGCGGATTGTGGATGTGATCCTTGGCGCGTTAGCCCCGGCTATGCCTGAGGCCGTCATCGCGGCGGGTAACGGCGCCAACACGACCGCAATATTCTCAGGCACAGATCCGCGCGACGGGCACCGGTATCTCTTCCTGGAGACTCTGGCTGGAGGTTGTGGCGCTCGCTCATTCAAGGACGGCAAGGACGGCGTTCAACTCTACGCCGCGAACTCCGCGAATATGGCCATCGAGGTTTTCGAAAACAGCTTTCCGATCCGCATCGAACGATACGAGTTCGTGCCAGATAGCGGGGGAGCCGGACAATACCGAGGTGGCTTGGCCTTGCGAAGGATCTATCGAACCGTGGCCGGCGATTGTCTCTTCGTCGGCTCCGCGGACAGGTTCACTAACGTGCCCTGGGGCCTGTTCGGCGGGGGGCCGGGTGCGGCTGGGCGATATGTGATCACCGACACGAACGGAACCGAGACCACGCTTGATGCGAAGCCCGCCCCTGTATTGGTGAAAGAGGGTGAAGTGATCGTGGTGCAAAGCCCGGGGGCGGGCGGGTATGGCGATCCGAACGAGCGCAACCGCAAACAGTTGGCGCGTGATCTCCAGAGTGGAAAATACTCGGGTGAATTCATAGAAAGACACTATCGACGATCAATCGATGAACTGCGGGCCATTCAAATTGATGGCATGCTCGACTTCGAAGAAACGCTCCCGCATTGGCGCTCCACATAGCGCTGACTGGTCGACGATTGTCGGCCCGATCTAATTCCAGGACAGCATTGTATTTGCTTTCCCTTCATCGCATCGCTGCCGTTCAAAGAGTTGCCTTACGGAATTGCGCTGCCCGAAATAGTGGGGCGCAAAATCAACCCGCAGGCATGGGACGATAACGTGCATAGCCGGATCGATGCCTCGACTAAAGAAATGGCCATAGCCCGGAGTCTGTCCGGCTCATTCCCGCGCAAGCGAAAATCCAGCTCATGCCATGAATCCTCGCTTGCGCTGGGACGAGCGGATACGGCGACGTCTTTGACGTGGGGCGCCGCAGTGGGGTTAGCTACAGAACAAGCATGCGAGAAATGGACGCTTAAGTTTCGCGAGACGCGGCTTTATCACTCCAATATCAACCAATCTGATTCCGGCATTCTTGTCGGAATACGTGTTGGGACTGCCGCGATCTTATTGATGACGATCAAGGCGCGGCGACCAAGAAGCGGAAATGACAACGCAATCGAAAATAGGCGACACCTCTGTTTCTTGCATTGTCCCTGGCGAACCGAGCGCCGATCAAACCGGCGGCACGGTCGTTGCGAAGAGCATGACTTCGCCGATCGTCACTGTCGACGGTTGATCGAGGATCCAGACGACAGTGCGCGCGAGATCGTCGGGTTCAAGAACGGCTGGAATGGATTCATAGAAAGCGCTTGCGCGTTCCTTGTCACCCCGCCAACGCGTTTCGGCAAACTCCGTGCGTACCGCCGAGACTTGGATCTCCGTGATCCGCAGGCGCGTTTCACGGTAGTCCGCGCGCAGCGTCGTGGCGAACCCGTGTATGCCGTGCTTGGAGACCGTATAGGCCGCGACGTCACGCAGCGCCGCGCGCGTGACCAGCGAACTCATCAGCACAATGTCGCCGCGATTTTCCTTGAGCATCGACGGAAGCAGTTGATGTGTCAGGCGCATCGTGCCGACGAGATTGGTCTCAAGGGTCGATTCCCAGTCGCCAAAAGAGCCGGCCGCGAACGGCGTGCGGCCGCCGACATCCGAGCCCGCATTGTTGATCAGCGTGTCGATCGGTCCCCACCCGCACGGTAGCCGGTCCGGCAGCGTCGCGACGGACTCGGCATCGGCGATATCGAGCGTGGCCGCGGCGCAGTCGGGTCCGTGCTTCGCAGCGAGCGCATCAAGGCGCTCGCGCCGGCGCCCAGCTGCGACGACGCGGTAGCCCCGCTCCAGCAGCCGCTGGGCCGTCGCAGCGCCGATACCGCTGCTCGCGCCCGTGACAAGAGCGACGCGCTTGGTCATGAGGCGCCGCAGCCGCGCGTCACGGCTACCATTCCTGGCGGGGAAGCTTGTTATAGACCCGATCGGTGCCCTCCGCGACGTGGACGATAACAAGCCGGCGCTTGATGAGCAGTTCGCCACCCAACTCGACGAAATGGTCCACGAAGCGTCCGTAGATCGTGTACGGCACACCGTCCTTCTGGTCGTGCTTGTTCAGGAAATACGAGGTCGCTTCGAGCGAGTTGTCCTTTGGATCGCGCCGCACGTTCGGCGGCCCGACGTGGTGGCTCGTGCTGACGAAGTGCTGGAATCGGCCGCGAAAGAAGTCGCTGATTGCGTCATAGCCCTTGCGCGGGGCTCCGGGCGTCGAATCCCAGACAGCGTCCCGCGTGAACAGCGTCATGATCTTGTCCACATCGCCGCGATCGACTGCATCGGCGTAAGCCTGCAGGATTTCGTTGACGCGAATCCAGTCTCCAATGTCGATCGTCTTCATACTCAGGTCTCCTCGATTTCTTTTGGATGCGGGTTGGAGCGCGTGAATCATGCTGCCGGCACTCCGGGCCGCAGCGCCGGGTTTCACCCGGAGATAACCTTGTTGGTCAAGCAGCCGATCTTTTCGACCTCGATCTCGACGACGTCGCCGGGCTTTAGTAGCCAGTCCTCCGGCGGCTCGTGGAATATCCCGACACCGGCGGTCGTTCCGGTCGAGATGATGTCTCCCGGCTCAAGGGTCATGCGCGAGAAGTATGAAATGAGCCACGGGATCGAGTAGATCATATTGCTTGTATTGTCTTGCTGCCGCGTTTCGCCGTTCACGCGGCAACTGATTTGCAGATTGTGCGGTTCGGGAATTTCGTCCTTGGTGACGAAGTAGGGTCCAATCGGCGAAGACGTGTCGAGGTTCTTGCCCATCATGATTGCACCACGGCGCATTTCGGCAAATTGCAGATCGCGCATGCTGACGTCGTTAGCGATCGTATAGCCGGCGACGACGTCGAGTGCGTTCGCCTCCGTCACATTCTTGCACTTCGTTCCGATGATGACGCAGAGCTCGGCCTCGTAGTCGAGCTGCTTCGTATGCGCCGGATACACGATCGGACGGTCGTGCCCGACCATGACGGAAGGAAACTTGGAGAACGACACGGGCCATTCGTGCTTTTCGGCACGCGCGGCCGGAAGGTTGCCCGCCTGATTTTTTCCCTCGGAGGCATGCGAGCGATAGTTCGTCCCCACCATGATGATCTTCCCTGGGCGGGGAACTGGCGGAAGAAATTTAATCGCGTCGCGCGCGTAGACGATCCGTTCCTTCATTAGCGTGTGGATGCCGCTTTCGCTCTCCGCTGGGAGCGCAACACTTGCGACAAGCTCGCGTACGGCGGCAAGGCCGGATGTCCCTATCCGCAAGAGACTCTCGGCGTCGGCGGGTACTGACCGCCCGGCTGGCATGAACCTGGCTGCGGCATTCGTGAGATCGATGACGTATTCACGCGTGCCGTTTGCCGAGAGAACGCCAAATCGCGCGCCGTCGGCGCCGTTAGCCTCGAAGCTGAGCAGTTTCATCTCTCACCCCTTCCCGCCAGTTTCAAAGCTCACGATCGCGCGTGTCTCGACATAGGGCCTGAAACGTTCTTTCACGAAGCGCTCGTGCTCTTCCGAGTTCAGGTAGCTCAGCAGCTCGGCTTCGGCGTCGAACTCAACCACAAACGCGTATTCGAACATCTGGTCTCGCTTGCTGATGTTCTTTCCGTCGGCCCAGTTCCGCATGGCCGGAAAGCGCTTCGGAAAGGTCCGCATCTCGGCAAGAATGCTATCGCGCGTATCGTCGGAGATGCCCGGCTTGAAGCGAAACGCCACGAGGTGCTTGATCATGATCTGTCTCGCTATGCGGTCCTGGTGAGCATTTCGGACGACGCGGCGTTGCGTTCCCGCATCGCTTGGCCACGCCCT
The DNA here is from genome assembly GCA_003140315.1 of Hyphomicrobiales bacterium. GTDB lineage: Bacteria > Pseudomonadota > Alphaproteobacteria > Rhizobiales > Xanthobacteraceae > PALSA-894. Next base: position 65,120 of record PLJS01000089.1, read on the forward strand.
GCCGATGTTCGAAGCGTTCGTGCGGCCCAGCGGCCCGCGATCCTGCCGCTGAACACAGACCCGCCCGCCATCAATCCTTCGAGTGGACGGCTGCCGGCGAGGTGTCCGCCGCCCATGCCGGCGAGCTCGCCTGCCGCGAAGAGGCCGTGAATCGGTGCGCCCGAGCGGTCGAGCACACGGCATCGCAGATCAGTCGCGACACCGCCCAATGTCTTGCGCACAAGCGGAAACAGTTGAATCGCGCACCACGGACCGTCGCTGAGCGGCCTGAGACCGACAAGGTCGCGGTCGGTGAGCGGATCGCGCGCGGCGCCGGACGACAGCAGGCTGTTCCAATCCGCGATCGTCTTCTCGAGCGTGCGCGCGTCGACGCCGATCTTCCCGGCAAGGCCGTGCAGGCTCTCTGCCTTCGACACAAACGGCGAGTGTGAGAAGAACCGCGCGACGGTTTCGGCCGGAGAGTCCGAGCCCGGCTCGATATAGTGGTCGAAGATCTCGACCTCTGGCAGGGTGGCTTCTGGCAGGACGATCCAGCAGGTCTGTCCATCCTGCCGCATGAGCTTCCCGGTCGCGGACAGGCCGGTGATGTGCAGGTCCTCGTCGTGAAATCGCTCTCCGGACCGGTTGACCCAGACGCACGACCGAACGCGCCTCACCACCACGCCGCGTTTCCCGGAGGGATCGCGATAGTCCGGGGTGCCGTTCGCATAGGTATAAACATTTCCCATCGAGGACAGACATGCGCCATGACGGGCCGCGATGGTGTGCAGGTTGCCTTGCGAGTCGGGATTTCCTCCCGCTAGAAGCCGCGCAGCGTTGCGGAGCTGAGGGCTTGCAGCACGGCTCATGTCGAGGTTGCCGGCGAATCCGCCCGTCGCGAGTATGACGGCTCGCGCGCGCAGTTTGGCGCGCTGTCCCGATGCAGTCTTGATGCGCACGCCGCAGATGCGTTCGCCGTCACGAAGCAGGTCGGTCACCGTCAGCCCGAAGTGCCAGCACTGCTCCAGTCCCCGTTCGGCGAACTTCTTCCGTGCCATCTCCATGACACGAGCACCGCCACCGGCCGGACGATGCCAGCGCGCAACCGAGTCGCCTTCGAAATGGAGGAGCCCGTCGAAATCCACACCGAGCTGCCGATACCAGCCATAAACGTCAGCGACCGCGCGCCGGTAATAGAAACGCGCCCAGGTTCTGTCGGCGTCGTTGCCGTTCGCCATCAGATCGTCGACGGCGCGCGGCATGCCGTCCGACAGTCCGCTCTCCAACTGCAATGGAGATCCCGCGATCGAGCATCCGACACCGCCACGCCGCGCCGTGCCGCCGAAGCGGTCCGCCTTGTCGATGCCCATGAATTCGACGTCGCCGGCCGCAAGCTCCAGCGCCGCGGCGGCGCCGGCGATGCCCGCACCCACCACGATCACATCGGTATGCTCGCGGCGTCGCATGCGCGCGTCTTTCCGATCTATCCTTGAAAGTCGCGGCGCCAGCGGAACCAATGCCGCTCGACCTTGGTCAGCAGCACGTCGAGGACCGCAAGCACGATAACAAGCAACAGCGTCCAGACGATGATTCCCGCAATGTCGAAGGTCTGATTCATCGTGTACATCGCGGATCCGATGCCGCTGTCGGCGCTCATCGCTTCCGCGAACACGACGAAGCGGCCGCCGAAGCTCAGCCCGACTTTCAGTCCCGAGAACACAAAGGGCGTGGCGCCGGGCAGCACAATCAGCCGCAGCAGGCGGAATTTGTTCGGTCCGAGCGAGAGGACCATCTGATAGAGCTCGTATGAAATCGAGCGCACGCCGTCATACGTGTTGATCGTGACGATGGGCGCCATCAGCACGAACATCAGGAACCAGATGCGAAGCTCGGTCGAGCGAAACCAGATGATCGCGAGCAGGACCCAGGTCAGCGCCGGAACGCCGGTGATGAAGCGCACTACGGGCATGAAGGTCGCATTCAGGCGCTTGGACATCGCGAGCGCGACGCCGAAACAAATGCCGACAAGCCCGGAGACGACGAAGCCACCTATGATCCGAAGCGTCGTATTGAATATGTCGACGTATGTGTTTCTTGAGCGCAGGATCGCCGCGAACTTATCGACGACCGTCTCGAGCGTCGGAAAGACATATCCGGGAACGAGGAGCGGGACGGCGAACTGCCAGAACAGCAGCAGGGCCAGAAGCAGTAGCAGGACATTGGTGTGGCGGCCGACGCTCCAGCGCGCTTCCGCGGGCGCTGTCTCGGGCGTAGCCTCCTGCGCGGCCACCGGCGGCGGCTCGATCGCGGCAGCGGGCTCGGCCGGCGGGGCCTTCATGCCGTGTACTCCGACTGCTTCTCGATCAGGTCAAATATTTCGTCGCGCAACGCGGGGTAAACCTTGCGCTCACCCGGACCCGGAGCCTTCAACTCGAACTCCTTGATGATCTCGGCCGGCTTGCCCAACACCAGCACCCGGTGCCCCGTCGCGAGCGCTTCCGCGATATTGTGAGTCACCATGATCACCGCAGTATTCGTCTCCGCGATGATCTTCAGACAGTCCTGCCGCAACTGCTGCGCCGTGACCTCGTCGAGGTGCCCGAATGCCTCGTCGAGGATCAGCACTTCCGGCTGCAGCACGAATGCGCGGCAGATCGAGACGCGCTGGCGCATCCCGCCCGACAGTTCGTGCGGATAGTGGCCGCCCCAGGTCTCAAGCCCGACGCGCTCGAGCCAAGGCCTCGCGGCATCGTGCCGCTGACGTTTCGACACGCCTGCCGCCTCAAGGCCGAGCGCGGCGTTGTCGACGACTGTGCGCCACGGCAGCAGCCGGTCGGTCTGGAACACCGCCGCAACCGGCCGGTGATGACCGCTATTCGGCTTGCTGTCGATCGTGATCGATCCGCGGCTCGGCGTCTCCAGACCGAGCATCATGTTGACGAGGGTCGACTTGCCGCAACCGCTCTTGCCGACGATGCAAAGCACCTCACCCGGGTAGACGGAGAACGAGACGCGCCGCACCGCGACGCGTTTCGGCTTGCCGCCTGTCCCGCCGAAGTCCTTGCCGACATCGGTGAGTTTGATTGCCGGCTTCATGCCCGAGACCTCAACCCCGGTGCACGAATGTCTTCCGGTCCGGAAGCTTGTCGAGCAAGTTCGAGTCCTTGTACTTCTCGAGCTCCTTGAAGATGTCGTCTTCCTGCTCGGCGGCGGGGATCGCCGTCCATACGGTCTTCAGGCCGCCCAGAATACCCGTGAGATACATCGCGGCGGCAATCGGGGGCCGCATTTCGGCGCCGCCCTGATCCTTCGACGAGCTGAGAATCTTCACGGCTTCGGGCGCGTTGGCCCTGAAGAAATCGGCCATGTCTCGATAGCTCGCCACGATGTTCGGAATGACGGCCTTGTTCGCCTCGACCCAGTCCGTACGAATCGCGAGGTATTGATACAGCGCCTTTGCGCCGAACGCCCGGGCGCGCTCCAGATCGCAATCGAACGGGATGTGGAATTTGTCCGGCGCATCTTGCACCACCTGAAGACCCTGCTCGAACAGCATCGGCGACGCGTCGACGTCGCCGCGCTGCAGCCGCGGGATCGTCTGCAGCAATCCCATGTTGACGACCTGACAGTCCTTTTCGAGATCGATGCCGGCCGTCTTCGCGATCTCGACCAGACCGACATACATGTAGCCCGCGCGATCCATCCCGATCTTCTTTCCTTTCAGATCGGCAATGCTCTTGATGCCGCTCTCGGTGCTCGCGACCATCGGGTACGGATAACGCAGGGTCGCAGCGACCAACGTGATCGGCACGCCTCGCGATGCAAGGCGCCCCATAATGTAGACGCCGCCGACGTGCCAGGCATCGAATCCGCCGCTGACGAAGTCGTTATAATAGGCCTCGGTCGACGTGCGCACGACGACGTCGAGATCCCATCCGTGCTTCTTGTCGAAGCCGAGCTTCTTGATGATGGTCGCGCCTTGGCTGCTGATCGAGGACAGGGAAAAGCTGACGCCAGCGAGCTTTGGCGTCGCCTGCCCGAAGGACAGTCCCGGAACGCCAAGGGTGCCCGCCATCAGCGCAGCCGAGCCCTGCAAGGCGCCGCGCCGCGAGATCGCGTTCATTCCCGGCAATTTCGATTCACCTTGTGACATTCTCTCCTCCCCGGAGTTCCCGTCTTATTGTCTTTGTCACGTGACCTGTGCCGCACTCGCCGTCACAGACAATTCACGTCGATCATCGACGGGATGTAGTCGTTCTTGAGCACCACTTTCTTGCGCGCGATGAGCCACTTCCCCGAAACGGACGCAAGCTCGTATTCGGCGCTGCCGAAGAAGGCATAGGTCTGGCGTTGCCGGATATAGAGCGCGTGCGTCACCCAGGACGAACGCAGCTGCATCCGGTCCTGCGACGGAGCGCCGATGAACCGGATGTTCGCCACGATGTGACAGGTGCGCGGCACCGGACTGGAGGCCGGCGACCAGCGCGAGGTCAGTCGCGAGACGCGTTCCGCGAGGCCGGCGCGGTTGGAGTAGTAGATGTGCGAGAGCTCTTCGTCGTGGCTCGTCGTCAGCGTCCCGTCCATCCTCCAAGTCGGCACCCAGTACTCGCACTTCTCGGTGTACAGCGCGAGCCAATCGTCCCAGCGGCGTTCGTCAAGGTACATTGCCTCGCTTTCGATCAGGTCGCGGCCGGCATCGAGCAAATCGCGCAGCGCCTCTGGGCTCGACTTGCGCGCGGGAAGCGACGGTGCGCCGCGACTTTGCGCGGAACGGGCCGCGGGCGGAGTCGGGCGGGATTTCTTCTTCACGGCCGGCATCAGGGATACGCCCTCTCGCCGCGCAGGCCCGTATCCATCAGCCGCTGCCACTCGCGATATGGTTCGTGCAGCATGACCTCGGGTCCGGCCTTGAACGTCCCCATCCAATTCTGCAGCGGCCGCGCGCTGATCTCGTTGGTCCAGTCATTTCCGCCAGGCTTCAGCTCGTTCATCCCGCGCGCGTATCCTTGCAACCACGGCGGGCCGCCGGCGTTGGTGAGGCCGTCCTGGCAGCGCTCGTACATCAGCGAGTCGTCCGGGGTCGCTAGTCCGCTCGCATTGAAGAAGTCTTCAAACTCCCTGAGCCGGAGCGCGCGCTGCGCTCTGCTTTCGCCGATCGCGCCGAGGCAATACGACGTCATCTCGGTCAGGTCGACCGATATGGGCCGCGCGACGCGCAGGATCAGCGCGTAGTTCTGCGACAGATTCATGTTCGGAAATATCGTCGCGTTGAAGCTGCGCGCCGTGGTCCAGTCGGCCTTGGTTTTGCCGACCCGGGCGCGAAGCTGATCCAGTTGCGAGTAGATCGGGCGGATCGTCGGGTCTTCGTTTTCAAGCGTCAGCACGCCGTGGCCATGCGGGAACGTGAACGTGCTGGTCTTGATCCCCATGTTGCCCGCGACGTTCGACTTGCGAACTTCCTGATTGCCCCCGCCCCTGCGCCGGTCGCTCTGGATATTGAGGAAGCTGAGGTGCGTCGTGGTGAGATGGTAGGTGTCCATCCCATTCTCGAGCTGCAGCTTCCAGTTTCCGCGGAACGTGTAGAGCGCGCGGCCGGGAATCGGCTCCATGCCGTGCGGACCCTGATCCATCACGAGGTCGACAAAGAACTTCGTGTCGCCGAGAAAATCCTCGAGCAGCGGGACGTCTGGCGAGATGCTGCCGAACACGAGTCCCTTGTAGCTTGCGACCGCGCCGAGCGGCTTCAGATTGTGGTCTTCGCTCTCGAAGCCCTTCGGATAGTCACCCGCGGCATGATCCTTGATGCTAACATTGGCTCCGGTCGAGTCGTAGGACCACGCGTGATAGGGACAGACGTGCACCCGCGCCATGCCCTGCTCGACGTTGCAAAGCATCGCGCCCTTGTGGCGGCACACGTTGAAGAAAGCGCGGATCTGCTTGTCGCCGCCGCGCGTCACCAGCACCGGCGTCCGGGCGATATGGCCGGTGAAGAAATCGTGCGGCTTCGGGATCTGGCTTTCGAAACCGAGGAAGTTCCAGGTGCGGCCGAAGACGTACGCCAGCTCCCGTTCGAACAAATCCCTGTCGATGAACACATCGCGATGGACCTGAAAAATACCGTCGTTGGGCCGGTCATCGATGTAGCGCATCATCGCCTGAGGATCGACGCCGATGCCGCGCGGAAGAGCCTGCGTGATATTCATGGTCTCTATCCTGAACCAGCTTTCTTGGCCTTCTTCAAACAGAACACGCTGCCGAGATTAGGCAGCCGGCTGGGCGATGTCTGTCCCCCTGCGAGGGGGACAAGCTCTGCGTTCGCCGCGGATCACCACGACTTTTGCCGAACGCGGATTGATCCAAGGTTGATGAGGGCAGATCTCTAATCTTACTGCGTCATGAACATCTTCCGCTCGGGCGTCTTTGGGTTTGAGCGGCGCAGCAGGGGCACCGCGACAGAGTCCTGACCATTGCAACGATTAATCGTCGGCGCATGGTTGCGAC
>PLJS01000003.1 GCA_003140315.1 Hyphomicrobiales bacterium
GTCAAGACGGAGCCGGGCATGCAGCCGCGCACACGCCGAGCGCTGCGGAGCATGAGCGCCAACGCATGGGCGAGCATTCCGATTGGCCTGATGGCCGGTCTACTCGGGCGGCATCGTCCGCCGGTTCGGCGCAAGGCTCGGCCGCTACTGAGGCGGCGGCGNNGCAGCGGCTATGTAGTCAGTTGGCAAGACGCTCGCGAGCCCCGAATTTTCTTCAAACGTAACTCTCGGGCGCTGCGTCTGTTGACTCACTGCAACGTCGATATACGGCTGATAGGCGATCACCATCCCTATCAAGTAGGCCCTGTTTTGCGACGGTGTGCCGCTAATTGCAATGGCCTCCGGTCGAAGCACCACAGGCCCGCCACTGTTGCCGGGGAACACCAAGGCGTCGATCAAAAAGGCATCTGATCGAGAGAGCAGCATATCCTCAACTCTGGCGATTATCCCGCTTTTGATGATGACGGCGTTGCGCCAGTCCCCAACAAGGCCCATCGGAAATCCAAGAACAAACACCCCGTCGCCCGCAGAAACTTTCAAATCTCTAAGCTTCGCAAGGTCGGCGGTCATTTCGTCGTCGGCGAAAAATGCAACGCCGAACGCCTTTTCCCGGAGAACGTCGATATTAACAGAGATGACAGATACGTCCTTGCCATCGGGGTTATTCGTCCACTCAGCGCCTTTGTCCTTGAACTCTGCTATGGCAACGTCGGTTGCACGGGACGTAACATCGATCGGATTTACCCGAACCATCAGGTCGCTAAGAATTAGGCCCTTACCTAAGCCGGCCGCCTGTTGGGCCTTCCATTCGTCGAAAACATGCCGCGCGGTGACCAGATAAACGTCGTACTGCCTCTTTGCTAAATCGGGGTCGGGCTTGGAGAGGACGCCGTAAAAGAAGCCAGTACCTACCGCNNGCCCATCTCGTATTGACCGCTCTCCCATCGCGGATTTCGCTAACTTGACCGCCGATGGCAACAACGCAATAGGTGAAAAACGGCGGGATAAGAGCTGCGCGCGCTGGCGCAATGCCCGCCGCTGCGAACGCTCCGTAGAACGGCAATTTAAGGAAAGCGCGCCTCTCCATAGCACCTATCCTACTCTAGTCGTCTCAGGGTTGAAAGACGATTGATAGGTGCTAGCGCGTGTAACTCGTCAACTCGACGCGTGCACGACGCTCGCGGCGCGCTTTTCACCGCGTGCGCACCCTGTATTTTCAATGCCTTACAAGTTTTTGGCTCCGTTTTGGCTCCGCTTTCCGCCGCCACTTCCGATGCTCCGCAGAGAACGTATCAATACATTGTCTCGAACAAAAGGCGCGCTCCTCGATCAACCGTCTTTCTTCGGCGGATCGTACCGCTCCACGATCTGCGCACCCCATTTCAGAATCCAACGCTGGTTCGGATAGTGCTTCACAGCCGCTCCGAAAGCGGCACGCGCAAGATTGATGTTCGCGTTGAGCGACATCGCCCGCAGTGTTTCCGCGTACTGATCCGGCGGCCCGAGCTGCAACTGCTCAACGCGGAAGCCCAGCTCCTTGTCGAGGCCGTGGACGTTCGGATTCTTCACGTGCTTGAGTAGTTCATGGAGCTGCGCGGTCGCTGGGTTGAGGGATGGAATGAGGCGCTGATCTGTAGCCTCTGTCGATTGGTCGTGGGGGTTGGTTCGAAGTGGGCGGGTTGCTCGGATGTCGGTGGATTGGTTGACGACAGTGGATGCAAGCCGGCGGCGCCTGGCGGCCGGTGGGCTTGGTCCTCCGTCAGATTCGCTGAGGAGAACAAAGTAAGAACTTTTTGATTGCTGGGTCAAGCCGGCGGCTGTAAGAACAAATGCCAGACGGAAACAACTTGCCGGAAACGGGCAAGGTTTTTCCACTGCGACCGACTGGGGAACAGTGCCCCCTCGGGCGAGAAGATTGCCAGGAACGTGCGAAAGTGGCGCGCAATGGTATAGTTCGCGAATTGCCGCAACCGAGATTTCGATATGACCAACGGGCACAATGAGGCGTTTTCGCGGATTCTGATTGTTAAATCGCTTGAGTTCAGCGGATGGGATTTGCTCGATCCGCGGCGAGTCAAATTTGAATTGAACACTGGAACAGGGCGAGCCGATTATCTTCTGATGGATAAACTCGGGCGTGTGCTTTGCGTGCTCGAAGCCAAGCGTGAAAACGTCGATCCCTACGATGCGAAAGAGCAGGCGCGCGGATACGCCGAAAATCTACAAGCGCCTTTCGTCATATTGTCGAACGGCCGCGAGCACTGGTTCTGGAATTTNNCCTGCGATGGTTGAAAGACGATCTTATTTTGCGACGTTACCAAATTCGAGCCTTGGCTGAGGTCGCGCGCCTGTTTGACGGGAGCCGCCGGCGTAAGTTCCTGCTCGAAATGGCAACTGGCACGGGCAAGACGCTTCTCTGTGCTGCACTCATCCGGCGGTTTCTGGTGACGCGCAATGCGGAACGTGTGTTGTTCATCGTGGATCGGATCGAATTGGCAAAGCAGACAATGGAGGATTTTGCAG
>PLJS01000188.1:0-1833 GCA_003140315.1 Hyphomicrobiales bacterium
ATCTTGTCGATGTGCTCGAGCCCTTCGAGCCGGTCGTGCGGCGCGGGGCCTTCGCTGGCGCCATTGAGGCGGCGCGCCACAGCCTTGTAGAGCGTGTCGATCAGCAGCGTGGACTTGCCGCCGCCCGAGACGCCGGTGACGGCGGTGAACAGGCCGAGCGGGATTTCGGCGGTGACGTTCTTCAGGTTATTGCCGCGCGCGTTGATGACCTTGAGCGTGCGGCGCGGGTTGAACGGCCGCCGCTCGGGGATCTCGATCCAGCGCACGCCGGTGAGGTATTGGCCGGTCAGCGAGTCGGGGTGCTCCATGATGTCGTCGGGCGTGCCCTGCGCGATGATCTTGCCGCCGTGCACGCCCGCGCCGGGGCCGATGTCGAGCACGAAGTCGGCGATGCGGATCGCGTCCTCGTCGTGCTCGACCACGATCACGGTGTTGCCGAGATCGCGCAATCGTTTCAGCGTTTCCAGGAGCCGTGCATTATCTCGCTGGTGCAGGCCGATCGAGGGNNAGCCGGATGCGCTGGCTCTCGCCGCCGCTCAATGTGCCGGAAGCGCGCGCGAGCGTGAGATATTCGAGGCCCACGTCGACCAGGAATTTCAACCGGTCGCGGATTTCCTTCAGGATGCGGGTCGCGATCTCGTTCTGCTGCTTGTTGAGCTGTGCGGGCAGCGCGGAAAACCATTCGCCCGCGCGCTTGATCGAGAGCTCGGCCACTTCGCTGATGTTCTTGGCCCCGACCTTGACGCACAGCGCCTCGGGTTTGAGCCGATAGCCCTTGCAGGCGTCGCACGGCACGTCGTGGAAATATTTCGCGATCTCCTCGCGCGCCCACTCGCTCTCGGTTTCCTTCCAGCGCCGCTCCAGATTGGTCACCACGCCCTCGAACGGCTTGCGCGTGTCGTATTTGCGCATGCCGTCGTCATAGGAGAAGCGGATCTCGTCGTCGCCCGAGCCGTTGAGGATCGCGTCCTGCGTCTTCGTCGGCAGGTCCTTCCACTTGGTGTCGAGCGTGAACTTGTAATGCTTGCCGAGCGCCGACAGCGTCTGCCCGTAATAAGGGCTCGACGACTTCGCCCACGGGCCGATCGCGCCCTGGCGCAAGGTGCGATCCTTGTCCGGGATGACAAGGTCGGGATCGATGTGCTGCTCGACGCCGAGCCCGCCGCATTTCGGGCAGGCGCCGAACGGGTTGTTGAACGAGAACAGTCGCGGCTCGATCTCCGGAATGGTGAAGCCAGAGACCGGGCAGGCGAATTTTTCCGAGAAGATCAGCCGCTCGGATGTGTCATTGCGCTGCTTGTTCGCCTTGGAGCCGGTCGCGGCCGTGGCGTCCGCCATCTCGGCGATTGCGAGCCCGTCCGCGAGCTTCAAGGCCTGCTCGAGCGAGTCCGCCAATCGCGCCCCGATGTCGGCGCGCACCACGATGCGGTCGACCACCACGTCGATGTCGTGCGTGAATTTCTTGTCGAGCGCGGGGACTTCGGAAATTTCGTAGAATTTCCCGTCCACCTTGACGCGCTGATACCCTTTCTTCAAAAATTCCGCCAATTCCTTGCGATATTCTCCCTTCCGTCCTCGCACCACGGGTGCCAGCAGATAGAGCCGCGTGCCCTCCGGCAGCGCCAGGATGCGGTCGACCATCTGGCTCACCGTCTGGCTCTCGATCGGCAGGCCGGTCGCCGGCGAATAGGGGACGCCGACCCGCGCCCAGAGGAGCCGCATGTAGTCGTAGATTTCCGTGACCGTGCCGACCGTGGAGCGGGGATTGCGCGAGGTGGTCTTCTGTTCGATTGAAATCGCTGGAGAAAGCCCGTCGATCTGGTCGACGTCCGG
>PLJS01000188.1:1885-13750 GCA_003140315.1 Hyphomicrobiales bacterium
GCGCCGCGGATCGCGATCACGCGGGTGTCACGGGCTTTGCGATTCTTGTCGAACAGGTCGTTCATGGGCTCAGGAACATAATGAGAACAAGAAGATTCCGCCAGCCCAGCCATTGCATGGCCGGTCCAGCGGGGCGAGAACCACTGTGGATAACGGTTTCGGCGCCAATTCGGCGCCGGCAAGAAGAGATTTGGGATGATGCGCCTGAAAGACAAGATCGCGATCGTCGTCGGGGCGGGGCAGGGCCCGGGAACCGGAATGGGCAACGGCCGCGCCACGGTCATCCGTTTCGTGCAGGAGGGCGCGAAAGTCCTTTGCGTCGACCGCGACCTCGCCTCGGCGGAAGAAACCGCCGTTATGGCCGGCAAGGAAGCGAAGGGCGGCGGCGAAGCCGCGCCGTTCGAGGCCGACGTCACCAAGGAGGCAACCTTGCGCGAGATGTGCGCGCATGCGCACCGGCGCTGGGGCCGCATCGACATCCTGCACTACAATGTGGGCTTCAGCATCGCGGGCGGCGACGCGTCGCCGACCGAAATCACCGAGGAAGCCTTCGACCGCATCATGACCGTCAACCTGCGCGGCATGGTGATGGCGGTGAAGCACGTGCTGCCGATCATGCGGGCGCAGAAGTCCGGTGTGATCCTCGGCATCTCGTCGCTCGCCGCGTGGGAGAAATACCCCTACGTGGCCTACAAGGCCTCGAAGTCCGCGATGATCGCGTATCAGCAGCAGATCGCCATCCAGAATGCCGAATACGGCATCCGCTCGAACGTGATCCTGCCGGGACTGATGGATACGCCGATGGCAGTCGACACGCGCGCGCGGCATTCGGGGAAACCCCGCGCTGAAGTCGCCGCGATGCGCGATGCCCGCGTGCCGCTGCGCAAGAAGATGGGCACCGCCTGGGACGTGGCGAACGCCGCGCTGTTCCTCGCCTCAGACGAGGCGAATTTCATCACCGGCGTGCAGTTGCCGGTGGATGGCGGCTCGCTGGTGGATATCGGACACTGAAGCATCAATGCCGATCGAATATCGCCGTGCGCGCGCCGACGAGTTGCAGGCGACGCAGGAACTGATCGTCCGCAGCATCAACGACCTCACGGAACGCCATGGCTTCGGGCCGATGGCGAGCGTGCGGTCTCCGGATTTCCAGTTGTTCTCCTGGAACGACGATCCCGCGGGACTGTGGACGGCCGAACGGGGCGGGGAGATCGTCGGCTCGGCTTTCAGTTGGGTCTGCGGCGACCTCTGGTTCCTGGCCGAGCTGTTCATCGCTCCGGCGCTGCAAGGGCAGGGGATCGGCAACGAACTGCTGAAGCGTACGTTCGACCACGCCAACGAGGCCGGAGCGGTTCACAAGGCGCTGATCACCTTCACCTTCAATCGGGTCTCACAGGGGCTCTACATTCGGCACGGGCTTTTCCCGCGGCTTCCCATCTACATGTTCGGCGCTGCACGGGAGGCCGTGGAGGGTCGTCTGGGCGCTGATCGATTGCGCTGCGAGCGCATCGAGCCCACGGCCGCGCATTTCCAAAGCCTCGCGAGGATCGATGCCTCAACCTTGGGACTTTCGCGCGCGAAGCATCATAAATTCCTGATCGGCGATCCCTCGATGAAGGGCTTCCTGCTTTACGCAGGCGACGATTGTGTCGGGTACGCCTATGTCAACGCAGGCGGCCACGTCGGTCCGCTTGCAGTCGCGCATCCGCAAGCTGCCGGTTCGGCCTTCGTGACGGCCCTGCATCTGGCCGTGGAGAGCGGCGCCGCCCAGGTGTCGGCCTTCATTCCGGGCGCGAGCGAGACGCCGCTCAAGATCGCGGTCGATTGCGGGATGCGGATTGCCTTTCCGATGGTGCTGATGTCGTCGCAGGCGTTTGGAGACTGGAGCCGTTATCTCCCGCGCAACCCCGGATTCATGTGACGTGCGGGAGCCGACGTCCGCGCCTGGGATTTGGCGCGGCACAACCGACTGGCGCCCGGCGACAGGCGCGCTACGATCCTGCCGAAGCCTCGCCGAGAACGACGAGGCCGTGGGAGGACGCCATGAGATTGAGCCTGTGGGGCGCTGCGCTCGCGGCGACGATGATGATGACGACGTTTGCGAGCGCGCGCGAGTACGAGGTGGTCGTCCGCAACGACATCGTGTTTGCCGAGCATGACGGGACGAAGCTGCTCGGCGATCTCTATCTGCCGAAAGGGCTGGACAAGGCGCCGGTGCTGGTCGCCGTGCATGGCGGCGGCTGGCAGGTCGGCGATCGCAAGTTTTATGTGAACTGGGGAAATTACCTCGCCAAGAACGGCTACGCGGTGTTCACGATCGAATACCGGCTAATGAAGCCGGGCGTGAAGACCTGGCCCGGCGCTGTCTATGACGCCAAAGCGGCGGTGCAATATGTGCGCGCGCACGCGGGCGAGCTCGGCATCGATCCCGAGCGTATCGGTCTGATCGGCGACAGCGCGGGCGCGCATCTCTCGGCGCTGGTCGCGCTCGCCGCGGACGAGCCGCTGTTCGCCACCGAGTATCGCGGCGACCCGAACGCGGCCGTGTCCGCCAAGGTGAAGACGGTCGTCGGCTTCTACGGCGTCTATGACATGATCGGGCAATGGGAGCACGACCAGATCAGCCGGCCTCGCGACAACATCTCGGAGAAATTCCTCGGCGCCTCGCCGATGGTGAACCGCAAGGTGTTCTTCGACGCGTCGCCGATGAGCTACGCCACGGTCGACAAGAACACGACACGCTTCCTGCTGATCCACGGGACGAACGACGACATCGTCGATCCGGCGACGCAATCGGAGCGCTTCCTGCTTGCGCTCAAGCAGGCGGGCTTCTTCGCGCGCAACATCGTGGTGCCGGGCGCTGGGCATTTCTGGTCGGTCGATCCGGTCGACGAAGGGTTCGGCGCCTATGCGGGGCCGAAGGTGCTGCGGTTCCTCGACGGGACGCTTTAGTAGCGCACGCATGCGTTTTGCGTGTTGACAGGCGACCTTTGTAATGAGAACATAACAAGAACACGACGAGGCGCCTGCCATCCCTGGCGTAGTTGTGGAGAAGTCATAGCTATGGGCGCGAGCGTGACGGTGAAGGCGTAGGGTGATTTCGCGTGGACGGTGGAGATGCACATGGCGGGTTCGGTCAATAAGGTCATTCTGGTCGGCAATCTCGGCAAGGACCCTGAAGTGCGGCGGATGCAGGACGGCCGGCCGGTCGTGAACCTCAGCGTCGCCACGTCGGAGAACTGGCGCGACAAGAACACGGGCGAGCGCAAGGAAAAGACCGAGTGGCATCGCGTCGTGATCTTCAGCGAGGGCCTCGCGAAGGTCGCCGAGCAGTATTTGAAGAAGGGCTCGAAGGTCTATCTCGAAGGCGCGTTGCAGACGCGCAAATGGACCGACAAGGACGGCATCGAGAAATACTCGACCGAGATCGTGCTGCAGGGCTTCAATTCGACGCTCACCATGCTGGACCGCGCGGGCGGCGGCAGCACGGGCGAGACAAGCCAGGACAACAGCGATTTCGGCTCGTCGCGGCCGGCCGCGCGCCAGCCCGCGATGGCCGGCGCCGGCAAGCGCGGCGACCTGGATGACGAGATTCCGTTCTGAGCAGGTGGTGCTGATCGCGCGTTCTCGCTGCAGCCGGCGATGACCTGTTTGCGATCAAGGTAATGGTGGCGACCGCGTCAGCGTCCGCCGTCCTCGGCGAGCGATGATCGACCTGCACCTCACGCTTAAAACCATCCACATCCTCGGCGCCGCGGTCTTGTTCGGCACCGGCCTCGGTATCGCTTTCTTCATGTGGATGGCGCATCGCACGCGCGATGCCGCGTTGATCGCGCAGACCGCGCGCACCGTCGTCGTCGCGGACGCCGTATTCACCGCGACCGCCGTGATCGTGCAGCCTCTGTCGGGCGCCGCATTGGTTCATCTCGTCGGCTATTCGTGGCGCGAGCCGTGGATCGTCGCGTCGCTCGCGCTCTACGTCGTCACCGGCCTGTGCTGGCTGCCGGTCGTGTGGATTCAGATGCGGCTACGCGATCTCGCGGCCGATGCGGCGCGCCGCGGCGCGCCGTTGCCGCCGCGTTATGACCGCCTGTTCGCCATCTGGTTCGCGCTCGGCTGGCCGGCCTTTCTTGCCGTGATCGCGCTCTTCGCCGTCATGATCGCAAAGCCGCAATTGTGGTAGCGGCAGGCACGTCGGCGGGACGCTGCCCATTGTATTGGCGCGCGGCACCTTGCTAGGGTCGCGCCAATCAAAACCGGAGGAATAGTGTGCGAAGAATTCTCATTGCGGCCGCCGCGACTGTGCTTTTCGCCGGCGGCGCGGCGGCGCAGGACCTCAAGATCGCACTGATCTACGGCAAGACCGGGCCGCTCGAGGCCTACGCCAAGCAGACCGAGGCGGGACTGCGGCTCGGCTTCGAATACGCCACCAAGGGCACGATGACGATCGACGGACGCAAGATCGTCATCATCACCAAGGACGACCAGGGCAAGCCCGACCTCGCAAAGACCGCGCTCGCCGAAGCCTACGAAGACGACAAGGTCGACATCGCGATCGGCACGACCGCGTCGCCCGCCGCGCTTGCGATGCTGCCGGTGGCCGAGGAGCACAAGAAGATCCTGCTGGTCGAGCCTGCGGTCGCCGACCAGATCACCGGTGACAAGTGGAACCGTTACATCTTTCGCACCTCACGCAACTCCTCGCAGGACGCGATCTCGAACGCGGTCGCGATCGGACACCCGGGCGTGACCGTCGCGACGCTGGCGCAGGACAACGCCTTCGGGCGCGACGGCGTTGCGGCCTTCAAGGCTGCGCTCGCGAAGAGCGGCGCGACACTTGCGGCGGAGGAATATGCTCCGGCGGCGACCACGGACTTCACCGCCCCGGCGCAGCGCCTGTTCGATGCGCTGAAGGACAAGCCGGGCAAGAAGATCATCTGGGTGATCTGGGCCGGCCCCACGCCGCTGACCAAGCTGCAGGACATGAATCCGGGCCGTTACGGCGTCGAGCTGTCGAGCGGCGGCAACATCCTGCCCGCCATGGCGGCCTACAAGACGCTGCCCGGCATGGAAGGCGCGACCTACTACTATCACGACATCCCCAAGAACCCGGTGAACGACTGGCTCGTCGCCGAACATAAGAAGCGCTTCAACGCGCCGCCGGACTTCTTCACGGCCGGCGGATTCGCGGCCGCGATGGCGGTGGTGACCGCAGTGCAGAAGGCGAAGTCGACCGACACCGAGAAGCTAATCGCCGCCATGGAAGGCATGGAGTTCGATACGCCGAAAGGCAAGATGGTGTTCCGCAAGGAAGATCATCAGGCGCTCCAGAGCATGTATCACTTCAAGATCAAGGCCGATCCGGCGGTCGCCTGGGGCATTCCCGAGCTGGTGCGCGAACTGAAGATCGAGGACATGCAGGTCCCGATTCAGAATAAGCGGTGAGACGCGAAGGTGTGACGCGGTCCTTGCCACAAACTCGGTGCGCTCCCTCCCCCCTTGAGGGGGAGGGTTGGGGAGGGGGCCGCTTGGTTGCTGCTACGTTTTTGATACCCCCCTCCCGACCGGCCTTCGGCCGGTCGACCTCCCCCTCAAGGGGGGAGGTGATCGCGGGAGAGTTCACGCGAACGCTGTCCTGTGAAACGTGCTCGTGACCTCCCTCGAAACCCGCAATCTCACCATCCGCTTCGGCGGCCACGTCGCGGTCGACGGCGTGAGCTGCGCGTTCCGTCCGGGCGAACTGACCGCCATCGTCGGGCCGAACGGCGCCGGCAAGACCACCTATTTCAATCTGATCTCCGGCCAGCTCACTGCAACATCCGGCGCGGTCTTCCTCGGCGAACGCGACATCACGCGGCTCTCCGCGCCCGCCCGCACCCGCGCCGGCATCGGCCGCGCGTTCCAGCTCACCAACCTGTTTCCGGCGCTGAGCGTCGCCGAGAACGTGCGCCTCGCCGTGCAGTCGGCGGCTGGCGTGCATTACGACATGCTGCGCCCCTGGATGCGCCATCGTGAGCTGATCGCACGCGCCGACGCCGTGCTCGCGCGGGTCGCGCTCGACGGCAAGCGCGATGCTCCTGCCTCCGCGCTCTCGCATGGTGACCAGCGGAAATTGGAAGTCGCCTTGATGATCGCGCTCGAGCCGCAAATCTTCATGTTCGATGAGCCGACCGCCGGCATGAGCGTCGACGAAGTCCCGGTCGTGCTCGATCTGATCGCGCAGTTGAAACAGGACACCTCGAAGACGATCCTGCTGGTCGAGCACAAGATGGACGTGGTGCGCTCGCTCGCCGACCGCATCATCGTGCTGCACAACGGCAAGCTCGTCGCCGACGGCGCGCCCGCCGAGGTGATGGCCTCGCCTGTGGTGCAGGAGGCTTATCTCGGCAGCTTCGGTCGAGGTCGAGCCGCATGAGCGAGCTGCTCACCCTCAGCGCGGTCGAGACCCACATCGGGCGCTATCACATCCTGCATGGCGTCGACTTGGCCGTGCCGGAAGGCGCGACCACCATGCTGCTCGGCCGCAACGGCGCCGGCAAGACCACTGCCTTGCGCACCATCATGGGCCTGTGGCGCGCCTCGGCCGGCGAAATCCGCTTCGGCGGCAGCCGCATCGAGGCGCGGCCAACGCCCGATATCGCGCGAGCCGGCATAGGCTATGTGCCGGAGACGATGGCGGTGTTCTCCGACCTGACGGTGAAGGAGAACCTCGTCCTCGCCGCGCGCGAAGGCGCGATGGACGAGAGTCGGCTCGGCTGGATCTTCGGCTTCTTCCCGCCCTTGAAGACGTTCTGGCTCTCCCGCGCCGGCACGCTGTCCGGCGGCCAGAAGCAGATGCTCTCCTTCGCGCGTGCCATCATCGAGCCGCGGCGCCTGTTGCTGATCGACGAGCCGACCAAGGGCCTCGCGCCCGCGATCATCGGCGCGCTGATCGACTGCTTGGCGGAAGTGAAACGCCGCGGCGCCACGATTCTGCTGGTGGAGCAGAACTTCCGCGTCGCTCAGGAGATCGGCGACAGCGTGAGCGTGATGGACGATGGCCGCATCGTGCACACCAGCGCGATGGCCGAGCTCGCCCGCGACGGGGCGCTGCAGCACAGGCTACTCGGCCTGAGTCTGGGCGCGCACCAATGAGCGTCGACACCGGCATCGAACCCGGCGCGGCGCTGCCCAAGGCGCGCGGCGATTACCTGCCGCTGCTGTTGCCCGTGGCGCTCGCGCTCGCGGCGCTGCCGTTCGTTCCGGTCTCGACCTGGTTCACGCTGACGGTCGCGGGCCTCGCGATGGGCATGATGATCTTCGTGATGGCCTCCGGCCTCACGCTGATCTTCGGCCTGATGGATGTCCTCAATTTCGGCCACGGCGCGTTCATCGCGATCGGTGCCTACGTGGCGACGCTGGTGCTGCTTCCGCTCGGCGGCTGGATGCAGGCGGACTCGATCTGGCTCAATCTTGCAGCGCTTCTCTCGGCGATCGTTGCCGCGATGGCGGTGACGGCCGTGATCGGCCTCGCTTTCGAGCGCATCCTGATCGTGCCGGTCTACGGCCAGCACCTCAAACAGATCCTCATCACCATGGGCGGCATGATCGTCGCCGAGCAACTGCTCTATGCGCTGTTCGGACCGCAGCAGATTCCGCTTGCGCTGCCGACGAGTCTCCGCGGCTCGTTCCTGATCGGCGATGCGGCGATCGAGAAATACCGCGTGGTGGCTGTGCTGGTCGGCCTCGTGGTGTTCGTCACGATGCTGCTCATTCTCAACCGCACTAAGATCGGGCTCCTGATCCGCGCGGGCGTCGAGAACGGCGAGATGGTCGAGGCGCTCGGCTACCGCATCAGGCGGCTGTTCGTCGGCGTGTTCATGGCGGGCTCGGCGCTCGCGGGCCTCGGCGGCGTGATGTGGGGACTCTACCGCGAGCAGGTGAACGCCTCGATGGGCGGCGAACTCCTCGTGCTCGTCTTCATCGTCGTCATCATCGGCGGGCTCGGCTCGGTCACCGGCTGCTTCATCGGCGCGCTCCTGGTCGCGCTCTTGCAGAATTACATCGGCTTCCTGGTGCCGAAGCTCTCGCTCATTTCGGACATCCTGCTGATGGTCGCGGTGCTGCTGTGGCGCCCGCGCGGGCTTTATCCGGTGACCAGCCGATGATCATGCCGCTCTCCGGCGATCCGCCGCGCAGCCGCTGCCTGAGCATCGCGCTTGTCATCATCGTGCTGGTGCTGGCGCTGGCGCCGTTCCTGTTTGGCGGCGCGAAGCCTCTGAACGTGACGGCCAAGATCTGCATCTTTATCGCGTTGGCGGCATCTTACGACCTCCTGCTCGGCTACACCGGCGTGGTGTCGTTCGCGCACACGATGTTTTACGGCATCGGCAGCTACGGCATCGCGATCGCGATGTATGGGCTGGGGCCGCGCTGGGGCGCGGCCGCGGTCGGGCTGACAGTCGCGCTGCCGCTCGCTGCCGCGCTTGCGCTCGTCATCGGGCTGTTTTCGCTGCGCGTGCAGACGATCTTCTTCGCGATGATAACGCTTGCGGTGGCGTCCGCCTTCGCGGTGCTTGCCTCGCAGCTTTCATGGTTGACCGGCGGCGAGGACGGCCGCAGCTTCTCCGTGCCGGAGGTGCTGCGCCCCGGATTTCGCGTCGATGTTCTCGGCCTGAACATCACGGGGCGGATGCTCACATATTATCTGGTGTTCGCGTGCTGCGCGGCGCTGTTCCTGTTGTTGCTCCGGATCGTCAACTCTCCGTTCGGGCGTGTTCTGCAGGCAATCCGCGAGAACCCGTTTCGCGCCGAAGCGCTCGGTTTCCGCACCGTCATCCACCGCATCCTGGCGAACTGCATTGCGGCCGCCGCCGCCGCTGCCGCCGGCGCGCTCAATGCTCTATGGCTGCGCTACACGGGTCCGGACACGTCGCTCTCGTTCTCGATTATGCTCGACATCCTGCTCATCGTGGTGATCGGCGGCATGGGCACGATGTATGGCGCGATCGTCGGCGCGACGCTTTACGTGCTGGCGCAGAACTATCTCCAGGCGCTGATGGGTTGGGTCTCGACCGCCGCGGGCGAAGCCGGGCTCCCGCTGGTTCCGAGCCTGTTCCATCCGGATCGCTGGTTGCTCTGGCTCGGCATCCTGTTCATCGCGAGCGTGTATTTCTTCCCTGCCGGCATCGTCGGCAAGCTGCGCGGCTCACGCTAGCCAGCGAACAATCGCGCATTCCGTGACCGCCGTCACAGGATCAAACTCCCCCCGATGCCACAACAGATGCGTTTTCGAAATTCATCGACACGGCAGGAGAGAGATCATGACGGGCCTTGCGAACTCCACGAATGAAATGCGCGCGCTGACTTCCAAGGAACTCGACGCCGTGAGCGGCGCCGGCGTCAGTGTCGAGGCCGACAAGAACGGGTTTTATATCTCGGTCAATGGATATGGCGTGTTCCTGGCCGGCGGCTGCGTCGGGGTTTCGACCCCGAAAGGCACCGTGGCCGTCGGCAAGTAGCGCCGCCCGTCCGGATCCTAGACTGCGCCGATCGCCGCGCGCACGCCGTCGATCACGAACTGCACCGCGAGCGCCGCGAGCAGGACGCCGAGCAGCCGCGACAGCACGACATTGCCGGTGACGCCGAGCAGGCGTCCAAACCGGGTGGCCAGCAGGTAGACCGCAAAACAGGCCGCGCACACGAGCACGATCACGGCGAGCAGCAATCCGAGCCGTACCGGATCGCCATTCGCGCGGCTCGCGAGCAGAACGGTCGCCGTGATCGCGCCCGGTCCCGCCATCAGCGGGATGGCGAGCGGGAAGGCCGCGATGTTGCGCACGTGCTCGTCGACCACCTGCTCGGCGTCGCGCGACTGGCGCGCGATTCGAACGCCGAGCACCATTTCCGATGCGATCGAAAACAGGAGCAGCCCGCCCGCGATGCGGAACGCCGGCAGCGAGATCGACAGCGTGCGTAAGAGCCAGTCGCCGATCAGCGCGGCACCCATCAGGATCGCGGCCGCGATCAGCGCCGCACGCAGGCCGACGCGTCCGCGCGCGGCGGCGGGCAATCCTTCGGTCACCGCAAGGAAAGTCGGCGCAAGGCCGACGGGATCGACCACGACGATCAGCGTGACCAGCGCAGTGACGAGGAAATCGAGCGGGATCGAAGCCATCGAAAGCACCCGCGAGGCCGATATGGCCGGAAGATAGCACGCGACGACATCGGCGTCGGCGTCACTCTCTTTTAGATATGCAAAAAACAAAATCTAATATCAGTTGCGTGTAATCGCATGAACATGCAATCGTCAAATGACCGCAGGGAACGTCGGGGTCATGAATCAGATTTCGTCGCTGCAAGTGATGCGCGCGATCGCGGCCATCGGTGTCGTTTCATTGCATGTTGGGGGTTCTGCGCTCTTTGTCGGCAATGCCGGCGTGGACCTTTTCTTCGTTATTTCCGGCTTCGTGATGGTCTATTCCTCGGCCAATCTGTTCGGAAAGGCGGCGAGCATCGCGACTTTCGCGATCCGGCGCATTCTTCGCATCGCTCCGCTTTATTGGCTCGTCACGGCAACTCTGGTGCTGCTGTATGGAGGCGAAACCGGCGCCGCGATCCTGAAGACGTTGTTTTTCGTGCCGTATGCCAACGCCACCGGGGCTTGGCTGCCGATCGGATATGTCGGATGGACGCTCAATTATGAGATGTTCTTTTACGTGATATTCGCGGTGGCTTTGGTGCTGCCGCGCCGCTTCGCGGTCGCCGTGGTCGTCGGTGCGATCGCGTTCCTGGCGTTGATCGGACACTTCGCGGCGCCATCCGGCATTGTCGACTTTTGGACGAAGCCGATCATCCTGGAATTCGCCTTCGGCTGTGTCCTGGGTCTCGCCTATCTCGAGGGCCTTCGCTTGCCTCGGCCCCTGACGGCGGTTCTGGTGATGGCGGCGATCGTTGCGCTCGTCCTAGGGACGTCGTCGTCGGAGATGGTAAGGCCGTTCGTATGGGGACTGTCTGCCGCGGCACTTGTCGCCGCTGCATGCTTGGTGAAGAAGCCGTGGCTGCTGGGGGATCTTGCCGCGCCGCTTCGTCTGCTCGGCGATGCCTCCTACGCGCTGTATTTGGTTCACGTCCCGGTGCTGAGCTTCATGGTGGGCCAGGGCTATCCGCGCCCGGTGATTTTCTGGTCGACCATCGTGGTCGCGATCGTGGTCCATTGGGTGGTCGAGAAGCCGATCGCCTCGATCGCTCGCGCTTGGCGCCAGTCCTCAGCGCGTGCCCGCCAGGATGCCGCCGCGCATGACGTTCCAGCCGCGACCCAGGGGGCGCGGCCATAGAGGCGCGCGGCCGACGCGCGTCCGAACTTCGGCGGGCATGCGACGGTTACGCGGCGGCGCTCCGGTGCCGCAAATTAGTCAAATAAGCTATTGAATAGACAGGAGAAATTAATTGCCGAAAGCGTCGTTTTCGGGTGGTCGCTCCACCCCAAATCGACTATATGAAAACCGGCCACTGAATCGCTTGGAAATCACCCTTGTCCGACACTGATCGTCCGTCCGGGGAGCCCCCGCAGCCCTCCGATATCCGTCCCGTGTCGATCACGGACGAGATGAAGCGCTCCTACCTTGATTACGCGATGAGCGTGATCGTGGCGCGTGCGCTGCCTGATGCGCGCGACGGCCTGAAGCCCGTGCACCGGCGCATCCTGTTCTCGATGTACGAGAACAATTACACGCCGGACCGACCGTACAATAAATCGGCGCGCGTCACCGGCGACACCATGGGCAAGTTCCACCCCCATGGAAACCAGGCGATCTACGACGCGCTGGTGCGCATGGCGCAGGATTTCTCGATGCGCCTGCCGCTGATCGACGGGCAGGGCAATTT
>PLJS01000299.1 GCA_003140315.1 Hyphomicrobiales bacterium
GTTGGGGATGCGGTGATCCGTGGCATCGCGCGTGAGGCGACAGCAACCAAGAGTGCTGTTCTAGGCCGTTTGGGCGGAGAAGAATTTGCGATCCTGCTTGAGGGCCAAGCGATTTCCGACGCGGTTGCAGTTGCCGACGACCTGCGGCTCTGGTTGTCAGTGCTCCGATTTGAGACCGACACTGAGGAAATAGCGCTCACAGCTAGCTTCGGCGTCAGCGAATGGGAGTCCGGCGACACGTTCGATCGACTCCTCAAGCGTGCCGACGTCGCGCTTTACAAGGCAAAAATTGATGGCCGCAACCGAGTTGTGGCTTATCAGCCTTCGTTGTTGCCGGCGAATTATGTGGGCGAGAGCGCGGCGCGCGCGAGGCTGCGTTAGCAGGCCCCAATGGCCTTGGATGGTAACTAAGAGTGAACGTTCCAACCCGCCCCGAGGCCCACACCATCGGTTTGGCTCAATTGACCTAATTATGACCATCTCTAGAAGTCTTCAGAGCCAGTAGTTTGCGTCGGTAGCACCTCGATATGAGCGGGCTTCGCAACTCACCGTGATAGACGGTCTCGTTTCGCGGAACGTTTCTATTGCCCTGTCTGCTTGGCTCCTCCCACAACGATGCTCGGGGGGAAAAGCGCCTAACGCTCGGTCCGCAACGCCGACTTGCCGACACGGAATATAGAGACTTAGTAGGCCAGCACCCTTATCGTGTGAATCTGGCTGATTATGCGGAAGCCTCGCGGAGACCTTCTGAGACTGCGTGAAAGCGAAACGTATTTCGGCCCGCGCGTTTCGCGTTGTAGAGAGCACCGTCAGCGTGCTGGAGCAAGTCATCAACGCTGATGCCGTCGTCCGGGCAGATGGCAATTCCAATCGACACTCCGATGGACGACGGCACGTCGTCGAAGACAAATGGCTCTGCCAAGGTCCGCAACAGCCTTTGCGCAAGATTCTCCGCAGCGTTTCGATCGTCAAGAAAAGGAAGGATGATTGCGAACTCATCGCCGCCTAGACGGGCAACCGTATCGACGGCCCGAACGCACGCGCGCATACGTTGCGCTGCCTCCGCAAGAACGCGGTCGCCAACGTCATGCCCACGCGTGTCGTTGACCTCCTTGAAGCGGTCTAGGTCGAGATAGAGCAGCGCGGTCCCCCGCCTGCTTGTGCGCGCCATCCCGAGCGCTTCCTGCAGGCGCTCGCGAAATGCCACTCGGTTGACAAGCCGCGTTAGATCGTCGTGGTGCGCAAGGTAGTGCACCCGCTCGTCTGCGGCCTTCCTAACGGTGATATCTGTGTAGGTCCGCACGAACCCGCCTGCCACTATCGGAATGCTGCGCATCTCAATGACCCGGCCGTCTGGCCGGTTGAGTTCCTGCACGTACGGCCGATCGTTAGCCATCCGCTTGCGCGCAAACTCCTCAAATGACCCTTCTTCGCGACCTGATCGGTTCTCATTCCATTGATACTCAAGTACCGCGCTGAATGTCGGATGCGCGGCCATTAGTTCAGGTGGCAAATCGAGAAGGTGCATGGCCTGCCGGTTGCACTGGACGATGGTGCCGGCCCGATCCGCCATCATTAGGCCCTGGTCCATGGTCTCCAGCGTTGTCTCCAACTCCTGCCCTCTCGCGGCAAGACTCGCCTCGCTCGAGGTCAATTCGTCAGAAAGAAGTTTCAAGGTTTCGTTTTGTTGGCGAAGAGACGCGCTAAATTCTCTCAGGCGTCCGAACTGGCGGTGTGTGACGTTCATCAGAATCATCGCATACGCAAGCACGAGGAGCGATCCGACGCCCATGTAAAAGGCTCGCTTGCGCCACGTCACAAGCACCTCGTCTTCGGCGACTGCCGCGTTCACCACGAGGGGAAAATCATGCAGCGGACGCACGGCCACCATCCGTGGCGCCTGGTCAAAATAGCCGGGAGATTCGTAGTAGCCGCCGCCATGCGCGACGAGCGCATGCCACGGCGACGTCGCTGGAATAACTTGTCCCGCGCGCCGTGATAGATCGGGGTGGCGGACCAAGACTGTTCCGTCGCGCCTCACGAGCAGAAATGACTCTTTGCGGGGCAGATCAATCGACTTATAAATATCCTCGAAGTATCGGATTGCGACACCGCCGACCACGATGCCGAGGAATTCCCCGCGGCTCGAATTGATGCGACGCGCGAAGTAAATGGTCCACGTTCCTGTGGCGNNGGTCTGTATTGGCGCACTCACGAAAAGGCCGGCGTCGTCATTCGAATTGAAATGCTGAAAATAGTCTCGATCGGAGAGGTTCATTCCGATATCTGCGTTTCGTGACGCGTTTGCTAGGCGCCCGTGCGAATCGACGATGGCGAAAACATCGACCTGCGGTAGGCGCACGACTTTTTCCTTTAACGCGCGCTGGATCAGGTCGCCGCCGACCGCACGATCGAAGATCTCGATTGAATCGGCATGCGTCTCTACAATTGTGTCGTGCAAGTCGCGAAGGACGAGATCGACCGTCTGGACGGACCGGCTGGTCTGCTCTCCCAGTACCAGTGCAAGATTAGCGATGTTGCGGCGGGCCTCTTCCAGTGAGTCGGTGCGAAGCTGAACGATGGTAAGAGCCATAGCTATCGCGGCGACCGCTAGGAGCACCGATCCCGCGGTCACCAATAGGGGAAATGTGCTACGTTTTCGGTAGGACGCGTACCACTGGGAAAGCATAGCCTCACGTTAGGAGTGACGCCTTGCGTGACAATGAACAATGCCTCGACATCTGTAATATCCCACATGCCGGAGCGTGAAGTATTGAATTGCAAGAGTCGAAGGTGTCAGCAACGCGGTCCGTTTCACGGAGGTCCCGAGAATTGAGACACTACCCGCCGGTCGGTAGGGGGTGAGTTTGATGAGGTGGGGTTAGATATATGCCCGGATTCTAATGTTCACGCACCAGCGCAGGACCGACTCTTGCGTTCGTAGGCGGAGCCGCCAGATCGGCGAAGTGCACTCCGAGCCGCCGCTCCTACCGCCAAGTAACCTCACAGGAGATTTGCGATGTCTCGCCATTTATCAAAAGCTGGAAATGGGCAGGGATACCAATCNNACCCGGAGGGTGCAATCGACCACGCAGGCGTTGTGGTTAAAATGATCTTGGCAGCCTTCAAAACTCGGCGTCGCGATGATTTCCGGAGCTCGTCCATCTAAGGGCGCCTCTGTTCACGGAGCCGCGCATGCATCGTGCCGTCGATACAATTTACGAGGCGCTATAGAGTTCCCTCACACACTGTTGGATAAGGCGCAGTAAACAGAAGCATCCCGTCGACAGGATGCCCGATACCCGACCATTCGAACACGGTGACTCTGTCGCATCCCATAGACGACTGGGCGGACGCATAATTCAATGATGCAGTTCCTCAGAAAACGTGGGTTCACGTGACGCCATCCCTTCACGGTGGTGGATCTAGGCC
>PLJS01000212.1 GCA_003140315.1 Hyphomicrobiales bacterium
GGCGCCGGCAAGACCACCGTGTTCAACTGCATCACCGGCTTTTACAAGCCGACCGAGGGGCGCATCGCGCTCGCCCACGGCGACAGCGCGATCTGGGACGAGATCGAGACGGCAACCGATCGCGGCACGCGCAGTCTGCACCGCGCGGGCGGTGCGCTGTTTTTGCTCGAACGCATGCCGGACTATCTGGTGACGCAGAAGGCGCGCGTCGCCCGCACCTTCCAGAACATCCGCCTGTTCTCCGGCATGACGGTGTTCGAGAACATGCTGGTGGCGCAGCACAACACGCTGATGATCGCGTCCGGCTACACGCTGATCGGCGTGTTCGCGCCGCGCGCCTATGGCCGCGCCGAGAAGATTGCGGTCGAGAAGGCGCGCTATTGGCTGGAGAAGACGCGGCTTCTCGATCGCGCCGACGATCCGGCCGGCGATCTTCCCTATGGCGCGCAGCGGCGGCTCGAGATCGCCCGCGCCATGTGCACCGACCCGGTGCTGCTCTGCCTCGACGAGCCGGCCGCCGGTCTCAATCCACGCGAAAGCGCCGAGCTCAACGCGTTGCTGCTGTCGATCCGGAAGGACCACGCGACCTCGATCCTGCTGATCGAGCACGACATGTCGGTGGTGATGGAGATCTCCGACCATGTCGTCGTGCTCGACTATGGAGTGAAGATCTCCGACGGAACGCCAGAGGCGGTGCGCAATGACCAGAAGGTGATCGCCGCCTATCTCGGCGTCGAGGACGAAGAGGTCGAGAAGGTCGAGGCGGAGGTCGGGCTATGACCTCGCTCCTCTCCGTGCGCGGCGTGAAGACCTATTACGGCAATATCATCGCGCTCAAAGGCGTCGACATCGACGTGGCGGACGGCGAGATCGTCACGCTGATCGGTGCCAACGGCGCCGGCAAATCCACCCTGATGATGACCATCTGCGGCAATCCGCGCGCGCGCGAAGGCACGATCCTGTTCGATGGCCGCGACATCACACGGCTGCCGACGCACGAAATCGCGCGCCTGCGGATCGCGCAGGCACCCGAGGGCCGGCGCATCTTCTCGCGCATGACCGTCATGGAAAACCTGCAGATGGGCGCGGTCGTCGCCGGCGATGCGGGGCACTTCGCCGCCGACCTCGCGCGCATGTTCACACTGTTTCCGCGCCTGAAGCAGCGCCTGCACCAGCGCGGCGGCACGCTGTCCGGCGGCGAGCAGCAGATGCTGGCGATCGCGCGCGCCCTGATGGCGCGCCCGCGGCTGCTCCTGCTCGACGAACCCTCACTCGGCCTGGCGCCGCTGATCGTGCGGCAGATCTTCGATGCGATCCGCGCGTTGAACGCCGAGGAAAAGCTCACGGTGTTCCTGGTCGAGCAGAATGCCTTCCATGCCCTGAAACTCGCGCACCGCGGTTACGTCATGGTCAACGGCGTGATCACGTTGTCGGGGACCGGCAAGGAGTTGCTGGCACGGCCGGAAGTGAAATCCGCTTATCTCGAGGGCGGGCGGCAGGAAGTGGCGCCGCAGCCCGGCTGATCCCGCCGCCCGCTTCTGTTATGCTGCGCCGACGATGAGGTCGAAGAGATGCAGACGCAAACGGCCGCGGATGCCCTGACGCTGCAGTTCCTGGCCTGGGTCGCCGAGCGCCCGCGCACCTACGGCGACGCCATGGACCGGTGGCGCACCTCCTGCCCGCGCCTGTCGATCTGGGAGGATGCCCTGATCGAGAGGCTGGTGCAGCTCGAAAATCGCGACGGCAAGCCGCGCGACGCATCCGACGTGACGCTCACCCGGCGCGGCCGCGCCTTGCTGAACACCCGGTAGACCCACGATGCAGGGCTTACTCTACGAAGAGGACTATGCGGCGCTGTTCGTGCTGATCACCGTCGCCATGGGCGGCGGCGCGGCATGGCTCGCCGGGCGCGCGATCGCCTCGACATGGCGGCCGTGGTGGCAGGTCGCGTTCTACATGCTCCTGCTCGGCGCAGGCGTGCGGTTCATTCATTTTGCGCTGTTTGAAGGCACGTTGGTCTCGCCGCAGTTTTATGCGGTCGACACGATGGTGTGCCTCATATTCGGCTTCCTCGGCTATCGGGCGACACGGGTCGGCCAGATGACGACCCAGTATGGCTGGATCAACGCGCGCGCCGGCCTGCTGCGCTGGGCGCGGCGGATGCCCGCAATACCGGGAGAGCGGCCGGATACCGGGTGACTTTTCCGCGATTTGGCGCTTCAATCGGGTGAGAGGCGTCGGGTCGGCAACCATGCCGGATGGCCTCGGGGCCATTTTTCATCAGGGAGATGTGTATGACGAAAATCACCACGCTCGGTCTGGCGCTCGGCGCGGCCATCGCCTTCGCGGGCGCAGCGCAAGCCGACATCAAGATGGGCATGACTGGCCCCCTCACCGGTCCGAACGCGGCCTTCGGCGCGCAGCTCAAGAATGGCGTCGAACAGGCCGTCGAAGACCTCAATGCCGCGGGCGGCATTCTCGGCCAGAAGATCGTGCTGACCTACGGCGACGACGTGTCCGACCCGAAGCAGGGCGTGTCCATCGCCAACAAGTTCGTCGGCGAGGGCGTCAAATTCGTGGTTGGCCCGTTCAACTCCGGCGTCACCATGCCGTCCTCGGAAGTCTACCAGGAGAACGGCATCCTCGAGATCACGCCCTCGGCGACGAACCCGAAGATCACCGAACGCGGCATGTGGAATATCTTCCGCACCTGCGGCCGTGACGATCAGCAAGGCGCGGTCGCCGCCGCCTACATCCTCAAGCACTTCAAGGGCAAGAAGGTCGCGATCGTTCACGACAAGACGACCTACGGACAGGGCCTTGCCGACGAGACCAGGAAGGGCCTCACCAAGGGCGGCATGAAGGAAGTGCTCTACGAAGGCGTGAACGTCGGCGAAAAGGACTATTCGGCCCTCGTCTCGAAGATCAAAGCCTCGGGCGCCGACCTCGTCTACTGGGGCGGACTGCACACCGAAGGCGGCTTGATCGTGCGCCAGATGCGCGACCAGGGCATCAAGGCCCCGCTAATGGGCGGCGACGGCATCACGACCGACGAGTTCGCCTCGATCGGCGGCCCGGGTGTCGAAGGCACGCTGATGACCTATGGCCCCGACGCCCGCAAGAACCCCGCCGCCAAGGCGGTCGTGGACAAGTTCCGCGCCAAGAAGTTCGAGCCGGAAGCCTACACGCTCTACAGCTACGCGGCCGTGCAGGTCATCGCGCAGGCGGCCGAGCAGGCGAAGTCGCTTGACCCGAAGAAGGTCGCCGAGGTGATCAAGTCGGGCAAGAAGTTCAAGACCGTCATCGGCGAGCTGTCCTACGACAAGAAGGGCGACGTCACCCGCCTCGACTACGTGATGTATGTCTGGAAGAAGGATCCGTCCGGCAAGATCACCTACGTCGAGGAATAAGCCGGCTCTATCGGCTGACGCGCTTTCGCGTATCGCGCCCGCTCCGGTCTCCGGAGCGGGCGTTTTGATTCACCCGATCTTACCCAGCACCGGAAACGCCTCCAGCAGCCAGTAGCTCGCCTCGCTGACGAAGCCGGTCAGGAACGCGATGCCGGTCAGCACCAGTAATCCGCCCATGGTCTTCTCCACCAGCGGCAGATGGCGGCGGAAACGCGCCAGGAACTTGGCGAACGGCTCGATCGCAAACGCCGCGGCGAGGAACGGAATGCCAAGGCCCAGCGAATAGACGGCGAGCAGGCCGGCCCCGGTCGCAACCGTGTCCTTCGACGCCGCGATCGCCAGGATAACCGCGAGGATCGGTCCGATGCACGGCGTCC
Organism: Hyphomicrobiales bacterium; assembly: GCA_003140315.1. Lineage (GTDB taxonomy): Bacteria > Pseudomonadota > Alphaproteobacteria > Rhizobiales > Xanthobacteraceae > PALSA-894. The sequence continues at coordinate 3,788 of PLJS01000212.1, forward strand.
AGCCGAACGCGAAGGCGAGCCCCATCAGATAGGCGCCCCACAGGCCGACCGGCTTCGACATCGCGAAGCGCTTCTCGCGCATCATCAGCGCGACCGGCGTGAGGCCGAGGAAATGCAGGCCCATCACGATGATGATCACGCCCGCCACGATCGCGAGCTCATAGGCATAGGCACGCACGAACGATCCGAGCACGCTCGCGCTCGCGCCGAGCAGCACGAACACGGTGGAGAAGCCGAGCACGAACAGCGCCGCGGCGCCGACTGTCTCCCAGCGCACGCGCGGCGCCAGCTCATCGTCGGCGAGGCGCTCGAGCGAGGTCCCGGCAAGATAGACGAGATAGGGCGGCACCAGCGGCAGCACGCAGGGCGACAGAAAGCTCAACAACCCGGCGAGGAGAGCGGCGTACACGGTGACATCGGCGGCCATGCGGCCTTAATGCCGATGCAACGGAGGGTGCGCAAGCCACCCGCACGCGCGTCCTCGGGAATGTGATAAAGGCGAAGCCATGCGCAACCTGATCACTGACGTGCCTGGTCTCCTCGTCGGCCATGCCCATGACGAAAAGCTCGCCTCCGGCGTCACGGCGATCGTGTTCGACGAGCCGGCGGTTGCCTCGGGCGACGTGCGCGGCGGCGCGGCGGGGACCCACGAGACCGACCTGCTGCGCCCCGAGCAGACCGTCGAGCGCGTCGACGCGATCGTGCTGTCCGGCGGCTCGGCCTTCGGCCTCGATGCGCCGGGTGGCGCGCAGGCGTTCCTGCGCGAGCAGGGACGCGGCTTTGCGATCGGTTCAGCGCGCGTGCCGATCGTGCCCGGCGCGATCCTGTTCGATCTGCTCAACGGCGGGAACAAAGACTGGGGCCGCTTCCCGCCCTATCGCGATCTCGGCTTTGCGGCCGCCGCCAACGCGGCGCGCGATTTCGCACTCGGCACGGCCGGGGCCGGCTATGGCGCGACCACCGTCAACCTCAAGGGCGGGCTCGGCAGTGCCTCGGCGCAGATGCATGACGGCACCGTCGTCGGCGCGATCGTTGCGGTGAACGCGGTCGGCAGCGTCACCGTCGGCAGCAGTCCGCATTTCTGGGCCGCGCCGTTCGAACAGGACGGCGAATTCAGCGGCCGCGGCTTTCCCGCGTCGATGCCGGCCGACGCGCTCACCGTCCGCTTCAAGGGCGGCCCGCGCGAGAGCACCACGATCGCGCTGGTGGCGACCGATGCGACGCTGAGCAAGGCGCAGGCCAAGCGCCTCGCCGTCGTCGCACACGACGGCCTCGCGCGTGCGATCTATCCGGTGCACACCCCGCTCGACGGCGACATCGTGTTCGCGGCCTCCACGGCCAAGCGCCCTCTCGCCGATCCCATCGCGGCGCTGGCGGAGCTAGGCGCGCTCGCCGCCAACGTGCTCGCCCGCGCCGTCGCGCGCGCCGCGTTCGAGGCGACCGCGCTCCCCTTCGCCGGCGCGCTGCCGAGCTGGAAGGATGTGTTTGGCCGTTAAGAGAACCGCTCCGCCCGATACGGCGCCGGATCGGTGAACGGCGTCGCGCCGGTCATCATCTCGGCGATCAGCCGCCCGGTGACGGCGCCCATCGTCAGCCCCCAGTGTCCATGGCCGAAGGCAAGCCACAGGCCGGATTGGCCGGGCGCACGGCCGAGCACGGGAAGCGAATCGGGCATGCAGGGTCGCTTGCCGAGCCAGGGCTCGGCTTCGTTCGGCTCGCCGAGCGGAAACAGCTCTTTCGCCGCCGGCATCAGGCGCTCGAACTGCACCGGCGTCGGCTCGGCATCGCGCGCGGCGAATTCCGCCCCGGTCGTGAGGCGGATGCCCTGCTCCATCGGCGTGAGCGCGTAGCCGTTCTCGGTGTCGATGATCGGCCGCGACAGCGCCGCATTGCCCTTCGCATCGTAATGCCGGTGGTAGCCGCGCTTGATGCCGAGCGGCACCTTGATGCCGAGCGGCTCCAGCACGTCGGGCGCCCATGGCCCGAGCGCCACCACGACGTTCTCCGAATCGACCGGCCCCTCGTCGGCATCGACGCGCCAGCGTCCGTCGACACGGTGCAGTGAGCGCGCGTCGCCCTGCACGAGCACACCACCCAGTGCAGAGAAGCGCTCCGCATAGGCGCGCGTCACCATCAGCGGATTAGAGAGCGAGGCCACGTCCGGCCACATCAGCGCGTGGCGGAACACCGGGGAAAGAGACGGCTCCAGCGCGAGCGCGCCCGCCGTGTCGAGTTCTTGCGCCGCAACGCCGATCGTGGCGCCGAATTCGAGCTGCGGCTTCATCGCCTCGAACGCGGCGTCGCTGCGGTAGAGCGTCATCCAGCCGGTCTTACGCAGATATTTGAGCGCGCTCGATTCCGCCATCAGCGCCTCATGCTCGGCGACCGAGCGGCTCATCAGCGGCCGCAGCTTGACGGCGCTGTCCTTGAGCCGCTCCGGCGCCGACGCCGCGAAATAGGCGATCAGCCACGGCGCGACCTTCGGCAGGTCGAACAAGTGATAGTTCGCCTCGGGCGCGCGCTTGAGCGCGACCTGGAGAAGTTTCGAGAAGCTGCGCGGGAACGCGGTCGGGAACACGCTGGCGCCGACGATCACGCCGGTGTTGCCGTAGCTCTTCTCCTCGCCCGGACCGCGCCGGTCGACGAGCGCGACCGACAGCCCGCGCTTGACGAGATGCAGCGCGACCGACGTGCCGACGATGCCGGCGCCAAGAACGATCGCATCGGTGCGCGCCATGCGGACCCCTTTGGTCGAAACGCTCTCCCGCGACGCGGTGAGGCCTCGCCACATAACATAGGCGCGCTTGCCGCCGCTATCGACGCGCGTCGGCATGGCTGATATGCCGCGAGCGCCCTGATCGTCCCGCCGCATCGCCGCCAATCGCCGGAGTTCTCCAATGTCGCTTGCGCCGGCCGCAGCGCTCGCCTGGCTCGGGCGGCAGGGCACGCGCGCCGTCGCGGCTTCGCTCTTCATCGGCATCGCGGTCCCGCCGCTCGCCGCGATATTGAAGCCGGGGTTTCCCTACGCGCTGTTCGCGCTTTTGTGCCTCGCCTTCCTGCGCGTCGATCCCGCGGAGGTGAAGGCGCACTTTTCACGGCCGGCGCTGGTCGGCGCGGCGGCCGCCTGGATGATGCTGGTCACGCCGCTGCTGATCGGGCTCGCGCTCCTCGCGTTCGATGTCCCGGAGCGCCTGCCCGGCCTCTATGTCGCGATGATCCTGCAGGCCGCGGCGCCGCCGGTCATCTCCGCGCCGACGCTCGCCGCCCTGATGGGGCTCGATGCCGCGCTGTCGCTTGCGACGCTCGTTCTCTGCACGGCGGTGACCCCGCTGACGGCGCCGATGTTCGCCGCGCTGTTCGTCGGTCCCAGCATGGCGATCTCGCCCTACGCGCTCGGAGCGAAGCTGCTTGCCATGCTGGCAGGTGCCGCGATCGTCGCGACGCTCGTGCGCCGCGTCGGCGGCAAAGAATGGGTCGCGCGCCAGAGCGAGCGCATCGACGGCCTGAGCGTCATCGCGCTCTTTTTCTTCGCGGTCGCCCTGATGGACGGCGTGCTCGGCGCGATCATGACCGAACCGCTCAAGATGCTCGGCCTGACGATGCTCGCTTTCGCGCTCTCGCTCGGGCTGGCGGCGCTCACCGCGTTCGTGTTCGCGCGGCTCGGCGCCGGACAGGCGCTCGCGCTGGGCTTGGCCGCCGGAAACCGCAACATGGGACTGATGCTGGCGGCCGCCGGCACGGCGGTCCCCGACCTGACGTGGCTTTATTTCGCAGTCGCGCAGTTCCCGATCTACCTGATGCCGGCGATGCTCAAGCCGCTGGCGCGCAGGCTGGTGCCGCCCGCGGCATCAGCGTAGCCGCTCCATCAGATGGTCAGTGCAGTCGTGGCGGCCGACAGGCCCGCCGAGGTGAGCTGCGACTGAAGCTGGATGAGCTGCTCCAGCAGGTTCTGGGTTGGCTTGCTCTGAGAGCTGTTCGAGTCCGCGTTGTTGTCGCTGCTCGTGGCGGCCGGCGCGCTGGTCGTTGAGACCTTCGAACCGTCCGCATAGGTGACCGTCGTGGTGGTCGAGCCGTCGCTATTGTCGACGCTCTGCGTGCTCGTGCCCGGCGTGTTGCTCAGGAGCGACGCAAGCGGGTCCGACGACTGCGTCGGGTCGCTCTGCGAAGACGGGTCCGACTGCGAGCTCGCCTGCATGTGATGATGGTGGTGGCCGGCCGTCTTCGTCGTCCCAGCCCCGAACTCGTCTTGGCTGATCGAGTTGTCGCCGTTGGTGTCGAGCTTGCTGAACACCGCGTCGGCAAGCTGCTTGTTGTTCGTACCGAAATCGGTCTCAAGCTCCGACTGCGAGATCGTGCCGTCGCCATTGGTATCGAGCTCGGAGAACACCTTCTGCTGCGCCGGCGATAGCGGGTTGGCTGTCGCCGGGCCAGATTGCTGCGCCTGCGCGGCAATCAGCGCGCTCATGGCGTCGAGGCTGAACGGCTGCGTCGTGCCCGGCGAGCCGGAGGTCGGCGTACTCGCGGCGAATGTCGCGGAGAACGGATCGGAGCTCTGCGCCGTGGAATCGCTCGCGCCGAAAAACGAATCGGCGCTCGTCGAGGCCGGCCCGCTCTGCTGCGTGGACTGATACAGCCACGCTGTCGAATAATAGGCGTTGCTTGCGCCTTGCACCTGAGACATCGCACACACCATTTAGGCCCGAAGGCCAGTCGCCCGGCACTGGCGTCGCAAGACGCGTGCCGCTCGGCCGCAACCGAAATGCCTTTATTTTCAACGCCTTTCTCCGACGCTTGGGCGGCAGCTTTTGCTCTCGCGGCACGCCGGCGGCAATTTCTGCCGCCCGCGTTGCCCGGCCGCGGCGCGCGTGATACGCGAACCACGGAGGACGCCATGCGCCCGCTGCTCGTCGCCCCGTCGATACTCGCGTCCGATTTCGCCAAGCTCGGCGAGGAGGTGCGCGCGGTCGATTCCGCCGGCGCCGACTGGATCCATCTCGACGTGATGGACGGACACTTCGTGCCGAACATCTCGTTCGGGCCGGCCGCGATCGCCGCGATGCGCCCGCATTCGAAGAAGACCTTCGACACGCACCTGATGATCGCGCCCTGCGATCCCTATCTCGAAGCCTTCGCCAAGGCCGGCTCCGACACCATCACGGTGCACGTCGAGTCCGGCCCGCACGTTCATCGCTCGCTGCAGGCGATCCGCGCCCTCGGCAAGAAGGCGGGCGTCACGCTCAACCCCGGCACACCGGTGGAGGCGATCGAGAACGTCATCGATCTCGTCGATCTGATCCTTGTGATGTCGGTCAATCCCGGCTTCGGCGGCCAGGCCTTCATCAAGTCGCAGGTCGACAAGATCGCGCGGGCGCGCGCACTCGCGGGCGGCAGGCCGATCGACATCGAGGTCGACGGCGGCATCACGCCGGACAATGCGGCTTCTGTCGCGCGCGCGGGCGCGAATGTGCTGGTCGCGGGCTCGGCCGTGTTCAAGGGCGGCCCCGACGCCTACCGCGCCAACATCGCGGCGATCCGCAACGCCGCAGCGATCGCGCGGGGAGAAGCGGCGTGACGCTCGCGCCACCACGCGATGCGCAACCGGCGATTCCGCCGCCCGAACCCACCCTCACACCCGCCGAGATGATCGCCCGCGCGGCGGCGCTGCGGCCGCTGCTGCGCGCAAGCCAAGCCGAATGCGAAGCGCTTGGCCGGGTCCCGGAGCACGTCAATGCCGAGCTCATCCGCGCCGGCTTTTACCGCGTGATCCAGCCGCGCCGGTTCGGCGGCTACGAGTTCGATGTCCCGACCTTCCACAGGCTGATGATGGAAGTCGCGCGCGGCTGCCCGGAAACCGGCTGGGTGCTGGCGCTCACCGCCGGTCATCCGCTCATCGTCGCGAACTTCCCGCTTGAGGGGCAGCGTGAGGTCTATGGCGCGAGCGGCGAATTCCGCTGCCCGGCGGCGTTCAATCCGCCCGGGATTGCGGTCGCGGTGGAAGGCGGCTACCGGCTCAACGCGTCATGGCCGTCGGCGTCCGGCTGCGACATGGGTACGCATCATCTCGGCAGCGCGATCGTGCAGGACGCAACGCCGACGAAGGTCATCCAGGTGCTGCTCACGCGCGACCAGTACCGCATCGTCGACGACTGGAACGTGATGGGCATGCAGGGCACCGGCTCCAAGCGTGTCGTCGTCGAGGACGCGTTCGTGCCGACGCATCGAACGATTCCCGCGGTCGCACCCGGACGCGGCGCCGAGCCCGCGACGCGCGCGCGGCTGCATGAGAACCCGATGTATCTCGGCCGCATCGCCTCGTTCCTGATCGCGGAATCGACCGCCGTCGCGGTCGGCGCCGCGCGCGGTGCGCTCGATCTCTACGAAGAGGTGCTGCGCACCAAGCGCGCGTATCACCCGCCCTATCACGAGCGCTGCAAGGAGCCCGAGTTCCAGCACCATTACGGCCGCGCGCTCGCGCTGATCGCGACCGCGGAGACCGCCCTCGTGCGCGCCGGCGAGGAATACATGGAGTACGCAGCCGCCGACGCACGCGGCATCCCGTTCGACGACGAGAAAGACCAGCGGCTGCTGTTGATCGAATTGCAATGCATCCGACTTGCCTGGGAGGCTATGGAGCTGATCTATCGCACCGTCGGTACATCCGACGCCGCCAGGCAAGGCCAGTCGCTCGGCCGCATCTTCCGCGACATGGCGGTGATGAACACCCACCCCGCACTGCAGCTCGATCGCACCGCGATCAACGCCGCGCGCACGCGCTTCGGCCTTGTGCCGCCGGTCGTGGCCGGCGCCGCGCCCGACCCATATGCGAGGATGCCGTGATCCCCCGCTACTCCCGTCCCGAAATGACCGCGATCTGGGACCCGCAGACGCGCTTTCGCATCTGGTTCGAGATCGAGGCCTATGCCTCCGACGCGATGGCGGAGCTCGGCATCATCCCGAAGGAAGCCGCCTTCACAATCTGGGAGAAGGCGCGGCACGCGACCTTCGACGTCGCGCGCATCGACGCGATCGAGCGCGAGACCAAGCACGACGTGATCGCGTTCCTGACGCATCTCGCCGAGATCGTGGGACCGCAGGCACGCTTCGTGCACCAGGGCATGACCTCGTCCGACATCCTCGACACCTGTTTCAACGTCCAACTGGTTCGCGCCGCCGACCTGTTGATCGCAGATGTTGAGAAACTACTCGAAGCGCTCAAGCGCCGCGCCTTCGAACACAAGATGACGCCGACGATCGGCCGCTCGCATGGCATCCATGCCGAGCCGGTCACGTTCGGCCTTAAGCTCGCGCAGGCCTATGCGGAGTTCTCGCGCGGGCGTGAGCGGCTGCAAGCTGCCCGCCGGGAGGTCGCGACCTGCGCGATCTCGGGCGCGGTCGGCACCTTCGCGCAGGTCGATCCGCGCGTGGAGGAACACGTCGCCAAGGCCATGGGGCTTGCCGTCGAGCCGATCTCGACTCAGGTGATCCCGCGCGACCGCCATGCGATGTATTTCGCGACGCTCGGCGTGGTCGCGGCCTCGATCGAGCGGCTCGCGACCGAGATCCGGCACCTCCAGCGCACCGAGGTGCTGGAGGCGGAGGAGTTCTTCTCAGTCGGGCAGAAGGGCTCCTCGGCGATGCCGCACAAGCGCAACCCGGTGCTGTCGGAGAATCTGACGGGACTGTCGCGCATGGTGCGCGCCTATGTGACGCCGGCGATGGAAGACGTCGCACTCTGGCACGAGCGCGACATCTCGCACTCGTCGGTCGAACGTATGATCGGCCCCGACGCGACGGTCACGCTCGATTTCGCACTCGCGCGCCTCACCGGCCTGATCGACAAGCTGCTCGTCTATCCGGAGAACATGAAGCGGAACCTCGACCGACTCGGCGGCCTGATCCACTCACAGCGCGTGCTGATCGCGCTGACGCAGAAGGGCGTCGCGCGCGAGGAGGCCTACGCGCTGGTGCAGCGCAACGCCATGAAGGTCTGGCGCGGAGAAGGCGACTTCCTTGCCTTCCTCAAGACCGACATGGACGTCACCAAGCACTTGAGCAATGCCGAGATCGAGGCGAATTTCGACCTCGGCTACCATTTCAAGCACGTCGACACGATCTTTCGGCGTGTGTTCGGCGAGTCATAACCTCGCTGCAATCAGGTTCGCGCCAAAGCGAAACCGGCAGGGCGAGGCCCTGCCGGTTTCGTTCGTTTAGCAAACCGCGATTAGCGACGACCGGGGCCCCCAATGTGGGCGCCGACGCTCGGACCACTCATATGCGGCGCGCCCGCGCTTGGACCCGCGCTGAAGCTGCGGCTGGGGCCGCCGGTCCGCAATCCGACCGGCGCGCTAACAGTCGGAGCGCCGAAGTTGCGCGACGGTCCGGTAAAGCCGGGCTGAGGCTGTGTCATGGCCGGGCGTCCTGGGCCGTGCTGCCAGCGGTTGTCGCCAACGTGACGATGCCGGAACCCGCCCGGGCCGACGAATCCGGGACCGTAGTAGTCAGGACCGTTATCGTAATAGTCGGAGTCCGCATAAACGTCCGGGCTGTTGTAGTAGTCCGGGCCGGCGGCGAACTGCAGAGCGCCCGCGTTCACATACCCGCTGCCGATAGCACACCAAGCTCCATTACAGTCGGCGTCGACGGATGCGCCGGGGGGCAAGGTCGCGACGACCTGATATTGCGTGCCGGGACCGCTGTGCACATTCACGGCAGATGCCGTCACCGCCGGTGCGGCCGACGCCGCGACGGCGGACAAGATCAAGGCGGAAGCAGCCGCCAGAAGCGTCGTTCTCATGATCGGGGTTCCTCGTTCTGTGTCGCCCGTGAAAGGGCAACAACGGCGCGCACCGACAGTTCCGGAACCTTACCAATTTGACATGAAGCGCGGCCGAAAGTCGCGTCAGTGCGCCGCAATCGCCTTCGGCGCCGGCGCAAACAGCTTCATCAGGGCGAATGTCGCGGCGAGCGTCGCCGCATAGACGACAAGCTGCATCGCGGTCGGCCGGTCAGTGTAGCCGGCGAGCGTGTGCAACACGCGCCCGATCACGCTTTCGTCGGAGAGAATCCAGGAGCTGTCCCAGACAACGCCGTCGAGCGCCGTAACGACGTTCGCCTGGTTGAGAAACAGCACCGCCTGCGCGGCCATTCCGGCTGCCAGGAACGCGATCAAAAAACTCGTGACCGCGAACAGATAACGGCCGGGAATGCGCAGCAGCCCGAAATAGGTGAGCGAGCACACGAGCGCACCGAGCACGAGGCCCGCGACGCCCCCGAGGAAGATGCTCGCGCCCGAGCTGCCTTCGCTGGCGATGATGCCGTAGAGGAACAGGACGACCTCCGCGCCCTCGCGCAGGACAGCAACCCCGACAACGACCGCGAGCGCCGCGAGCGAGCTCGAGCCGGAGACGACCGCCTCGCCCACGGCGCGCAGCTCGGCGGCAAGGTCGCGCCCATGCCGCGCCATCCAGACGTTGTGCCAGGTTAGCATGACGACCGCGATGCTCAGGATCGCAGCGTTGAAAAGCTCCTGGCCCGCGCCCGCAAAGGCCGCCGACAGCGCGCCCGCGAAAACCGCGACCACGCAGGCCCCGAGCACGCCCGCCGCGACGCCGCCGCCCACCCACCAGCCCCGCCGCGCGACGGATCGCGTGACCGCCAGCACGATCCCTACGATCAGACCCGCCTCGAAGACTTCCCGGAAAACGATGATCAGTGCGGCCAGCACGCGCTACTCACTCCACCACGAGGGTGCCTTTGTTCTTCTTGTTGAAGTCGTCGAAGAAGTCGTAGCGCCCGGGCTTCAGGGGACCGACGCGGACGATGCCTTCTCCCTTGCCGGCGACCACCTTCTCGACCTTGAGCGCGTGACTCTCGAACTCCATCGGGTTGGCGTCGCGGTTGATCACCCGGATCACGATCCGCTTGTCCGCCGGCGCCTTCACCTCGGCCGGCTGAAACTGCTTGTCCTGCACCGTGATATCGATCGAGGCATCCTGCGCGCGCGCCGCAGCGCCGGTCAGGACCAGCGCGGTCGCAACGCAGAGCCCCAAAACCGCCAACCGAACCGATACTGGCACTCGTTTCATTCCGACACCCCTGCGGCGCCGCCCACCCGGCGCACGAGGGCGCATATATAGCGGAATATGCGGGTTCCGATCCGCGCCACACATTAGAATTGCCTGCAAACTGAGGGGCGTAGGGGGCAGCCGGAGCTTCCGCATCATGAGATTTGATTAACCCTTCGCGGCCACAATCCGGCCGGACGGGAACCTCATGATGCCAATCGGCGATCCGGCCCTGCGGACGGGGAGAGCGGACGAGCGTCGGCCGCGCCAAAATGGCGCAGACACCGGCGCCGGGCGCCATCACCTAGTGCCGCACCCCCTCTTGCTTGGTCCCTCGATAGTACCGCGCGTCATGACTTCACCCACGATCCTCTTGTTCGACTCCGGCCTCGGCGGCCTCACCGTGTTCCGCGAGATCGCGGCGGCGCGACCGGACGCGCGCTTTGTCTATGCGGCCGACGACGCGCTGTTTCCCTATGGGGGGATCGAGGAAGACCGGCTGGTCGCGCGCGTTCTGGAGTTGATGGGCGGGCTGATCGCGACGCACCAGCCCGATCTCGTGGTCATCGCCTGCAACACCGCTTCGACGTTGGTGCTGCCCGCGCTGCGCGAGCGCTTTTCCGTGCCGTTCGTCGGCACCGTGCCGGCGATCAAGCCGGCCTGCGCGCTGTCGCAAACGAAACGCATCTCCGTGCTCGGCACCGAAGCGACCGTCGCGCGCGAATATACTCATGCGCTGGTGCGCTCGTTCGCGCGCGACTGCGAGGTGACCCTGGTCGGCTCCGCGGTGCTCGCCACGCTGGCCGAGCGGAGCCTTTCGGGCGAGGCCGTGGACGAAGAGGCGATCCGCGCCGAGATCGTCCCCTGCTTCGTGGCCGAAGACGGCGCACGGACCGATACGATCGTGCTCGCCTGCACGCATTATCCGCTGCTCATCCAGCATTTCGAGCGCCTCGCGCCCTGGCCGGTGCGCTGGATGGACCCTGCGCCCGCCATCGCGCGGCGCGTGATGGACCTGCTCGGACCGGCCGATGAAGGCGATCCGCCCCCTGCTCCGCGCGCGATTTTCACGTCGGGACGCACGCCCTCGGCGCCACTGAGCGCGGCGCTCGCCTGCTTCGGCCTGACCGAAATCGCGCCCGCGCGCGCATTTGACACCCCGTCCCTTTCCCCCTAGAAACCGCCCGTCACGCGGGCCGTTTGGCCCGCGCGGCGTTTCGCGACCCGTGGTCTTTTAGCCGTCGCTGCGGCTGAGACCTGTCGGTTCCGGGGAAACCCGGCACAGAGGAGGGCGCGGTTCCTCGCACACAACCAAATTGAGGACGCGAATGACCAAGCGCCATGAAGCCAAATACAAGCTCGACCGCCGTATGGGCGAGAATATCTGGGGCCGCCCCAAGAGCCCCGTGAACCGCCGCGAATACGGCCCCGGCCAGCACGGCCAGCGCCGCAAGAGCAAGCTCTCCGACTTCGGCGTACAGCTGAAGGCCAAGCAGAAGCTGCGCGGCTATTACGCCAACATTTCGGAAAAGCAGTTCCGCGGCATTTACGACGAGGCGATCCGCATGAAGGGCGACTCTGGCGCCAACATGGTCGGCCTCCTGGAGCGCCGCCTCGACGCCATGATCTATCGCGCGAAGTTCGTGCCGACGGTGTTCGCCGCGCGCCAGTTCGTCAGCCACGGCCATATCAAGGTGAACGGCCGCCGCGTGACGATCTCGAGCTATCGCCTGAAGGTCGGCGACGTGGTCGAGGTGAAGGACAGCTCGCGCGAGCTCACGCTGGTGCTGGAGGCGAAGGCGCTCGCGGAGCGCGACGTGCCCGACTATATCGAGGTTGATCACGCCAAGATGACCGCAAAGCTCGCGCGCGTGCCTGCGCCGGGCGACGTGCCCTACCCGGTCATGATGGAGCCGCACCTCGTGGTCGAGTTCTATTCGCGCTGACTTTTCAGGATACGCAACGAACGAAAAAGGCCGCCCCACCGGGCGGCCTTTTGCTGTGCGGGGATGCGCAGGCGTGAGGAGGCCGTTAGGCCGAGGCGCCTTCCTTCACGCTCACGCCCTTTTCCTTGAACAGGCCCTGCAACTCGCCCGCCTGGAACATCTCGCGGATGATGTCGCATCCGCCGACGAACTCGCCCTTCACGTAGAGCTGCGGGATGGTCGGCCAGTTGGAATAGGCCTTGATGCCGTTCCTTAGATCGTCCGACTCGAGCACGTTCAGGCCCTTATACGGCGCGCCGATGTAGTCCAGGATCTGCACGACTTGGCCGGAAAAGCCGCACATCGGGAATTGCGGGGTGCCCTTCATGAACAGCACCACGTCATTGCTCTTCACTTCGTTTTCGATGAACTGCTCGATGCCCATGATCTCGTCCTTGCGTGGCCGCGCGCGGGCGTTTCCCGCCGAGTCTGGCCGTTGGCCCTATATGTAGCGCAGGCGCGTTGGCTCCCCAAGGGGGTCAAAACGCAAGACCAGCCATGTTCTCCGGCGCGAGAAAAATGGAGAATTCCTGTCCCCGAAAGGGCGCAATCGGCGCACGAACAGCGCGGGTCAGCCCTCGGGGGTCCCGGTCTGCAGCGCCAGCGCATGCAGCTTGCCGCCCATCTCGCCCTTGAGCGCCTGGTAGACGAGTTGATGCTGCTGCACCCGCGACTTGCCGCGGAACGAGGCGGCGATCACGGTTGCGGCGTAATGGTCGCCATCGCCGGCCAGATCCCGGATCGTGACGACGGCGTCCGGAATGCCGGACTTGATCAGCCGTTCGATCTCACCTGAGTCCATCGCCATGGCTGCCTCCGGTCAGGGCGCCCCGCCCGCCATATAGGCCGGCAGCCACCCCTCGTGGCGCTCCCGTAGCGCGTTTAGCAGAAGAGGCCGTTCACCGGGAAGCGTCAAGGCATCCCCATGGGTCACCCCGATGCGCCGTACCGGCACCCCGGCGGCCTTGGCGCGCGCCGCGAGGTTGTCGAACTCGGCTGCCTTCACGGTCACCACATAGCGGCCTTGATCCTCGCCGAACCAGAAGCCGGTCTCGCTAAGGAAATTCGGCGCGCCATAGAGCCGCGCGCCGATGCCAGACGCGAGCACCATCTCGGCGATCGCGATCACCAGCCCGCCATCGGAGAGATCGTGTACCGCGCTCACGCGCCCCTCGCCGATCAGCGCGCGCACGAAGTCGCCGGCGCGCTTCTCCGCGGCGAGATCGACCGGCGGCGGCGCCCCCTCCTCGCGTCCGCAGATGTCGCGCAGATAAAGCGACTGGCCGAGCCAGCCCTTGGTCTCGCCGAGCAGCACGATCATCTCGTCGGCCGCCTTGAAGGCGATGGTCGCCGCATGCGCGATGTCGGCGATCAGTCCGACGCCGCCGATGGTCGGCGTCGGCAGGATCGCGCGGCCATTGGTCTCGTTGTAGAGCGAGACGTTGCCGGACACGACCGGGAAGTCGAGCGCCTTGCACGCCTCGCCGATCCCCTGGATGCAGCCGACGAGCTGACCCATGATCTCCGGCCGCTCGGGATTGCCGAAGTTGAGATTATCGGTGATCGCCATGGGCTTGGCGCCGACGGCTGAGAGATTGCGCCAAGCCTCCGCCACCGCCTGCTTGCCGCCCTCGACCGGATCGGCCTCGCAGTAGCGCGGCGTCACATCGGCGGTGAAGGCGAGGCCCTTCGGTCCCTCGCGCACGCGCACCACCGCGGCATCGCCGCCCGGCCGCTGCACCGTGTTGCCGAGGATCAGGTGGTCGTACTGCTCCCACACCCAGCGCTTCGAGCAGAGGTCGGGCGAAGCAAGGAGTTTCTCGACCGCGTCCGCGTGCGGCATCGGCGCCTTGATCGTTGCCGCATCGATCACCGGCAGCTTCGGCGCGGCGGTGTGCGGCCGATCATAGACCGGTGCCTCATCGCCGAGCTCCTTGATCGGCAGGTTCGCCATCTCGACGCCCTGGTGGCGCACGACGAAGCGCTTGTCCGGCGTCGTCCGCCCGACGATCGCGAAGTCGAGACCCCACTTGCGGAAGATCGCCTCGGCCTCTTTTTCCTTCTCCGGCTTGAGCACCATGAGCATGCGCTCCTGGCTTTCCGACAGCATCATCTCGTAAGCGCTCATGCCGGTTTCACGGGTCGGCACCGCGTCGAGATCAAGGTCGACGCCGAGGTCGCCCTTGGCGCCCATCTCGACCGCCGAGCAGGTGAGACCCGCCGCACCCATGTCCTGGATCGCGATCACGCAATCGGCCGCCATGATTTCGAGGCAGGCTTCCAGTAGCAGCTTTTCCCCAAAGGGATCGCCGACCTGCACGGTCGGCCG
>PLJS01000030.1 GCA_003140315.1 Hyphomicrobiales bacterium
GGCGCTTCGGCAAGCAGGACTTCTACGTGGGAGGGGAGGATTTTACGTTTGTCCTGCCGGCCAAAGACTTGCCTACTCCTTCACGACCGAGGACAAAGGCTTGGTCCTGCGTCGCTAGTCGCCGCCGACATGCAGCCATCTGCCATCGCAGAACCGCCCAGGATGGCTGCAATCTGCATCAGCGGCACCTACAGCCGGGAAACTCGGAAAACCAGGAAAATGACCGGGCATTGCCGAGGTCGCGATACGTCAATGCTTCTCTAGCGGGTTTTTACACGACCAAGACCCATATCGACCATCGACCCTAGCGCCCACCAACGAGCCACGTCACGATCAGCTTGGAGTTGACATCGATAGCGGTCCACGTCCATGTGTCGCCCTCGCCCTGCATTCGCGCCGACTTTCTTCTGCTTTGCGGCGGTGAACGACCAAATTTCATCAACCTGCACGCGGCGGCTCTTTACGCCGATCACGGTCACATCGTGGAAGGCCGCGGTAGTGTCTCAAGACCTATGCTGGTCTCGATGTGTCGCTGAAGGAGACAGCCGTCTGCGTCGTCGATGACGCCGGGAAGATCGTATTCGAGCGCGCGGTGGTCANNCCTCGCCAAGCACGCTCCCGGTCTTGAGCGCTTCGGCCTTGAGAGTGGTTCCGCCTCGGACATGGCCGACCGCGCGTCGTCATCACCGATATCCAGCCCGACATGAGCGCCATCGAGTAACCGCTAATGCTAGCGGCCGGACGTCGCATGCCCGTACCGGCGCCCGGAGCAAGATTGCCCGTCATCGCTGCTACTCGCTCACGCAAGGCTCTAAAGAGCACGGCCTTGCTGCGCCAAGCGAGGCTGGATCCCTTCTGTAGATGTCGGCATATAGGCCCGGTTATGCCTCTCACGAAATCTCCAAAAAATCTGTGGACAAGACGCACAGGCTTACGACCGCCGGAGTTCGCGCGCGTTCGGCTCGAGCCGAGCGAATGCGCCGGCGAATGTTTGCTGATCAGAGAGAGGCGCAGTATCGGTCGCGTGCACCCTGAGGGAGATCGAATATGGCTGCCGCGGTTACGAACTTTGTGAGCAACGACGTGTCATCGCTTTTCGGATGGACGCCATCGCTTGATGACCTTGTAGCGTTTGATGCGCTTGGATGGGTTTATTCTAAAGCGACCGAAACTACGTGCGAATGGAAACTCACAGCGTTTGGCCAATCGCTGCGAAGCTCGGTGTGTTTGGTCGATCTCACGCTGGGCGAGGCGAGGGATCCACAGATGCAACAGTTTCTGACATCCTTCGCCGTCAATAATCTCTTGTCAGACTGGGACGATCTCAGCGGCGATCTTTTGCGAATGGCCAATGAGGGTTTCTTTTGCTGCACTGAGCGAGCGGAGGGGGAGGCCGCGGTGGCGGTAAGTGCGAAAGGTTTATTCTGCACGCATATGAACGACGAGCTGACCGACGGTTTGAAGAAGATTTTCGCCGTGCTGCGGGACAAGGGATTGATGGAAAGCAAATACAACGTCCAGCTGGGGGATTGGCGATGGTCGCCGACCGATCTAGGTGTTGAGCGGGGACTAGCTTCGGATAGCGATATCGCCGTTTGCGTCCTCGCTAGGCTAGAGCTCGGACCGCTTTTACTTTCGGAGATCGAGTTCCAGATCCGCACTTCCGGTTCGGAGCCTGCTGCTCAGTATTCCACGTCATGGGTACCCGCGTAGAATAGGGGGCCGTACCGGCGACTCGATACAAATCACGTCAAAGCTAATGAGTTTGCGGCATCGCGCTGCGAATCCGGAGCGGATGCTCGTATCTCTTCGAGCGATACGCCGGCAACGCACGGCATGATTGCCCGTGTTCCGTGGGAGGTGAGGCCGCTGGTTCCAGCAAGGTTCGAAGCGCTGGCCGGTTATACGCGCAGGCCGATGATCCTTCTGCAACCGAAGAATTCGAGGGTGTGAGTCGGAGAAAAGTTGGAGAAGAAGGGGCGATATTGAGAGGGAAATCGTCTAAGCCATTGAAATGATTGGTGCGCCCTAGGGGACTCGAACCCCTGTTACCGCCGTGAAAGATCCTGAATCGCGGACAGATCGCCAATGTGACGATGAACCCCTTTTGCCGCCGTGGCATCGTTGGCGGGCTTACAGCGTAGGCGAGGGGTGCCCGCGGCATTGCCGATCCACATCGACGTTCATGTGGTCTGCTTATGTGCGGCTTCAGCCGGCGCCATCACACGAGGCGCAAGCGGAGATCGCGATCACCAGCGTGCATTCCGCGCGACTTCCGCGCTGGATGAGGTGCCGTTGCAGCGTTGGCGTCAATTCACCAAGCCGGATCGCGGTTCCTTGCCCATGCTGACACCGAGAAGCTGCCCACAAAGTAAGGGGTTGGTTCTGATCTGTTCGGGCTTTCCCTGAAAGACAATCGCGCCCTTGTTCATGATCAGCACGCGGTCAGCCATATCGAGGGCAAAATGGAGATTCTGCTCCACCAGCAAGATCGAAACGCCCTGCCGATTGAGATCCTTGATGAGGTCTCCGACCTCCTGCACGAGGCGCGGACTGAGGCCCTCGGACGGTTCGTCCATCAGGAACATGTCGGGATTTTGGACGAGCGCACGAGCGATGGCGAGCATTTGCTGCTCGCCTCCGGACAGCGCATCACCGCGTGCATTGCGGCGTTCCTGCAGGCGCGGAAAGTAGTCGTATATCTTGGGAAGCGTCCAGGACCCTGGTCGGGCGCGCGACGCCGCGAGTGTTAGGTTCTCCGACACGCTCAATGTCGGAAATATCCGGTGGCCTTGCGGCACCCAGCCGAGCCCGCGACGCACGATATCCGACGTCTTGATCCCCGAGATGATTTCCCCCTTGAATCGAATTTCGCCACTGCGGGGGCTCGGGACACCAAGGATGGTCTGAAGGGTTGTGGTTTTTCCAACTCCGTTGCGGCCAAGCAGGCTGACCACTTCGCCTCGAAATACGTCGAGGGAGACCGATTGCAGGATATGGCTTTCACCGTAGTAGGTGTTGACGTCACGGAGCGAGATGATCGGCTGTTCCATCAGGCCTCCCTCCGCTGTCGCCCCATGTAGACCGCGCCAACATCTTCGTTTGCCCGGATCTCGTCCCGTGAGCCGTCGGCGAGGACCTCTCCAAGATTGAGTACCGTGATGGCATCCGCAATCGAGAACACGACATCCATGTCGTGCTCGACGATGAGCATGGTGATGTCCCGCGGAAGGCGTGACAGCATCGACAGCATCGCCTCGGTCTCGGCCGGGGACATGCCGGCAGTCGGTTCGTCCAGCAGAAGAATCTTCGGTTTTCCGGCCAGTGCGAGCGCCACCTCGAGCTGACGCTGCGCCCCATACGCAAGGTTGGTGACCTGAGCCGACGAGATATGTGCCAGCTTGACCTGCTCAAGCACGTCCACGATGTCGCGCTCCAGTGCGCTGACGTTTGATCGTCGTGCCGCGAAGCCGGCCCAACCACGATATCGCGCGGCGCAGGCTAGCTCTACATTCTCCCAGACGGTTAGATTCTTGAACAACTGATTGCGTTGGAACGTACGGCTCAAGCCATGAGTCCACATCGCGTCGGGTCTCAGGCCGGTGGTCTTCGTGCCGTAGACATAGATGTCGCCCGATGTCGGCAGGCGTTGTCCGGCGATGATATTAAAGAGCGTGGATTTGCCGGCCCCGTTCGGTCCTATGACGGCGCGCCGCTCCCCCGGCTCGACCGTCAGATTGACACTGGCGAGCGCGCTAAAGTGACCATAGGATTTTGACAGATCATCCACGCGGATGGCTGTCATGGCGTCGCCCTGTGAGAACGGCGATAAATCTGCACAAGCAGCCCGGTGACGCCTTCGCGTGCGCCGCTGATCAGCACGATGAACAGGAGGCCGAGGACGAGTCCCCAGTACTCCGTGTACGAGCTGAGCCAGTACTGCAACGCGATCACGATCGCGGTGCCGACGATGGGTCCTACGAAGAATCCGGCGCCACCGATCAACACCATGACGAGCACGAGCGCGGATTGCGTCCAGTGCGCCGACTCCGGCGCGATGAAAAGATTGAATAGCGCGTTGAGAACTCCTGCAACGCCGGAAAATGCCGCGCCGATGAGGAACGCAGCCAGCTTGTAGCGCCGCACGTTGTACCCGATCGCACGCATCCGCGCGGTATTCTCCCGGATCCCGACGAGGGTGCGCCCGAATTGCGAATGGACGACCGCGAACATCGCCACGCAGCAGATTGCGAAGACCGCCAATGTAAAGAAATAGAATTGCTGGCTACCTTGCAGGACGGGTACGCCAAACAGCGTCGGCGCCGGAATGATGAGCCCATCGGAGCCGCCCGTGAGACGCTTCCATCGAAACGCCGCGACGAACACCATCTGGGCGAAAGCGAAAGTGATCATCAGAAAATAGAAGCCGGACAACCGGATCGACAGCCAGCCCACGGGAATTGCGAGAAGCACCGTCGCGGCGATTGCGGCAGGCAAAGTGATCGCGATGTCAGGGGTAAAGCGTGACGCGATGATGCCGAGTGCATAGCCGCCGACACCAAAAAACGCAGCATGCCCCAGCGACACCAGGCCGGTGTATCCCAACAGGACGTTCAGGCTCAGCGCGAGCAGAGAAAACGTCAGTATCTCGACGACCAGACTCTGCAGGAACTTTGGGAGGCCGACGAGCGGCCCGATTGCCAAGAGTAGCATCACGACCGCGAACGGAATCCCGATGCGAATCGGATACGAGCCGGCGCGACGAGGAGTGATCACCTCAGCGGTCACTCGACCTCCTCCTCGTCGCGGCCCCACGCGCGGATCAGAAGCACCCCGGCCATCAAAGCGAAGATGATAAAGCTCGCAACCTCGGGAACGAGGGCCTTGCCGAAGGTTTCCGCCATTCCGATGAGCAAACTTGCCCAGAATGCGCCGGCAATGCTGCCCAGTCCGCCTACCACGACAACGATCAACGTCGTGATCAGCACTTCGAAATCAAGGCCTGGATAAATACCCATGATTGGGGCACCCAGGACGCCGGCCAAGCCCGCAATCCCGGTTCCGAAGGCGAACACGATCGTGAACAGGAGACGAATGTCGAATCCGAGGCCGCTCACCATCACGCGATCCGCGACGGACGCGCGGATCAATGCGCCGATCCGGGTGCGCTCGATGGCAAGCCACGTGATGACAAACAGCGCGACGCCGACCAAAATCAACAGAAGCCGGTAGCTCGGAAAGGAGATATTCGCGATCTCGACCGCGCCAGAAAATGCGGACGGCGTAGGGAAGCCGCGAATATCCTTTCCCCACAGGACTTTCATCAGGTCCGAGAAGACCAGGGCAAAGCCGAAGGTGAGGATGACCTGGTCGAGTTCGTCGCGAACGTAGAAGCGCTGCAGCCACAATTTCTCGAGGAGGCCGCCCATGAGCGCGGCACCCAGCGGGGCAATAACGACCGCTGCCCAGAAACTGTGAGTGAGCCCCCACACCGTCGTGCCAAAGTACGCGCCCATGAGGAAGAAAGCCCCGTGGGCGAGATTGACGACGCGCAACAAGCCGAACGTGAGACTCAATCCGAGCGCCAACAGAAACAGCACCATGCTGTAGACCAAGCCGTTCAGGCTCTGCACGGTCAGAAACTCAAGCACGCTGGCTTCCTTCGTCTCAGCTGATCCCGCTCCGGCGGAGCGGAGGTTCCCGCGATCAGCCCGGATCACGGACCGAGGGATAGGTCGCCAGCACGCGGTTGTGGGTCTCCGCTCCGTCTTTCACCGCTTCGCGGATGTAGATGTTCTGGATGACGTTTCGGGTGTCGGGATCGAAGCTGACCGGTCCGCGTGGCGTGTCGATCTTGGTGGTGAGGATGGCTTTGCCCAGCGCATCCTGATCCGGAACGTTGCCACCAAGGCTTCTCAACGCCTCCCACACCACTTGCGCGCCGACATATCCGGCGACCGAATCCACGGTCGGCGAAGAGTTGTAGAGCTTGCGGTAGTTGGCGACGAAAGCCTTATTCGATGGTGTGTCGATGCCGTAGGCCCAGTTTAGGCCTGTGTAGACGCCGAGGACCGCGGCGCCCTGCGCATCGAAGGTATCCTCTTCGGCCAGATAGCCGAAACCCGCGAGCTTGATGGAGTTGTTCAGACCAAACGCCCCAAACTGCTGCACGAAACGAACCGCATCGCTGCCAGCGTGCGAGCTGTAGACGAGATCCGGATTGGCGCGCTTGATCTCCGCCAAGTACGGCGCGAAATCGCTGGTTCCCAGTGGTGCAAAGACCTCGCCAACCCGTGTGCCGCCCTTCAGCACGAAGTCGCGGCCGAAGGCTTCGATCGCCTCGCGTCCCATCGCGTAGTCGGCGCCGGTCACGAATACCCGCTTATAGCCCTTCTCCGACAGCCACGACCCCATTGGATTGTTGGCCTGCCATACGCTGAGGCTCGAACGGAAGGCGTACGGATTGTTGTTCGCCTTCTTGAAAATGCCATCCGCCGCTGCGCCGGTCGTGACCCAAACCTTCTTGACGCGGCCGACGTATTCTTTGAGCGCGTAGCCGATCGCACTGCTGATTACGCCAAGCAGGACATCAACATCGTCCTGCTCGACGAGCTTGCGCGCCTTGCGCATCCCTTCCTGTGGCTTGGCTTCGTCATCCTCGATAATGAGCTCGATCGACTTTCCCTCGACCTTCATGCCCTTCTCGGCGAAGAACATCTTGATGCCGTTGTTCTTGTTCGTGCCGAGGCTGGCGTACACGCCTGACAGTGGGGCCAGCACGCCAACGCGGATCGCGCGCGCTTGAGCAAGCGCAGGTGAGAACACTCCAAAGCCGTTCGAGGCGATCGCCACTCCTGCGGCTGCGCCTGAGCCCAACAATCGCCGCCGCGTCACCCGCGTGCGGGATTTCGTCTTGTTGGAATATCGATCGCTCATGACGCATATCCTCCCGTTTCCGTGCACCGCTGTTGTCCAGCTGGTTGATGGCAGCGCTACTCGCGTCCGCGCCGGCCCGTTGGTATGCATCAGAGTGCGAGTTCAATCCATTGTTCATTCTGCCGCGATGGGAATCAACCATCGGAATTGCGCCATGGCGCTTAGAAGTGGCGCAACGGCGCGATCGTCCACCAATCATTGAATCATTGGATTGCGTGCCTCGTCCGATGCAATCGCAGACGAGGCGCAATATTGCGTCCAGATCTTAGGCGCCACAGGATGGCTGCTTGCCGACGCGCGATGTCCTGCTATTGATTTCATGATGCGCTCAGACACGACGAGAAGCGCCAGCGCCCAAGGAAGCAGGCCATGACCGTGCAATTCTCGTGGTCTCGTCTCGGCGCGCCTTGTGGCTCCCGTCGGGATTTCGAGTGATCCAAACAATGGAAACGCAGGAGAGCTGGATAGGGCGAAGCATCCCCCGCAAGGAGGATCCGGCGCTCCTGACTGGTGCCGCCCGGTACATGGATGACCTCTCACCGGTGGAGGGCATTCGTTACGCAGCGATCCTCCGCAGCCCTCACGGTCACGCCGAGATTCTAAAGATCGACGTGTCTGCAGCCGAGGCGATGCCCGGTGTGACGGGCGTGGTAACAGGCGACGATGTCGCGCGGCTGTCGCAACCGCTCGCCAACCTCTTCGGGCTGAAGATGACGTATTACCCGTGCGCGCGTGACCGGGTGCGATACTACGGCGAACCAGTTGCGGTCGTCGTTGCTGACAACCGTTACATCGCGGAGGACGCGCTCGACGCCATCTCAATCGAATATCGCCCGCTGCAGGCGGTCGTCGACCCTGAGGACTCCACCGCATCGAGCGCGCCCCTGTTGCATGAAGCACTCGCGAGCAATGTGGTGCATTCGCGCTCGTTCCGGTACGGCGAGCCCGAGACGATCTTCGCGACCGCGAAGCATCTCACGTCCATCAAGACCCACTACCCCCGGGTCGCCTCGACGCCCATGGAGACATTTGGCGTCATCGCGCATTTCCAGTCCGCGCCGGACCGTTACACCGTTTGGTCCAATTTCCAGGGGCCGTTTACGATGTACCCGCTGATGTGTGCGGCTTTGAAAGTGCCGAGCCCCCGAGTGCGGCTTATTTCGCCACCGGCCAGCGGCGGCAGCTTCGGGATCAAGCAGGCGATCTACCCGTACATCGTGCTGCTGGCGGTTGCGAGCCGCAAGCTGGGGGTGCCGATCAAGTGGACCGAGGACCGGCTGGAACACCTCGCCGCTTCGTCCTGCGCCAGCGACCGCGTGGTCGAGATGACGGGCGCATTCACCAAGGAGGGAAAACTCGAGGCGATCGCAATCAAACAACTTGAAAATGTCGGCGCGTATTTGCGTCCGCCCGAGCCGGCTGGCCTCTACCGGTTTCACGCCACGCTGAGCGGTCCCTACGATGTCCGCCATTTCACGGTGGAGAACCGGGCCGTCGTTACCAATCAGATGCCGAGCGGGCTCAACCGCGGCTATGGCGGCGCACAGTACTGCTATCCGCTGGAGCGGCTTATGCAGCGCGCGGCAGCTGAGCTCAACATCGACCCGGTCGAATTGCGGCGCCGCAATTTGATTCCGACCGCAGCGTTTCCGTACGAATGCATTTCCGGTGGGCTGCTGGAGAGCGGAGACTACCAGGGCGCCCTTGATCTCGCGCTGAGGAAGTTCGGCATCGATGAGATGCGCAGAATGCGCGACGAGGCCCGCGCATCCGGACGCCTTTTCGGCGTCGGTGTCGCCTGCTCGGTGGAAGCCGCGGGCTCCAATCTCGCGTACGTCAATCTCGCGCTCACGGGGGAACAGCGCGCCGGACGCCTTCCCAAATCCGGCGGTAGTTCGACCAGCAGCCTCACGATCGATGCTCTCGGTGGCATCGTCGTGAGGATCGACGGCGCACCCGCCGGCCAGGGACACGAAACCGTCGTGGCGCAGATCGTCGCGGAAGAGATCGGCGTATCGCCCGACGATGTGACCGTGATGACGGAACTCGATACGTTGCGTGACAGTTGGTCCGTGTCATCCGGCAACTATGCCAACCGCTTCTCCACCACGGTGGTGGGAGCGGTGGGGCTGGCGGCGCGCGCAGCCGCCACCAAGCTGAGGCGGATCGCAGCGCCTCTCCTCGACGTCGAACCGGAAGCGGTCGTGCTGCGGAACGGCAAGGCGCACGCTTCCGGCGGAAAGAACGTGGCGGTCTCCATCCGCTCGCTGGCGGCGAAGAGCCACTGGGACACCGGCGGTCTTCCGGAAGGCGTGTCCGCCGGCATCTCCGAGACTGCTACCATGACGCAGCTCGGCAAGGACGTAGATGAGCAAGATCGCCTGAGGTCTGCCGTGACCTACAGCTTTCAATGCGATCTCGCCGCCGTCGAGGTGGACCGGCAAACCGGGTCAGTAAACATCCTGAAGTATGTCACCGTCCACGACGCAGGACGGTTGCTCAACCCACAGCTCGCCGACGGGCAGATCTGGGGCGGCTTCGCCCACGGACTAGGCGCAGCCATGCTTGAGCGGGTCGTGTACGGCCGTGACGGAACGCTCCTGTCGACCACCTTCGTCGATTACATGTGCCCGACCGCCGTGGAGATTCCGCCTTTCGAAATCGGCCACGTGACATCACCATCTCCGAACACGCTGTTCGGCGCCAAGGGTCTGGGCGACGGTTGTTCGATGCTGACGCCCGCCGTGATCGCAAACGCTCTTGATGATGCGCTTGGAATTCCCGATCTTGCCCCACCCTTCACGCCTGACCGCATGTGGAGCTTGCTGAGCGGCCTTTCTCCCGATGCGGACAAAGGCCCCCGTGACAGCGCGACACGCGAAACTACGTTGCCCTTCGCAGACGGCGGCACGGTGCTGAAGGGTGGAGACGAACTCGATCTTGCCGCTCCACCGGAACAGGTGTGGCGGCTTCTCTTCGATGTTGAAGCGATGCAGCGCATCCTTCCAGGCTGCAAGGATCTGGCCGAAACGGAGCCGGATCATTTCGCCGCAACGATTGTCATCGACATCGCCGGTATCGGCGGTGAGTACGTCGCCGATATCCGCATTCGCGAGAAGGACGAGCCGAGGCAAGCAACACTCGTGTCCAACGTCAGCGGACGCCTTGGCTTCGGGCAAGGCAGCGCGACCGTGACGCTCTCGCCGCTTGATGACGGCGCGCGGACGCGGCTGGCGTACCGCTACGAAGCAAGGGTTGGCGGAAAGGTCGCAGGCATCGGTCACCGTTTGTTGGGAAGCGTCGTCCGTGTGGTTTTGGGCGAGTTCTTTGGCGCGCTGGAGGAACAGATCGCGGCGAAGCCCTCAGGACTCCTGCGGCGGCTGCGGCGCCGCGCACGGCTGCTCGCTAAGGCGATACTCTCGCGATGAAACCCGTGAAGTTCGCCTATGCACGACCGCAGGAGCTAAGCGAGCTCACCGAACTTCTGCACTCGGAAGGCGAGGACGCACGTATCCTGGCCGGGGGCCTGTCGCTCGGCGCCATGCTCAACATGCGGTTGGTGACGCCGCGCCTGCTCGTCGACATCAATCATGTTCAAACGTTGCAGCGAACACAAAACGCAGCCGAATACGTGCAGACCGGCGCGCTGGTGCGGCAAGCCGATGCGCTTCTTTCGCCGGAGATTGCGCGCGACGTTCCGCTTCTGCGCGCGGCGCTATCGCATGTCGGACACTTCCAGACCCGCAGTCGCGGCACGCTCGCCGGGTCGATCGCTCATGCCGATCCGAGCGCGGAGCTCCCGCTGGCGCTCACAGTTCTCGGCGGCGCAATCGAACTTGCCTCGCGCCGGCGATCGCGCGTCGTCAATGCTGACTCCTTCTTTCTGTCGCCGTTGCGGACGGTGCGACGGCCGGACGAAGTGGTTACGGCCATACGTTGGCCGAGGCGGCGCAATGACGAGCGGTTTGCCTTCAGGGAATTCGCGCTACGCGCCGGCGACTATGCGGTGGTCGCCGTCGCCTGCAAGGCCCGTGTCGCCAAGGGCGTTGTCGAAGACCTCAGGCTCGGTTTCGCTGGCGTCGCCGACACACCGATATTGCTTGATGTCTCTTTCGCCTGCGGCGAGCGAACAGGCGAAGGCCTTGCCGACGCCATATCCGCCCGCACCAAGGCGCTCGAACCCACCGCGGATCTGCACGCCTCGCGCGACTATCGCCGGCAACTTGCCGCTGTCTTGACGAAAGCCGCGTTGATGGACGTGTTCACGCCCAAACTGGAATCTGTTTCGTGAAGAGAATCGCAGCCGACGAAAAGACGCGCGTCGCATTCCGCCTGAACGGCCGGCCGCGTGAGGGCTATGCCGAACCCCGAATGCTGCTTGTCGACTTTATCCGCCACGAACTGGGTGCCCTCGGTACGCATGTTGGTTGCGAGCACGGGGTCTGCGGCGCGTGCACGGTTTCGATCGATGGCAGGATCGCACGATCCTGCCTCGTCTATGCGGTCCAGATCGACGACGCATCCGTCATGACCGTCGAAGGTTTGGCCGTGGAAGGAAAACTGACGGCGCTGCAAAGTGCTTTCACGCGGCATCATGCGCTGCAATGCGGTTTCTGCACCGCCGGAATCCTCATTTCAACGACCATGTTCCTTGAGCAAAACCCGCATCCCACCGAAGACGCCGTGCGCCACATGCTGTCTGGCCACATCTGCCGGTGCACCGCATACAACGGGATGGTTCAGGCAATCCTGGAGGTCGCCAACGCCGCATCGCCGAGCATCGTCGACACTGCGGGAAGTGTTGAGGGATGATGCGCCGCCCGAAAACCCACTGGCTGTCGGGCCGCGAGCGCGGTGATGTGAGCTTGTAGGATTGCGCGCATGCCCGCAACTGAGCGTTGTCGAACTTCGGCGCGATCGATCCCTCATCGGCGTGGAAAAATTTTGCCCGGCCGCATCGCTTGACGTAGCCTTCACGCGGCGTGAGGCGAGCGTGCGGACCAAGAGGCTTCCTGTCGCCAACAAGTCGAGAAGCGTCCACAAGAAGGCACTCAAATGACAACACCGCTGGGATGGAGAAAAGTCTTCGGCGTGATTACGCCGACGATCAACACGGTCGTGCAGCCGGAATACGACGCGATGCGTCCCGCCGGCGTCGTCAATCACATGGAAGGCATCTACGTTCCTGACGATCCGGTGGCGAACGATGCTGATTTCGACGAACTGGTCCGCCGTATCGACGTAGCGCTCGAAGACGCTGCGATGCGCGTGATGTCATGCAAGCCCGATCACCTGATCCTTGGGATTTCGGCCGAAAGCATCTGGGACAGCGGCGACAATCCGGGCGAGGCCGTGGCCAAGCGCATCCGGGCAAAATGTGGGTCGATCGGATTTACGCAGGCTTCGGATGCATTGCCGGCCGCGCTTCGGCGCTATGGCGTGAAGAAGAACATCGCGATCATCACGCCGTATTTCCCAATCGCCGAAAAGCCGATCCAGAGCTTTGTGAAGGCAATTGGATACAATCTGTTGCGCACGAAACATCTCTCGTGCAAGGGCCCGGTCCTCATCGCACACACGACCGAAGACCAACTCCGCAGCGCTTTGCACGAGGTGAACGGGCCAGATGTCGAGGCCATCGTGCAGTTCGGCGCGAACCTGCCCATGGCAAAGCTCGCGGGCGAAGCCGAGCGCTGGCTCGGAAAGCCTGTGATCGCGGTGAACACCGCGACTTATTGGTACGCGCTGCGCGACAACAAGATCGACGACAAAATCCAAGGCTTCGGCAGGCTTCTTGCGGACTTCTAAGAATCTCGAAGGCGAATAACGCCGCTATCACGGGGGATGAAATGCAGCCGCATGAGGTCGTTGTCGATCGTTCGAAGCCCGTGCCGGAGCTTTCTTTCGGCTCGGCGTTCAACGCATCAATCACGCTGGTGGACCGGCATCTGACACTCGGCCGTGGCGCTAAGGTCATGGCCAAGACCAACCGTGGCAACATGACCTATGCGGATCTCGCCGACGGCACCAACCGCATGGCGAATGTTTTGCACGGCCTCGGCGTGCGTAGGGGCGACCGTGTTCTCCTTCTTGTGACGGACTCGCCGGCGTTCTACTTCGCTTTTCTTGGCACGATCCGTCTTGGCGCGGTCGCGGTGCTCGCAAGCACTTATCTCAGGCGCGCCGACTACGCCTACATGCTCGGAGAATCCGCCGCGCGTGTCGTCGTTGCGTCGCCGGTGGTCTTTGCGGAACTGACGGAGGCTCTCAAGGATCCCGAGGTCAAGGTCGAGCATGTGATTGCCACCGCCAACCCCTCCCAAGGGTGGCTGGCGCTCGACGACGTGCTGAAGTCGGCGGATGCCTTGTTGACCGTCGAGCCGACAACGGCGAAATCCGAATGCTTCTGGCTCTATTCGTCTGGCTCGACCGGCAAACCCAAGGCAGCCGTACATCAGCACAAGGATCTGATTTACGCCGCGGTGATGTATGCCGAAGGCATTCTCGGTCTCAACGAGAACGACGTCATCTTTTCCGTAGGCAAGCTCTTCTTCGCGTACGGCATCAACAACTCGCTCGGATTTCCCTTGTGGGCGGGTGCGAGCGTCATTCTGCTTGAGGAGCGCGCGAACGCCGAGAATTCGTTGGCCGTGATGTCAGCCGAGAAGCCGTCGATCTATTTCACGGTGCCGACCATGCTGGTGGCTCAGGCGGCCGCGATGGAGAATGGAACGCCCGCGGACCTGAGCTCGTTGCGCGCCTGCGTCTGCGGCGGCGAGCCGCTCGCCGACGCGCTGTTCGATCGCTGGAAGAAACTGACTGGCCACGAGTTGATCGAGGGCATTGGCTCCAGCGAGGTGCTGCACATCTACATCTCGAACCGGATCGGCCACATCAAGCTTGGCTCACTTGGCCGCGTCGTTCCCGGTTACGAAGCGGCGATTCGGGATTCCTCCGGAAAGGACGTGCCGCCGGGCGAACTGGGTGAGATCGCGATCCGCGGCGAGAGCGTCGCCACCTACTACTGGAATAAGCCAGAAAAGACCGCCGAATGCATGCGGGACGGCTGGTTCTATAGCGGCGACAGTGGATCGATGGATCAGAACGGCTACTTCTACTTCGCGGGCCGGCGCGACGACATGCTGCGCGTGGGCGGCATGTGGGTGTCCCCAGCGGAGGTCGAGGCCGCGCTGATGAGCCATCCCTCCGTGCTGGAGGCCGCCGTCGTAGGCGCGGTAGACGAAAATAAACTCACAAAGCCGAAAGCCTACGTAGTCCTACGTCAGAACAGCACGGCCCATCCCGAGCTGGAGAGCGAGCTGATCCAATTTGCGAAAACCCGCATCGCAAATTTTATGGCTCCGCGCTGGATCGAGTTCATGCCGGATCTGCCAAAAACCGCTACAGGCAAGATCCAGAGGTTTCGTCTGCGAGCGGGGCCGTAGCCTCCCGCAATACGGGAAGTTGCTGCTTCTATCCGGCCGGCGCCTCCGGCTTCCGCTTGAAGAAGTGCACCATCAGATAGGTCAGCACAGGTTCATCGAGTTGATTGACCACCGTGTTCTTCATGCGCACCATGCCGCGATCCGGGCGGGACGCTAACGGCCGCAGCTCTGCAACTTCCATGTTGACCGACAGGGTGTCTCCCCCCTTAACCGTCTTATGCCAGCGCAGCTCGTCGGCGGCGTTGCCGCCGAGATTGTGCAGCAAGAACCCAGAGTCGTAGATCAGCCTGAAGCTCAGGGCATAAATCTGAAAGCCGCTGGCGACGAGTTCCTTGAAAATTGACTTCTTCGCGGCCTCCCGATCGATGTGGAAGTATTGCGGATCATACTTGAGACCGAAGTCGATGATCGATTCCTCAGTGATCGTCAGGCCCCCCGATTTGTAAGCGCCTCCGATCTTCATTTCATCGAAGTACAGGCCTCGCATTGAATTCCTCTTGTAGGTTGACCGCTGGATCGGTGATCGAAGGGACGTTTGCCCACTCGGAAGGCAGAGCCATACATCGGTCAGCCTGGTGGCGGCAACGATGGCGCTAGCACGCCTCCGCTTTGAGGTGGCAGTCAGAGCGGTCACCGCGTCTACTGGTGCTGCCTTCGAACGAGCGCAGCAAAGAACCGGACAAGGCAACGTTTGCTTTGACCGAAATGCGGAAATCGCGTTGAAGAAATTTTGAAGAAGTCACTATCGCGGAACGAGCGGATCTCTCTAAGCCTTTGAAATGATTGGCGCGCCCTAGGGGACTCGAACCCCTGTTACCGCCGTGAAAGGGCGGTGTCCTAGGCCACTAGACGAAGGGCGCAACGCGAGAGTCGCGTGAAGCGCGGGGAGGTATAGAGAGCTTTCCCGGGACCGGCAACCGCCTTCGCCCGCCAGACGGGCTTCGTCGGTCAAGCGCTTACCGCCCTCTGGCCCGCCGCACTACCAGTGTCCGGTGTTCTTCATCGAGGCCCACGGCTCCTTCGGCGGGAGCGGCTTGCCCTTCTGCAAGATTTCGATCGAGTGCTTGTCGGGCGAGCGCACGAACGCCATGTTGCCGTCGCGCGGCGGCCGGTTGATGACGACGCCGCCCTGCATCAGTGTCTCGCAATACGCGAAGATGTCGTCGACCTCGAAGGCGAGGTGGCCGAAATAGCGCGCCTCGCCGTAGTCCTCGGTGTCCCAATTATAGGTGAGCTCGACCATCGGCTGGTCGCGGCCGGTCTTCTCCATGCTCGCCTTCACCACCGCCTCGTCCTGCGGCGCGTAGAGGAACACGAGCGTGTACTTGTTCTTATCGTCGACGCGGCGGCGCGCTTCCTTCATGCCGAGAAGGTCGACGTAGAAATGCAGTGCGGCGTCGAGATCGCGCACGCGCAACATGGTGTGCAGGTATTTCATGCTGGTCTTCCTTGCGCGATCGTGGCTCGCGTCGCCAAACGCGTGTCAGAGCCCGTTGGCTGCTTTCAAGGCCGCCGTGTTGGCCTTCTGGAGCGCCAGCAACTGCCCGAGAGTCGAATCGTCGACGTAGGGTGTGATCAGATAGACGTAGAGTAGCCGGTCCTTGATCGAGCCCATGAAGAACATGTTCAACTGGGTGATGTTCTTGCCGGTTTCGGCTTTGAACTTCTGCAGGAACGTGACGTAGCAGCCGTTGCTATCTTCCCCCGCGACGCCGAGGAAGGTTTGGCCCTGAAGCTGAACGTCCTTCATGGCCTTGCTCACATTCTCCTTGATGGAGGGGAGCAAGTCGGCGTTCACCTGATCGCCTTTGGCGCGCATCTGAGCGCATGCGGCGGACGCATCGGCCGTGGTGAACGGTGCAGTGCGAACCGTTCGCAGCGTCTGGTACTGCGTCATGTGTTCCAGCAACGGGCGGCGCCCCGCACGCCAGTCGCGCAATTCGGCACAGTCCGCGCTCATTTCAAGCATGTCGTTGCCGGGCGCCGCCGCCGTCGATGCGTCGATGATGCGTTTGTCGGCTGCCTGGCTTGGGTCGAAGTCGCATTGGCCGGCCGGGAGCGTGAGCTTCAGGGTGACGGTGCCCATCTGGACATCGGCGCCATGAGCGACAATCGATGGCAACATGCACAGCAGTGTCAATACGATCCGTTTGAGCACGTGAGCCCTCATGAGATGGAAGCGAGGGGCGCAGCATGCCCGATTGTAGCTCTGTTTGGGAAGTGGCTGCGGACAAGAAGCGCACGGTTGCTGAACCAAGCCTTGCCAGGCCGCCGGGAATTGCAATTGTTCCACCGCGTGTGCAGATATTTCGTACCGCTTGACTCCCGGACCTCATATGACCCGCTCGCACGACACGGTTGCGCCCGACGTGAAGACCGCCGTCGCGCGCCTGCGCGACCTGTTCGACGCCAGCGAGGTCGTGGTGTCATTCACCGGCGCCGGCATCTCGACCGAGTGCGGCATCCCCGACTTCCGCTCGCCCGGCGGCATCTGGACCAAGATGCGGCCGATCGATTTCTCCGATTTCATCGCCAGCCAGGCGGCGCGCGATGAATCCTGGCGCCGGCGCTTCGCTATGGAGGCCGAATTCGGCCGCGCCACGCCGGGGCGCGGGCACCGCGCTCTTGCAAGCCTTTATCGCACCGGGCGGTCTCCGGGCGTCGTCACGCAGAACATCGACAACCTGCATCAGGCGTCCGGCGTCGCGCCGGACCATGTCGTCGAGCTCCACGGCAATACCACGTATGCGCTCTGCCTCGATTGTGCGGCGCGCTACGAGTTGCCCTGGGTCAAGCAGCGCTTCGATGCCGAAGGCGGCCGCGCGCCGTCGTGTCCATCCTGCGGCGGCCACATCAAGACGGCCACCGTCTCGTTCGGGCAGGCGATGCCGGAAGGCCCGATGCGCCGCGCCGAGGAGATGACGCGCGCGTGCGATCTGTTCCTGGCGATCGGTTCGTCGCTGGTGGTGTGGCCGGCGGCCGGTTTTCCGCTGATGGCGAAGCGCAATGGCGCGCGCCTCGTCATCATCAATCGCGAACCGACCGATTTCGACGACATGGCCGACCTCGTCGTGCGCGAGGACATCGGCGCGGTGCTCGAGCCTTTCATCACCGCGTGACGCCGCTCGCGCGGGCGCTCGCGTTTAGTTGTGCACAATTGGCCACAGCCCACTTGGTATTTTGGTGAATGGGGCTAGGCGCGCCGCGCTGCGATGTTATGTTGATTGCAGTGCGATTCGATGAAGCGCCCGATCGCAGAGGCGCCAGCTTAGCGGCGGCGTGCGGCGTCATGGCGTCGGACGGAATGGGGCCAAAAGTGTCTGGGGCAGGCTATCCGCTTGGACCCGAGCCGATCGTGGATATCGGCGACGAGACCGCGGTGAGCGTGATAGAGCTCACGGGCGCGATCAAATGGTTTGACGTTTCAAAGGGCTACGGCTTCATCATTCCGGACAACGGCCTGCCGGACATCCTCCTCCACGTGACCTGCCTGCGGCGCGACGGTTATCAGACTGCCTGCGAGGGCGCGCGCGTGGTCTGCGAGGTGCTGCAGGGGCCGAAGGGGCTGCAGGCGTTCCGCATCCTGTCGATGGACGAGTCCACCGCCGTTCATCCGGCGGAGATGCCGCCTGCGCGCACGCACGTTCAGGTGACGCCGACCAGCGGGCTCGAGCGCGCCGTCGTGAAATGGTTCAACCGGCTGCGCGGCTTCGGATTTCTCACGCGAGGCGAGGGGACGGAGGATATCTTCGTCCACATGGAGACGCTGCGCCGCTTCGGCATCACCGAACTGCGCCCCGGCCAAACGGTGCTGGTCCGTTTCGGGCCCGGACCGAAAGGCATGATGGCTGCCGAAGTGCGTCCCGACGGACCACAGGCGCATTAAGCGACGACGTCGCTCCTGCGGCGTTTTCCGATAACTTGCTGGCTCCAAATGAACCGTGTATCGACGGCTGGCCGCTCGGCGCGAGGCGGGGCGTAGCGCAGCCCGGTAGCGCATCTGCTTTGGGAGCAGAGGGTCGCAGGTTCGAATCCTGCCGCCCCGACCACTTGCCGAGCCTGACGAACATTGAGACGAGCGATGGTGGCACGCATCTACAAGCCGGCGAAGACCGCGATGCAGTCCGGCACGGCCAAGACCCACGACTGGGTGCTCGACTACGAGCCGGAGCAGCCGCGCGCGGTCGAGCCGCTGATGGGCTGGACCTCGTCTGGCGACATGCGTGCACAACTCAGACTGAGCTTTGACACCAAGGAAGAGGCGATCGCCTATTGCGAGCGGAACGGCGTTCCGTACCAGGTCGCGGAAGCCAAGGAGACTGCGCGGCGGACGATCTCCTACTCCGACAACTTCGCATACGGCCGGCGTGGCGCCTGGACGCATTAACGAAAGCGCGCAGGCCGGCTTGCCTGCCGGCCCAAATCGGCGGCACTTTTCGGCAGACGGCCCCGTAGCTCAGCTGGATAGAGCAGCAGCCTTCTAAGCTTCTTTTGGGGTTCTTCACCGTGCCTCACGGTGCCTCGCCGACACCTCAGAAGTGCCCTTGTCTATTGACTTTCTTTCATTTTGGCTTCAATTCCTTTCCCGCCGTTCCCCACCGCAGCGCGCGTGATTTCCGTGCCAAATTCGTGCCAAAACGGAGAGCGAGAGTGCCTACGATAAGCCTCACCGACCTGTCGCTCCGCTCACTGCGACCCGGCGAATATTGGGATGCCAAGCTCCCGACCTTCGGCGTGCGCATCGGGAAAAACGCCAAGACATTTTTGGTCAAGAAGAACAACAGCCGGGTCAAGATTGGTCGCTATCCGGCTCTGGCACTCGCGACAGCGCGCCTGAAGGCGATGGGCGTCAAAGCCGCGGCAGAGACCCTTACGGGCGCAGATATCGCGCTAGGCGAGGCGAAACAGCTCTTCCTCTCGACGCATTGTTCCGACTACCGGCCGCGGTCGCGCTCCGAGGCCGAGCGGCTGCTCAAGAAGCTCGGCAAGTTTGACAAGCGCAAGCTCGACACGCTGACCACACACGAAGTTCAGGGTGTCGTGGATGCTCAGCGGGCGCCGTCAGTGTCAATCGGCGTTGGATCGGGACCCCGGATCGGCATCCAAAAGGGACCCCTTTGAGCGGCGAGTTCGGCTGGTTGCTTTCGCGCGGTCGGAGCTGGCCGGGGTTGCGG
>PLJS01000107.1:0-1009 GCA_003140315.1 Hyphomicrobiales bacterium
TGCGCGTGCGCGCCGGCAGCGCCCGTCAAGGTCGGCCGGTTGGCCGCCTCGAAGAGGTTGCCTTGAGGGGCGCGGCAGAGGGCGCGCGAGAATTCAGGCCGCAATTCTTAGCGTGCAATTCAACGAGGATGTCTGATGCGTTTTCTTTGCGGAGTTTTTTCATATCATTGGAATGCTGCGGCGAGCGTGATTTTGCCGGTGAGTGTGGGAGAGGCAGCGAGAACGACGGCGTTGCTGCCTGTTGTGTGCGCCGAGCCTCCGGGACCGGCGACGGCGGATTACACC
Source organism: Hyphomicrobiales bacterium (assembly GCA_003140315.1). Lineage (GTDB taxonomy): Bacteria > Pseudomonadota > Alphaproteobacteria > Rhizobiales > Xanthobacteraceae > PALSA-894. The sequence continues at coordinate 286 of PLJS01000107.1, forward strand.
ATAAGCACATCCCGGTGTTATAGGAGGACCCGTCCGATCGGCTGCGCGGCGCGCGCATGCGTTGCCTTCGCGGCGCTCGGATCGTAACGTCCTTTCGGGGCGCAGAGCCGAGCGGACGGTTTGGCCGTCGCAAAGGGGATGGACATGCGATTGCTTGTTTTAGGTGTAGTGGCGGCGACAGCGCTCGCAGCGTCGGCAACGCAGGCTGCGGCCGACAATTTCGGCGCGATCGCCTATTCGACCGGAAGCGGAGCGATCGGTTACTCGTACGACTACGGATCGCGTGACGAGGCCGAGGAGCACGCGCTGCAGGAATGCGGCCCGGGCTGTCAGGTTGTGGTGTGGTTCAAGAACGCCTGCGGTGCGGTCGCCGCGGGCTCGGACCGCGGCTACGGCACTGGTTGGGCGGACAGTCGCGGCGAGGCGGAAGAGACCGCGATGCGCTATTGCCAGCAGAACTCGCAAGGCTGCAGACCTGTCGGTTGGACCTGCACCTCGCGCTGAGCACAGACTCCGGTTACTTCATTTCCGAAAACCGGGCTCCCGGGTCTGCACAGCGGCACTGCGTGCCGCTGTGCAGACCCGGCACATGAGGCTACGCCGCCTCGACCCACGCCCGCGGCGCGATCCTACCGATGAACGCTCGACTTTTGTGCGCTGCATGAGTCTCTTCCTGGCCCACGCCGCAGCTTATGGCAGTGCAACAGCATTTCCGCTTTTGGCT
>PLJS01000107.1:1035-31307 GCA_003140315.1 Hyphomicrobiales bacterium
GGCCGCCAGCTTTGCCAGATGCATAATTGTGAACAGCTATTATAGGCAAAGTGGCGGCGCGGGGTCGGGCGGCTCGCCCGACAAAGCGGGGGCGTATTGTAAGGACCAAAAAGAACGTTTTGGTTTGGTGATGGTACAAGTCAGGCGTACCCCTGTTGTACCTCTTATGTTGTCAGATTCGATCTTGGTAATCGACCGGTTTTGCGGAGGGCTTGAGTCCAGTTTTCTTATTTGTAAAATGCATTCCCTACTCAGTATTATTTATATGAGTATTCTTAGATACATATTCTTATATAGAGTGAGCGGCGAATCTTGCCGCTCTGGACCGGACGTGCTTGCCGTTCCTGAACGGCAATATTTGCCGGTCAGTGCCGGCGAGCGGCTTTACTCTTGATCGTGAGATGGAGCCGGTAAAGGTTGGTCTTTCCAAGCCCTCTCTGTTTGATCTCCAATAGCTCTGCCGTTTCAAGCTCCTTGAGATAGATACGGACGCTGCGTTCTGCTGCGCCCATATCTTCTGCGAGTGTGATCTGGCCAGGAAAGCATGCGTCGTTGGCCCATGCGTATTTGAGAAGCATTGCGTACGCGAGCTTCGCGCCGACTGAGATATCCTTCTTTGTAAGAATGAAATTCGGAACTTGGGTGAAGCCGTGCCGCGTCGCAAGATCGGCGCCGATGATTTCGATGTTGCGCTCTCTCAGAATGTCGGCGATGTGGCGCTCTTGGCGGATTCCATTCGATACATTATACGCCGTGCGCAATGCGCTATCCCCTTCTTATCCCCGTTCTTGGTGGGTTCCTTTGAGAACGGACACTGACGTTGATTTTGTATGGCATTCGTTGCTGGTCGAGGTAGGCCGCGACATGTCGCGAGCCGTTGCGACAAGAACAGTGGCGGAAAGCTTGCACACGCGTTTTCTTATGGACAGCCCGAGATCGTGATCGGGACTTCGCCGAGCATCGACCGCGCCCGCTCCGCGCGTTCCTTCTATGCCGAATCGAATTTTCGGTACACACAGGAGGCCCGCAACTTCTGTGCAGCACCGCGCCTGAAGCCGCCTAGTCGCCGCTTCCCAATTCGTCGAGCAGTTCCTGCGCGCGCTTCTTCGCCCACCCGTCGACCGCGCGGCCCTTGCCCTTCATGTCGAGCACGGTCTGGAAATCGGCGCGCGCGCTTTTGCGGTTTCCCATCTCCTTGAAGGTCGAGCCGCGATCGAGATAGGCGGAGAGGAATTCGGGATCGAGCCGAATCGCCGTGTTGAAGTCGGCGACGGCCGAATCGTAGTCGCCGCGCATGCGCTTGATCTCGCCGCGATTGTCGTAGGCGAACACATAGTCGGGGCTAATCCGGATCGCGCGATCGGCGTCCGCCAACGCCTGATCCAGTTTCTCGGCCTTGATGTAGGCGAGCGCGCGATTGCTATAGAGCCGCGAGTTCGAGTCCTTTCCAGCGGCCGGACTGGATCAGCTGGGTGCAGACCGCAACGCCCTTGCCGCCGCCATCCTTGCTCGTCTCCTTGGGCTCCCACGAGGAAAATGGATCGCCACCGAATCGGGTTCTTTGCAATAATAGCCGATGCGCTCCTGGGGTCACTGCTGCCTTGGATAGACCGACTTAAACGCTTAGCGCGGCGTGTGTGGCTCGGCTGGCGGCTGTTCTGACCGGCCAAGTAGCGGCGTGAGCATTTTCTGTAGTCCGGCGATGAGATGATTGGTCTCGCGTGCGCGCTCTGTCAGGTCTTTTATCTGGTCGTCCTTGACGCCGATTTGTTGCCGCAAAAATTCGTTCTCGCCTTCGAGACGTTCAACATATTGTGTCGCAACCTGTCGCGACAGGTCGGGGCTTGTCGGCCCTTCCTGCCGCGGTTCGTCGTCCTGTTTTTCTCGCGCGGCATCGGTCGCGACTTGTCGCGGCATGCCGGGACCTGTCGCGACAGGTCGCACCTCTTCAATGTAGGCGATGTGCTTATCGACCGAGGCCGGTGAGATCAGATATTTCTCTCCGAATTGAGTTTCGATGCGACGGCATTCCAAGTGATTTTTGGCGCAATAGCGCTGCACGCTGCGTGGTGTGCGGGGGAGTCCGGCGCGGGCATAGCGGTCAAGAGCATCCTCAATCGTAAGGGTGAACTCGCTGTCGGGGCTTGTCGCGACAGGTCGCGACAGGTCGTCATTCATTACAGTGACGATACCACGGCTCGTTCCACGCCTCGCCAGTTATCCCCACCGTGCGCAGGTTGGGGAAGACAAGAGTCCGCTCTGCCCCCAATAGCCGACGAATCATTGCACCGCAGCGAAACGACGCTCAGGGCCAACGGCAGACATCAGGGTCCCTGCCAAAATCCAGCAGCGAGGCCCGGAACCCGGGCCAGTAGCCGTCAGTTTCGTTGCTTCCACGCAAACCAACCGACAGCTGTAGTGAATGTGGCGACCATGACCGCGCCAAGGGCAACGAAAACGGCAGTGGAGGCAGCTTTGTTGCCGTCCCATATCGCCAAGCCGGCAGCGACCCAGGCTACGCCGACGCAACCGTAAAGCAGCCAACTGAGCAGCGTCTGAGCGAACGTCGTCAGCCTCGTCGTAGGGAGAACAAGTGACAGGTTTGGGTACTTCCACGCAAACCAGCCGACAAATGCCGTGACTGTGATAGCGACCATGACCCCGCAAACGGCACCGAAAACGACAGTGGAGTCAGGTTCGTTGCCGTACCATATCGCAGGGACCAATCCCAAGCCTTCACCGACGGCAAAGACCCAGGCTGCGCCGACGCAAAAGTAAAGCAGACTGAACTTTGTTATAGTAGTGACTCCACATTTTCGATGACTGAGAACTCCGATCTGAACGAGCGTGTGGCCGCTTTAGAAAGAGATTTGACCTGTGCCTCGCTTGTTATGCGACTGGAATGTTGTTCATCTTTGCCGGTCGCTTCGGCTTCGTCGAGATAGGCCTTCGCCATCTTGAGATGATGCAAGGCCGTTTTCGGCGGTTCATAGGCCATAGCGTTCTCATGCTGGGCATGAAAGAGGCGGCCGAAGTTGGACCTCCGGCCACCTGCCCTTTAGGAAACGTCGTCGTCTTTCAACGGCGAAGTCTGTTTGGCACGCTCCTCGATCCAGGCCAGCACGTCCTCGTACCGCCAAACCACCCGAGACTCGCGATAAGTACCAAGCTTGATCCGCTTCGGAAACTTACCGGCGCGTTCCAGACGGTCCACGTGTGTCGAGCAAATGCAGATTCCCAGGTCGCGAAGCTGTTTCCTATTCACCAGCAGTCTTGTCAGCGTTGTCATGAACGAAAGCTCCCTTTCGGGGCTGCCGTCATGACCGCAGCCGGGTTGACCAGCTAGCAGGCAACCTTAGGATACGCCCAAAGCGAAAACTCGCGCAAGATGCACATACCGCTCTATGCCGCTATGAGGGCAGCGAGGCGGGTTTCCCACGCAGTCAGCGCTTCCGCCATTTCCTTGTGAAAAGTCGCGCGGTTGTAGACCCGCGCCAGCGGCGACAGCGTGCCGGTAATGTGGTTGAGAATTCGCTCGATCACGTGCGGTGCGATGCCGAGGTCTCCCGCCATCTTGGTCGCGACGCTCCGGCGCAGATCGTGCAGCGTCCACCCTGTTACGCCGCTCGCTTTGTCGAGCGCGGCCTTAGCCGCGCCGTAGTTGTTGAACGGCTTTTCGGTGCCGGTCAGGATATATATGGCGTTCGTCCGGCACGAGCCCACCAGTTCCAGCGCCATCGGCGCGAGCGGGAAGGAATGCTCCCGGCCGTTTTTCGTAATCGCCGCGGGAAACGTGCATACGGCCCCTGCGACATATTCCGCGCGGAGTTGGGCGGCTTCCCCGCGCCGCTGCCCGGTCAGCAACGACAGCCGGACGATGCGATTGAAGCCGGTCGGCTCCGCGGTCGCGCGCCATATCCTCGACAGCTCGCTATCGGACAGCACCCGCGTGCGCGGGGGCGTCGCGGGCTTCTCCAGACCGGCGAACGGATTTTCGGAGATGTAGCGGCGCTTGATGCACCAGTTGAAGAACGCCCGTGCCGCCACGAGGATGTGGCTGCGCATCCCGGCGGTCGTGAATTTCCCCAGCTTGCGCGCCGCGTCATCATACGTGATGTCGGCCAGCGCACCTTTGAAGTTCAGCCGCGCCAGGAGAAGCTTGTAGCCCGCCACTGTCGATGGCCGCTTCGCCTGCCGCTTGTCCTCCAGATACAGTTCGACGGCTTCCTTGTATGAGATCGCCTTCGGCCTCGCCCTACCGAGCGTAAATTCAGCGAGCATTCGCTTCGCTTCCGTGCGCGCCGTCGCTAGCGACAAAACAGGATATCTGCCGATGGTCACCTTCCGCCGATCGCGTCCGAGGACGACTACGAATGTCTTCGCGCCGCCCTGGCTTACGCGGCACCCGAAGCCGGGAAGCGAAGCGTCCGGGTACAATTTCTGGCCACTCGCAGGAGGCGCGAGCGAGCGCACGGTTGCGTCGCTTAGGCTCCGCCTAGGCTCACTGGTTGGGGTTGGTGCCATGAAACGGCATGTACGGCTGCGATGTAGAAAACGCAAGTGCCACAGTGACTTCTTGCATCATTTGAGAAGCCATGTAGAGGTATACAACGCCCCTGTACGCGACTTAAAATCCCTCGGGAGCGATCCCGTGCCGGTTCGAGTCCGGCCGCCCGCACCAGAAAAGCGGCGTTCGGTCCATGCGGTCGCGCGATAAGTGTCGAGGTGTCGATGAGCTGGTCCGCCGCCCAATATGTGAAGTTCGAGGACGAACGCAGCCGGCCGGTGCGCGATCTGCTCGCTCATGTTCCAACAATCGAGGTCAAGACCGCCGCCGATATCGGATGCGGGCCCGGCAACTCGACGGAACTCCTGCAACAGCGCTTTCCGGACGCGACCGTCGTCGGCATGGACTCATCGCCCGAGATGATCGAGGCGGCGCGCAAGCGGCTTCCCGCCGTTCGCTTCGAGATCGCCGACATCGCGGCGTGGCAGGACCCCGGTCCCTTCGAAGTCATCTTGAGCAACGCCGTACTTCAATGGCTGCCGGATCACGCCGCGCTGCTGCCGAAGCTCGTCGCCAAGCTTGCGCCGGGCGGCAGCCTCGCCGTGCAGGTGCCCGACAATTTGGATCAGCCGACGCATCGCCTGATCCGCGAGACGGCGGCCGACGCGCGTTGGGCCGAGAAGGTCGCGGGGCCCGCCAAGGCAAGGATCACGCGGCACGGCGCCGATTGGTACTATGGCGTGTTGCGCGACGCTGGCGCCAAGGTCGATATCTGGCGCACGACCTACTATCACGTGCTCGCGGGGCCCGCCGCGGTCGTGGAATGGTTCAAGGGCGCGGCGCTGCGACCGTTTCTCGCGCTCCTCGATAAGGGCGAGCAGGCGGCCTTTCTGGCGCAGTATCAGGCCGGCATCGAGAAAGCTTATCCGGCGCTCGCGGACGGCACCGTGCTGCTGTCGTTTCCGCGGTTGTTCATGATCGCTATGCGGTGAGTGCTGGGAAGCGCGTTACTGGTTTGCCAGATCGAGCACCCCAAAGCTCGCCTTTGCGGCGCCATCCGACGCCGGGCTCGCGATCATCATGAGGAAAAGCCCGATCGCGATGGCGAATACACAGGCAATCGCCACCGCGCCGTACAGTTCCGGCAGTTTGGGCGGATCGGTGTGCAGATGCGTCCTGGAGGCCGTGGGCATGGCCGCCTCCCGATATTCTTGTTCTGGCCATCAAACGTGTCGGAGCGAGCGCTTGTTCCGTTGGCACGCAAGGCCTGCGCTACGCGCATGGCAAGCGCGCCGCGCGACTCTAGCGCGACACAGCCTGATTGCGGTCCGCCGCCCTCAGAGGCCGCCAAACCAGTTGTAGCCGTATCCCTCCCAGTAGCCGCCGGAGTAATCGTTCGACACGTGGATCGAGGAGACGAATTTCGGCTGCTTGAAGCCGAGCTTCACCGGGATCTTCATGCGCATCGGCGCGCCGAAGATCGCCTCGAGCGGCTTGTCGGCGTAGGTGAGCGCCATGATGGTCTGCGGGTGGCGCGCCGAGGCCATGTCGATCGAGCCGGTGTAGTTGATCGGATCGTCGCAGCGGAACGCGACGTATTTCGCGCTGGTGTCGGCGCCGATCTTTTCCAGGAACGTGCGCAGCGGCACGCCGCCCCACTTGCCGATCATGCTCCAGCCTTCGACGCAGCAGTGGCGCGTGACGTCGGCGCGCTGCGGCAGCGTCTTGAGGCGTTCGAGCGTCCAAGGCGTTTTGTCGGTGACCAGGCCTGAGACTTCCAGCCGCCACGTGTCCGGATTGATCTTGTGGATCTTCTCCGGCCCGTATTGCGCGTTGTAGCGAAAAGTCGGCGCGACCATGCTTTCGGGAAAGGTCGGCGCGAGCTTCTCGCCGTTGAACAGCGCGGCCTGCACGCCGTCATTGAAACGCGAAATCATCTTCAGGAAGCCGTCGACCGGCGCGGTGTCGGTCACGTCGCAGCCCGACAGCAGCGTCAGCGCGCCGAGCGACAGCCCGCGCTTGAGGAACAGGCGGCGCTGCAGGTTCGCCACGTCGGACTTGCTCAAGCCGCCGTCGCGCAAGTAGCGTTCGATGCGTTCGCTGGTCATGACGCGGCTCCGGTATGTTCGACTTCCGAGCGCGGCGCGCGGCCGGTGATCATGGGCGGCAGGACCTTCGGCACCAGCAGCGTGAGCGCGATGTGCACGATGATGAAGCCGACGATGCCGGCCATGCCGAAGAAGTGCACGTAGCGCGCGCCCTCGTAGTCGCCCATCAGGCGCCCGATCTCCTGGAACTGCACCGGCTTCCAGAGTACCAGGCCGGAGAGTACCATCACGGTCATGTCGAGGAGCGCAAACGTGTAGAGTAGCTTCTGCACGGCGTTGCGTGCGCCGATGTCATGGCCAAGCTTCCCGCGCAGGAAGTCGCCGATGTTGCTTAGAATCTCGCGCAACGTGACCGGCCAATATTTGCGGCGGAAATGGCCGGAGGCGAAGCCGTAGACCAGGAACACGATCAGGCTGACGAACAGGAGCCACATGGCGGCGAAGTGCCAAAGGAGCGCGGCCGCGAGGCCGAAGTCGTTGTGCAGCCGGTTGGTGTCCTCGTAGCTGCCGCCGAGGGTGAGCCAGACCGGGAAATAGAACTCGTAGGAGGAGAACACCGGCTCCTGGTTGAAGATGCGCATCCCGCTCATGACCAGCAGGATCACGCCGAGCGCCCAGGTCCAGTGGGTGATGCGCACGATCGCGGGATGGAGCAGCACCTTGTCGTTCGGCATGGCCTCAGTCTCCCCGTTGCCCCGGCACTGACGCTAAAATCTACGGAACGCGGCGGTCAGGTCCAATCGCTGCTGGCGATGATGTCGATAGCCGGCGTGCATCATGGCGTCGCGGCTTCCGGCCGCGCGCGGCGAAGCATAGTCGCCAGACGCAGGAACGTCACCGCGATCTTCCAGGCCGCGCTCAGGCCCGCCGTCAGGTTGCCCGAGACTTTCGACACGCCGCCGCGGCGGCAGCGGTGGTCGACCGGCACTTCAAGGATACGGTAGCCGGCGGCCGCGGCACGCATCTGCATTTCCAGGTTCCAGCCATAGGTCGTCTCGCTCATGCTGAGGCGGCGCAGATTCGCAACGCGGATCGCGCGGAACGGCGACATATCGGTGAAGGCGACGCCGTAGACGGCGCGCATCAGCAGGCCCGCAAGACGCCCGGCAACGAGTTGCTGCGGCGTCATGCTGCCCGCCTCGCGTTTGCCCCGCAAACGCGACCCCATGACGAAATCGGCTTCGCGGCGCGCGACCGGGCCGACCACGTCGGGCAGGCAGGCCGGCACGTCGCTGCCGTCGCCATCGAGGAAGCAGACGATCTCGGTGTCGGGGCGGACCGCCGCACCGCCGGTGGCGCAGGCGCGGCCATAGCCGCGGCGCGGCTCGCTGATGACGCGGGCGCCGGCCGCGCGCGCGTGCGCGGCAGTCGCGTCGGTCGAGCCGTTGTCCACGACAATGACCTCGTCCGCGCCGATCGCCAGCACTTCGGCGACGACGCCGGCAATCGGGTCTTCCTCATTCAGGCAAGGGATGACGACCGAGACAATCGCCTGCGCTCCCGGGAGCTGCATCAGACTCTCATGTGTTTGCGCATGATCTTATCCGAAAACCGGTTCCCACTTTTCGGGATCATGCGCTAGAGGCTCCAGCGCAGGCCGCAACTGGCGCAGGCCTGCGGCGGCTGGTCGGAGAGCAGAGAGTCGCGGAAGTCCTGATAGCGCGCCCCGTTCCAGATCTCGCGCAGGCTATCCTGCGTGGCGTCACCGAGCGTGTAGTTCTCGTAGCCGTGCTGCGAGAATGGCGCGATGCAGCAGGGAAGCGCGCGGCCGTTGGCGGTGAAATACATCACGGTCCAGGGGCGGCGGCAGAGCGACCATGGGCTGTCGCCGCGTTTCTTCAGGCTCATGCCGGGCTCGGAGGCCGCGCCTGATGCGCTGAACGTCATGCCGAGCGTCTTTGCGACCGCCTCGGCCTCTTTGAGATAATGCGCCTCGCCCTTTTCCATGCTCTCGAACAGCGCCTGATCCGGCCGCGCGAGGCCGATCTGGTCCTGGTCGAAGAACACGAGGCGCTGGAGATAGACCTCGCGCACGCCGGTCTCGGCGGCGACGCGCACGAAAGCCGGAAGCTCTTCGATCGTCTCCTTCATCCCGGTGAGCCAGGCGGAGACGCGCGGCTTTAAGTGTCCTTCGCGCTCCTGCAGCGCGCGGAACGCCTTTACGTTCTTCAGGATGCGGTTGAAGTAATCCTTGCCGCGCACCTTGATGTAGGACTTCGCGTTGGAGGCGTCGAACGAGACGCGCAGCTCGTCGAGGCCGGCTTCGATCAGGGCGCGGCCGTTCTTCTCGTTGAGTACGGTGCCGTTGGTGTTGAACAGCACGTAGACGCCGCGATCCTTGAGGTAGCGCACCATCTTCGGCAGGTTCCGCACCAGCATCGGTTCGCCGACGCCATGCAGCACCGCGCGCGTGAGGCCCGGCACTTGGTCGGCGATGCGAGTGAACAGCGCCCACGACATGTCGGCTGGCGGCTCGAGCTTCGCATAGGTGCGCGGGCAGGTGGTGCACAGCAGATTGCAGCGGTTGGTGACCTCCAGATAGAGGCACACCGGCGGCGTCTCGACTTCTCCGCCCGCGCGCACCGCGGCGGCCTCGAAGTAACGGCGCGGGTCGATCGGCTTGTCGTCGCCCGGAGGGGCCGGCTTGTCGATCAGGTCGTCCACGCAGACTCTCCTTCATGGGGCGCACGCCTGCGCATGGCGAGGCTGACGACGACGGTGATGACGAACGGCAACACGGCAAGCGTCTTCCAGGCGAGATCATTTTCGGGAAGCACCATGGGCCGATAGAGGAAGAATGTGGCGAGCGTGAGCGCCCAGATCGAGGCACCGGCGCCGAGCGCAAGGAACGGGACCAGTGCGAGGACGTACCAGGCGTAGTTTGGCGAAAGGAAAAAGAGTCCCGCGGTCAGCATCAGCGCGACATCGTTGACTGTCGATTGCGGAGTCCGCTCGGCGCGAAACGACACGCGCAAGGCGAGGAAAGCCATCACACAGGCCGCGATCAGGACATAGATCGCAACGAGCCCCGGCACATCGCGGGCGAATCGCTGCACGAGCGCGACCGGCCATATCCCGCTGCCGTCCAGCAATCCTTCTTCCGAGGGGTATCCGAATGTCATGAATCCGAACACGCCGCGGCCGACACCCGCATAGGGGAGGTAGCAGAGGACGACCGTCGCGACGGCGGCGAGTGGGGCGCGCCAGTCCCATGGCCGCCAGAACGCCGGCAGCGCCACCACCGCGTAGGGCTTCACCAGCGTGGCCAGCGCGACCAGAACGGCGCCCGCGACCGCGCGCTTGCGCACCGCGAGCCATACGCCGAGCATCAACAGCGCGACCATCAAGCCCTCGACGTGGCCGCTGTTGGCGATCTCCCAGATCGCGAGCGGGTGCCACGCATACGCAACAACCGCCGTGACGGGACGTTCCAACGTCCGCGCCAGATCAATGACGACCGCGACGGTCACAAGTTCGCAGGCCACCATGGCCAGCCGCATCGCGGTCAGGCTCTCGGAGAGGCGCGTTACGCCGAGAAAAAACATCTGCGCGACCGGCGGATAGGCGGTGATCGCGTAATCGGCGCGGTTGATGTGCGGAAAGATCGCCGTGTCGCGTAGCGCCTGGAGCGCGGGCGCCGCGGGTACATAAGCGTAGGGATTGATGCCGGCCGCCTGCACGCGGCCGTCCCAGATATAGCGATAGATATCGGTTGAGAGGAGCGGCTCCTGTCCGACCAGGAGGAGCCGCATCGCGAGCGCGAGGCCGAGGATCAGGAACAGCCCGGTGCGCGCCGGGACCGCGGCGGCAAGCTTTGCGGCAAGGAGCGTCAGCAGCCCTGACGCCGCGAGCGCCGGGATGAACACCGCGTAGCCGCCTGTGCGCACGATCCACGGACCCGCGGCGACGAACAGCAGCATCGCGACGCCGATTGCGCCGAGGCCCGCGAGCGCCGTGCGCTCACCACGGATGCGGCCCTGCGTACCGGGGATGGTCACCGCATCGTCCCGACGCGCAGCGGCGCATTCCGCGTTGCCAGGAACTGGCGCGTCGCGAGCGCATCGGCGCCGCGCAATTCCCCGGCAAACGGGAGGGGGACGCCGGCAAGCTCGGATTCGAGCAGGTGCAAGGTCTCGGCATCGTCCACGTCATACCAGCCCGGCACGTCGACGACTGGGACCCCGATCTCGCGCGCGCGCTCGACGGTGACGCGATGGACCGCCGCGGTGCTCCAGGGAATGTCCGCGAAGATGCGCCGATGCGCTCTGGAGAGGCCGATCAGCGTGTAGCCGCCATCGATCGCGGGGCTGAGCACGACGGCGTCCTTGCCGCGCACCGCGTCGACTGCGGCGCGCAGGATTGCGACGGGCAGCGTCGGTGAGTCGGCATTGAGCAGGATCGCGCCCGCATGCCCGAGGCTCAACAGATCGATGGTCGCGCAGAGAAGCCGCGCGCCGAGATCTCCTTCGCACTGGAGCAGCAGGCCGAAATGATCGGGCAGCAGCCCGCGCAAGGTCTGCTCGGTGCCGGCCGGCGTGTAGACGGCATATCCGGCGACGTCGCCGTCGAGCGTCAGTGTGCGCAGGGTCTCGGCAAGATCGCGGATGAAGCAGGACGAGAGTGTCGCGCATTCGTCGGGACGCAGCGGTGGCGACAGGCGGGTCTTCGACAAGCCGGGCGTCGGCGTCTTGCAGAATATTCCTACCGCGATGGATCGCACTGGCTCGCCCCGTCGAGTAGCCGCGCTCGGACACGCGGCATCATCGGCTAAGCGACGATGAACGGTCGTTTCGGTTTCGTCACTTCACAACCGGTCGTTCTTCCATCACGCCGCTTACACGATTTCGTGGGGCGGCAAGGCGACGCTACGGCTTCTGCTCGCTGAACTTGCCGACGAAAATCGTGCGCCAGCGCTTGCCGGTGATGAAGAACCGCCCGCTCGCCTTGTCGTAGGCGATGCCGTTGAGCACGTTTTCGTAGCTGCCGGTGACCTGCTTCTTGTCCGCGTCGGTCATCGAGCGCCAGAGCGAGCCCATGTCGGCGACCGCCTCGATGCAGCCGCTCGCGGGATCGAGGCGGACGATCGTGTTGGTCTGGAACAGGTTGCCGTAGAGCTTGCCGTCGGCCAGTTCGAGCTCATTGAGGCCGACCGTCTCGCCCGGTTTGTTTGAGCGAATCTTGATGGTGCGCGTGATCGCGAAGGTGTCGGGGTCTGCGAAATAGAACGACGGGCCGCCATCGCTGAAGATCAGGCTTGCGCCATCATTGGTGAGGCCCCAGCCTTCATGCGGATTGCGCAGCGTGCGCTTGAGCTTGGCGGCAAGGTCATAGACGAAGACCTGATGTTCTTGCCAGGTGAGCTGGAACACCTCGTCGTTGAGGATCGTCAGGCCCTCGGCGAACACACGCGTGCCTTGCTCGACGAGCTTCGTGACCTTGCCGTCGGGCGCGATCACGTCGAGCCCGGAATGCCCGCCGACCGCGCCGGTGCTCTCGTAGAGCTTGCCGTCACGCCATTCCAGCCCTTGCGTAAAGCCGACCTCGCTGCGCACGATCTTGTCGGTGACCTCGAAGGTCAATGGTGTCGGAACAGGGCAGTCGGCGGAGTGCGCGGAGCTTGTCGCGAGGGCGAAAGCAAATCCGAGGGCAAGGTGCGTTAACGCTCGGCTCATGGCTACACCGATCATCCGCGCGTCACCTGCAGATGTAATCCGGCGCGTTTTTGGAGATAGCCGAGGACGCTGAACAGATTTTTCGCTTGCGGATTTCCGCGCGGTCCGAACATCCGGATCAGGCTCTTCGGTTGCGTGCCGGTCGCCTTACCAAGCTTTTCAAAACCCACAGTCGCCTTGATGTAGTCGCGCAGGATGATCTTGCCGGTCTCAACATCGCCCGCCAACAGGACTTCGATGCCCTCGCGCAGGAGCGCCTCGGCAAAGCTCTTGTCGGCCGCGACTTGCTTCTGAACCAGTTCCCTGAAGCTTCGTGTTCGGGCCATTACCCGTCTCCTGTTCTCGTCCGCGGCGAGGTGCGCCTCGTTTTCTTGTAGTCCTGCCAATATGCAGCGGCCGCGTCGATATCTCGTTGCTGGCGCTTCTTGGTACCGCCCGCCAGCAGAATGACCAGAACATCGCCATCGCGCCCGAAATAGACCCGGTAGCCGGGCCCGAAATCGATCTTGTATTCCAGCACGCCGCCGCCGACGGTCTTCACGCGCGAGAGATTGCCTTGCTCGATGCGCGCGATCGCGACGGTCACCTTGGAGCGTGCGGCGACATCGAGAACTGTGAACCAGTCGGCAAACGGGCTGCCGCCATCTTCTTCAAGATTGTAGCGGACTTCGATCATCGATCGTGAGTAACATAAACGTTACTTCGATTCAACGCTCAGACCGGCCGGTCCCCTTTGGTCACCGTCAAGGTGCGGTTGTCGACGCCGGGCAGCATCTTGGCCGGATCGCGGGTGACGATGACGTCGAGCACGGTCGGGCATGAGGTATTGTCGAGCCCCTCGCGCAAAGCCGCGGACAATTTCTCCGGGTCGTCGACGCGGATGCCCTTGCAGCCCATTGCGCGGGAGATCGCCGCGTAGTCCATCTCGATGAGGTCGGACGACTGGTAATTGCCGCCGCCGAACATCGAGTGCTGCAGCGCCTTCACGTAGCCCGACGCGGCGTTGTTGAACACGCAAAGGACGAAAGGCGTGCCGACGCGGCGCGCGGTTTCGAGCTCGCCGAGCGTCATGTTGAAGCCGCCGTCGCCGGTGAGCCCGACGACGCGGCGGTTCGGCGCGGCCAGTTGCGCGCCCATGCTGCCCGGCAGGCCGTAGCCGATCGACGCAAAGCCGCGGTCGGCGATGAAATGACGGCCGGCGCGCTTGGTGTCGAAGCAGAGCCCGCCCCAGTGCCCGGCGAAGCCCCCGTCCGCCACCAGGATCGCGTCATCGGGCATGATCGCGTTGAGCTCGCCCATCAGGCGGCCGACATTGATCGGTGTGTCCTTCGATTGTAGCCGATCGGCAGCACCAGCCGCCCACTTGGCCATCATAACGGGAACTTCGTCGCAGTACGCCTTGCGCCGCGCGCGTGCCTTGCCGCCATCGGAAAGCGCTGTTGCAAGGTCCTGCAGGGCGAGCCGCGCGTCGCCGACGAGCGCCACGTCGGTGCGGGTGGTGCGGCCGATTTCCTCCGCCAGGATGTCGATGTGGATCAGCGGCTTGCCGGGCGGGATCAACTGGAAGCGCCGCGTCGAGATCTCGCCGAGCTTGCAACCGACCACGATCAGCGCGTCGGACGCTGCGACGAGGTCGTTGGCGATGCGCGAATAGCGCCCGAATAGGCCGGCCGAGAGCGGATGCGTGCAGGCGATGCCGCCCTTGCCCGACATCGTGTGGGCCACCGGAATGCCGAAGCCCTCGGCGAGCGCGAGCAACGCGTCATAGCCTTCCGAGATATGGATGCCGCCGCCGACCATCAGCAGCGGCCGCTCGGCCTTCGCGATGATCGCGGCGGCGCGCTCGAGTTCGGCCGGATCGGGGCGCGTGCGGCGCGCTTGGGCCTTGAGCGTACCTTCATCGACCCAGAAATCCGACGCGTCGAACTCGTGTTCGCCGTGGCAGACATCCTCCGGCACGTCGAGCACGACCGGTCCGGGCCGGCCCGAGGTCGCGACCGCGAAGGCGCGGCGCACGAGTTCCGGAATGCGCTTGGTGCCTTCGACGCGGATCAGCTCCTTCACGGCGGGTTTGAGGATTTCAACCTGCCGCGCCTCTTGCGTCATGTTCTTCCAGGCATGGTCGCGGTTGGCGTCGCCGATGATTGCGATCATCGGCATGCCGGCATTGAGCGACTCGACCAGCGCGGTGACGAGGTTCGTCGCGCCCGGCCCGAGCGTCGCGTCGCACACGCCGGGCCGGTTGGTGACGCGCGCATAGGCGTCGGACGCGAACGCGCCGCAGCGCTCGTCATTGATGAGGTAGTGCCGCAACCCGAGCGCGCGCACCGCCTCGTAGAACGGCAGGAGCTGGAATCCGCCCATGCCGAACATCGGCCCGACGCCGGACGCTTTCAGCATCTCGGCCAGCGCCTGGCCGCCGGTGAGCTTGCGGGCGGAATTCGAGACCGGTGCGTTCATGTTTTTCGTTCCAGTTCCAGGCGGCGGGCGCGGACAAAGAGATCGACGATCGTGCTTGCCGCAAGCCCAATTTCGGCGCCGCGTTCGGCGGCGGTCGTGTTCACGGCCGTGACGATGCCGTCCTTGTAGGTGGAATGCGCATCGCCGATGAATGCGCTCCAGGCGCTCACCGTCACTCCGGCGATGCCGCGCGCGTCGAGCGCGGGCAGGCGCGAGATGCCGGCATCGTCGGCGCCGAAGCCGGCATCGTTGTAAAATGCGGCGAATACATCGTATTTCACCGCCGTTTCGGGACGTCCGCCGAGCAGGCCGCCATGCGAGCCGGTCACGACGATGTGGCCGGCGTCTTCGGGCGCGACGAGGGCATTGGAATCAAGTCGTAGAACATGGACGCCGGGCGCCTCGGCGTCGCGAATATGATCGCGCGACTCCTGCAAGGCGGGAGGGGTCGGGGAGGGCGCAGCGTCGAGCGCATCGAAGCGCTCCAGCGCCTCGCGCGCGGACATTCCCGGCGCGACGCGCGCCTTTGCGGCATGTGAATTGACATAGGTGATTACGCCGCGCGCGTAGCAGTCGGCGCCGTCGCCGATGCGGGCCGAACGGTGACCGACGGTTGCGGCGGGTACACCAAGCTTGTCGAGGTAATCGAGACCGTAGATGCCGGCCTGCAGGCGCCCGACGCCCGCATCGCACAGGATCGCGGCTTTCACGCCTGCTTTCGCCGCCAAATAGGCCGCGTAAACGCCGCCATGGGAGGCCGCGAGCGCGGCACGCCCACGCGCTTTTGGCGGCAAGACGGTCACGCTGTCGAACACGAATGGAGACATTCTTGCCGCGTCAAGCCCGCAACCGGCATGATTGACTTGCGGGCTCGGGCTGTTTTGCCTAGTGGACGTTTCCTGCGGCGTGTTCAAACATGCCGTCCCTTCCTGCGCAAGCCGCGCCTCCCCGGGCAAGACCATATGAGCGATCCTGGCGACAACCTGCGCCGCCTCACCGACCTCTATGCCACGATGGCGCGCATCCGCGCCTTCGAGGAAACCGCACTCGCGGCGCATAAGGCCGGCGAAATCCCAGGGCCCTTGCACGTCTCGATCGGGCAGGAGGCGGTCGCTGCCGGCATCTGCATCAATCTGCGCATCGATGACCGCATCACCTCGAATCATCGCGGCCACGGCCACGCCATCGCGAAGGGCGCCGAGCCGAAGCGCATGATGGCCGAGCTTTACGGCCGCGCGAGCGGCTACTGCCGCGGCAAGGGCGGCTCGATGCACATCGCGGACTTCTCGGTCGGCATGCTCGGCGCGAACGGCGTGGTCGCGGGCGGTATCCCGATCGCGGTCGGCGCAGCGCAGGGCCTGAAGCTGCAGAAGTCGGACGCCATCGCGGTCTGCATGTTCGGCGACGGCGCGATCAACCGCGGGCCGTTCCTCGAAGGATTGAACTGGGCCGCGCTGTTCAAGCTTCCGGTTCTGTTCGTGTGCGAAGACAACGGCGTCGCGGCCTTCACGCGCGCCGACAGCGTCACGGCCGGTCCCGGCGTGACCGAGCGCGCCAAGGCGCTCGGCGTCGCGGCGATCACTGTCGACGGCAACAATGTGATGGCGGTCGACGGTGCGGCGTCGGAAGCGGTTGCCGCCGTGCGGCGCGGCGAGGGCCCGCATCTCCTGCACGTCCGCACCTATCGCATCACCGGGCACACCTCGACCGATCCGGCCGCGTGGCGGCCGGCCGAAGAGGTGGACGAGGCGCGCACGCGCGATCCGATCAAGCGGCTTGGTGCTGTGCTCGCCGAGCGCGGAGTCGCTCCGGCCGAGCTCGACAAGATCATCGACGCCGCCAAGGCCGAAATGGCGAGCGCGCGCACGCAAGCGAATGCGGCCGCCTGGCCCGCGCCCGGCGTTGCGTTCGAGGACGTGCAGGATACGGGGGCTGTCGCGTGGTCGAAGTAACGCTGATCGAGGCCGCGCGCCGCGCCGCGTTGCAGGAGATGCGGCGCGATCCGCGCGTGTGGGTGCTCGGCGAAGACGTCGCGCGCGGCGGGCTGTGGGGCCAGTACAAGGATTTCCTCGGCGAGTTCGGTGCGGAGCGCGTCGTCTCCACGCCGATCTCGGAGTCGACCATCATGGGCGTCGGCCTCGGCTCGGCGCTGGTGGGCATGCGGCCGATCATCGAGATGCGCATCTTCGATTTCGTGATGTGCGCGATGGACGAACTGGTCAACCAGATCGCCAAAATCCGTTACATGTTCGGCGGACAGGCGAAGCCCGCCGTGGTGGTGCGCATGCCGCACGGCATGTGGCGCAACTCCGCGGCGCAGCACTCGCAGATGCTGGAAGCCTGGTTCGCGCATCTGCCCGGTGTGATCGTGGTGACGCCCGCGACCGCGGAAGACACCGCGGGGCTGTTGGTGCAGGCGATCCGCTCCGACGATCCGGTGCTGTTCTTCGATCCGAAGGATCTGTTCGGCGTGCCGGGGAATATTTCTGATCCCATCGAGCCGATCCCGTTCGGCGTGGCGCGCCGCGTCGCCGAAGGCGACGCCGCGACCGTCGTGACCTGGTCGGCGGCGGTGCCGGTCGTCGCCAAGGGTGTCGAGATGCTCGCGGCGGACGGCATCAAGGTCGATCTGCTCGACCTGCGCACGATCTGGCCCTGGGACCAGGACGCCGTGATCGCGTCGGTGAAGAAGACCGGCCGGCTGCTCGTCGTGCACGAGGCGGTCGAGGTCGCGGGCTTCGGCGCCGAGGTCGTGGCGCGTGTGGTTGACGTCGCTGGGCCCGGCGCACTCAAGGCGGCCAAACGCCTCGGTGCGCCGCGCATCCCGATCCCGTTCTCGCCGGCGCTCGAAGCCGAGGTGCGCGTGACGCCGGAGAAGGTCGTGAAAGCGGTAAAGGCGTTGATCGCCTAAACCTCGATCTCCATCATCCCGGCACCCGCGAAGCCGCCATCGACGGGTAGGATCGCGCCGGTGACGTAGCCTGATTGCGACCCGTCGAGCAGGAAGCAAATCGCCGACGCGATCTCGTCCGGCGTGCCGTAACGGCGCATCGGCGTGTGGTGCGCGTAGGCGCGGCGCACTTGCGGCGTGTGCACCTGTTGCACGAGCGGCGTATCGACCGGCCCGGGCGCGACCGCGTTGACGCGGATGCCGTAGCGCGCCAGATCGACCGCCATCACCTGCGTCATGATCGCGACCGCGCCCTTCGAGGCGCCGTACGCGACGCGGCCCTTCGAGCCGCGCATGCCGGCGATCGAGGCGATGTTCACGATCGCGCCGGAGCCTTGCTCTTTCATGATCCGTCCGGCCGCGCGGGCGGTGATGAAGGTGCCGGTGACGTTGATGTCGAGCACCTTGCGGAACTCGGCAACGGACGTCTCCAGCGCCGGCTTATCGAGGCCGATGCCGGCCGAGTTGACGAGGCCGTCGAGCCGGCCGAACGCCTGTGCCATCTCGGCGATGACGTGGTCCGCCGCGCCTTCGTCAGTCACGTCGAGCGCGCCGACGCGAACCGTGTCGCCATGCCGATCGCGCAGCCGCGCAAGCGCCGCCTCATCGCGATCGAGCGCGCCGACGTGCCAGCCGTCCCCAATCAATCGCTCCACGGTTGCGAGACCGATGCCCGATGCTCCGCCGGTCACGATCGCCGCACGTTCGGCCTTCGCCATGGACCCTTCCTCCGCTTTTTGATAACGCAACGCCACTCGACAACCCTTGCCGGCCGTCCGGCACCCGCCCATGATGAAAACCAAGGGCCGTCTGTAAAGGCCCGTCTCAAAAGCGGCCGCGTCCGCCCAAGACCAATCGGAGGAATTGTAATGTCGTTCAGGACAACCCGCCGCTCCCTGCTGCTCGCCGGCACCGCCGCGAGCGCATCGATCGCCATGCCTTGGATCGCCAAGGGCGCGGCCGAATTCCAGTTCAAATATGCCAACAACTCGCCGCTCACGCATCCGCTCACGGTGCGCACCACGGAGGCGATGGAGCGCATCAAGCAGCAGACCAACGGCCGCGTGGATATCCAGGTGTTCCCGAACAACCAGCTCGGCTCGGACACCGACATGCTGAGCCAATTGCGCTCCGGCGCGATCGAGTTCTTCACGCTCTCCGGCCTGATCCTCTCGACGCTGGTGCCGGTCGCCTCGATCAACGGGCTCGGTTTCGTCTGGGAAAATTACTCCAAGGTCTGGCCCGCGATGGACGGCGAGCTCGGCGCCTATATCCGCAAGCAGATCGAAAAGTCCGGTCTGGTCGCGATGGAGAAACAGTACGACAACGGCTACCGGCAGATGACCTCTTCGACCCGTCCGATCAAGTCGCCGGATGATTTGAAGGGCTTCAAGATCCGTGTCCCGCCGAGCCCGCTCTGGACCTCGATGTTCAAGGCGTTCGACGCCGCGCCGATGTCGATCAACTTCTCGGAAGTCTATTCGGCGCTGCAGACCAAGGTGGCCGAGGGGCAGGAGAACCCGCTCTCGATCATCTACTTCGCCAAGCTCTATGAGGTGCAGAAGTATCTCGCCGAGACCAATCACATGTGGGACGGCTTCTGGTTCCTCGCCAACGGCATGGTGTGGAACGGCCTGCCCGCGGACCTGCGCGACATCATCGCGAAAAACCTCAACGAGTCCGCGATCGTGCAGCGCGAGGACATCGCCAAGCAGAACGCCACCTTCAAGGCCGACCTGAGCGCCAAGGGCATGGAGTTCAGCGCCGTCGATCAGAAGCCGTTCCGCGCCAAGCTCGAAGCCTCGGGCTTCTACAAGGAGTGGAAGGGCAAGTACGGCGACGAGGCTTGGTCGGTGTTGGAGAAGTACACCGGCGCGATTTCTTAAGCGCCGCGGCCGATCGATCTCGCCATGGAGATCGCCCAGAAAGGGGAGGCCGGGGCGACGGCCTCCTCCTTCGTCACCTTCGCGGGCCGGCTCGACGGCTGGCTCGGCCGTGCCGTCGAGGTGCCGGTTGCGCTATTGACCGCAGTCGAAGTGCTGATCCTGCTCGCGGGCGTGGTCTCGCGCTACGTCTTCCGCAATCCGTTCGTGTGGTCGGACGAGCTCGCGTCGATCCTATTTTTGTGGCTCGCGATGCTGGGCGCCGTGGTGGCGTTCCGCCGCGGCGAGCACATGCGCATGTCCATGCTGGTTACGCTCGGTGGACCGCGGTCGCGCGCCTTTTTCGAGGCCTTCGCGGTTGCGCTCGCCATCGCGTTCTTGGCGTTCGTCCTGCCGCCAGCCATCGAATACGCCGTCGACGAGGCCGCAGTCCTGACCCCGGCACTCGAAATACCCAACGTCTGGCGGGCGTCCGCCGTGCCGGTCGGCTGCGGTCTGATGCTCGTTTTCGCAGCGTTGCGCCTCGTCCGCGTCGGCGGTCTTGGACAGATCGTGCTCGCGCTCGCGCTGATCGCAGCGATCGGCCTCGGCCTGTGGCTCGCCAAGCCTCTCCTGATGGCGATGGGCAACTACAAGCTCATTGTGTTCTTCGTCGTGCTGGTCGCCGCCGGGGTGCTGGCCGGAGCACCGATCGCCTTCGTCTTCGCGCTTGCGACCCTGGCATTCCTCGCCATCACCACGCATACGACCCTGACCGTCCTCGTCGGCCGCATCGACGCCGGGATGTCGCACATTCTCCTTCTAGCGGTGCCGCTGTTCGTCTTCCTCGGCTTGCTGATCGAGGCGACCGGCATGGCGCGCACGATGGTCGATTTCCTCGCGAGCCTGCTCGGCCATGTGCGCGGCGGGCTCTCCTACGTGCTGCTCGGCGCGATGTATCTCGTCTCCGGCATTTCGGGCTCCAAGGCCGCCGATATGGCGGCGGTCGCGCCGGTGCTGTTCCCCGAGATGAAGCGGCGCGGCGCCAAGCCCGGCGATCTCGTCGCGCTCCTGTCCTCGTCCGGCGCGATGTCGGAGACGATCCCGCCGAGTCTGGTGCTGATCACGATCGGGTCGGTCACCGGCGTCTCGATCGCGGCGCTGTTCAACGGCGGCCTCCTGCCCGCGCTGGTGCTCGCGCTGGCGCTGTGCGTGATCGTGTGGTGGCGCTACCGCGACGACGATCTCAGTGGCGTGAAGCGCGCCTCGTGGCGCGATGTCTTGCGCGCATTCCTGTTCGCGCTGCCGGGCCTTGCGCTGCCGTTCCTGATCCGCTTCTCGGTGGTCGAGGGCGTCGCGACCGCGACGGAAGTCTCGACCATCGGCATCGCCTACACGATCATCGCGTGCCTCGTCTTCAACCGCAGCTTCCCGGTCGCGCGGCTGATGCCGATGCTGATCGACACGGCCTCGCTCTGCGGCGCGATCCTGCTCATCATCGGGGCCGCGACCGCGATGGCCTGGGCGCTGACGCAATCCGGATTCTCGCGCGATCTTGCCACCGCGATGACGGGACTGCCGGGCGGCAAGTTTACCTTCATGATCGTGTCGATCATTGCGTTCGTGATTCTCGGCTCGGTGCTCGAGGGAATCCCGGCGATCGTGCTGTTCGGGCCGCTGCTGTTTCCGATCGCGCGCCAGGTCGGCATCCATGAAGTGCATTATGCGATGGTGGTCATCCTGGCGATGGGCATCGGCCTGTTCGCGCCGCCGTTCGGGGTCGGGTATTACGCGGCCTGCGCGGTCGGCCGCGTCAATCCGGACGACGGCATCCGGCCGATCTGGCCGTATCTGGCGGCGCTGCTGATCGGCCTGTTGTTCGTCGCCGCGATCCCGTGGATCTCCATCGGATTCCTGTAACCGCTTACGGCGCACGCGCGGGTGCGACATCGACCCCGACAAGGCCGGCGCGTGCGATCGCCTCTCCGATCAAGCCGGAGGCACGCGCCTCATCGAGAAAGCGGTTGACGGCCGCAAGGCGCGCGGCGTCACCCTTCGGCACGATCACGGCCTGTTCGACGCCGTAGAAGTTATCGGGCACGAGCCGCAGCCCGGGCGTCTTCAGCGCGGCCGCATGCAGGCGCATGCGGTTGCCGGCGTAAGCGTCGAGCTCGCCGGCGAGGAGCGCCTTTACGATCGTGTCGGAGACGCCGCCGTCGTTGCGCTTGAGCTCCGCTGCTTTCAACGTGCGGGTGAGGAAATAGTCTCCGGCATCGCGCGCGCCGACGCCGATGCGCACGCCGGGCCGGTCGGCATCGGCGACGGAGCGGATCGGGGAATCCTCGCGCACCAGATAGGTGTTCTGGGCGAGCGAATAGATCTGTGAGAAGTCGACATCGCGCGCGCGCACCGGATCGAACGCCACGAAGCCGATGTCGGCCTGTCCGTTCGTCACGCTCTCGATCACACCTTCGGGGCCGCGCACGCCGGTGAGCGTGAACGGCACGCCGGCCTGCTTTGCGAGTTCGCGCGCGATCTCGGCGGCGGGCCCGCGCACCTCCTTGGTCGCGGGATCGACGAACGCCTGCACCGGGTTGGTCGCGATGTAGGTCGCGCGCAGCGTGCCGGTCGGCGCGAGGGTTTCGCGCCGATCGGCGGCTGCCGTGTGACCGGCCAGCAATGCGAGCGTGAGGGCGGCGATTGCGGCTGATGCCGTCGAGGGCCGCTGGAACTTTCTGATTCCATCAGGCATTAATGGAGCGCGATCCAAAACACGCGAGGGGGAGATCATGGGCTCGTCCGTTCTCATCAGCATTCTGATCACGTTTCTGGTCATCGTCCTGGTGCTTTATCTCATCGGTATGCTGCCGATCGATGGGCGCGCGAAGCAGATCGCCCGCATCATCGTGATCATCATCGGCGTCTTGTCGCTGCTGCGCTATCTCGCGGTGTTCTGAGACTGTTAACCGGAACGAAGGATGAATGCGGGACGTTGTCTCGACGTTCCGCAGAGGATATTCCATGCCCAATCCGGCGCCCGAGCAACCGCCGCAGCCGCTGACCGATCCGACGGCGCCGCCGATGACGGACCCGCCGGACGCGCCCTATCGCGATCCGGTGCAGCCGCCCGCGAGCGATCCGGCGCCGAAACCAATGCACGATCCCGGCACGCCGCAGCCGTATCGGGACCCGCAGCAGCCTCCGGCGAAGGACCGCGTCCCGCCGGAGGAAGCGCCCAACCGCACCGGCGACGGCGAATGGCAGCCGGGCGGCGACCCGCGCAACACGCCGCGCGATCCCGCCTGATCCGGCCGTGAATCGCGTGCCGCGCTTGACGTGCTACCCTACGGCGGGGCGTTCCGCGTAGAGTAGTGCCGTCACAGTCATCGTCCCGCGAGCCCGCGCATGTCGACGAATGCCACGATCGGGGCCGGCGCTCCTTCCGGCTGCCGCTACTGGGCGTTCATCAGCTACAGCCAGCGCGATGCGCGATGGGCCGACTGGCTTCACAAGGCCATCGAGACATATCGCTTTCCGCGCGGGCTCGCCGGCCGGCACATCGGAGCGATTACGATCCCGCATCGGCTGTTTCCGGTCTTCCGCGATCAGGACGAACTGCCGAGTGCCGGCGACCTCAGCCAGAAAATCCGCGAGGCGCTCGAAGCCTCCCATGCGCTGGTCGTGATCTGCTCGCCGAACGCGGTGGCGTCACGCTGGGTCAACGAGGAAATTCGCCTATTTAAGGCGATGGGTCGCGGCGGGCAAATCTTCCCGATCATCGTCGACGGCGAGCCGAATGCGTCGGATCGGCCGTTGTCCGGGCTCATCGAATGCTTTCCGCCGGCACTTCGATTTGGGGTCGCGGCGGACGGCACGTTGAGCGATCGACGTTCCGAGCCGCTCGCGGCCGACGCACGCGAGGGGCGGGGCGGACGAACGAACGCGTTCTTGCGACTGATCGCCGGGATCGCGGGAGTAGGCTTCGACGATCTGCGACGCCGCGAGGATGTACGAGCGAGGCGCCGGCGATTGACGTTTGCAGCCGCTTCGGTCGCGGCGGCGCTCTGCGTTGGTGCCGCCTATCTGGGACTGGCGGACGCGAACGTCGGCGTGCCGGGCGGAGCCGTCATCCGCGATCAACTCGACCGGTATGGCGTGAGCGTGTTGCGGCGCTTCGCGCCGCATGAGGAGGTGCTGAGAAAAGCGGCACTCGCGCGCGCGCAAATCCGACAAGGTGTCCTGGCGATGGCGGCCACCATCACGTTGAATCCGGCCGACTATAAAGTGGGGGTTTGGGACGTGGGACAGGCCGTGTCGGCGGTCTATCGCGACCCGGACGTGAGCCGCCGCGACCTTGATCTGATGACGCCGCTGCTCGATCAGATTTTTCGCGACGACATGGTGCTCATCGTCAACGGCAGGCCCGCCGGATGGCTCGACAGCCCGACACTCCCGCGTGCGGAATCCCCCATCTGGACGACGCTGGCATTGAGCGAAGTGCTGGGACGCGCGTCGCACGAGCTTTCCGCCACCACGCGGAACAAGCTCGCCGGATATCTGGATGCCGCGCAGGCGATCGCGGACAGCTATCATCCGTTGCGGGACGGAGGCTGGAACATCGCGAAGGAGGAAAAGGCGGAGAACCATTACGTTTACACCACGGCTCTCGCGCTGCACGCGCTGCTGGAATTGAATTCGAAGGGCGTATGCTGGCACGGCGATTGTGCGCGGCTGCGCGAGATGATCCATGCGGCGTTCGATTGGCTGATCAACGCGTTCGTCGCGGACGAGGGCGTGACCGGTTGGCGCCGTCAGATCGACGACGACAAGCCGCCGGACCTGGATCTCAATCTTTATGCGTATGGCGCGATCGGCCGCGCGGCTGCAGACCTCAGCTACCCGATCCCTGCGAAGATCGAGAAGGCCGCGCTGGAGCAGCTCATCGGCCTCGCGAAGCGCTCATATTATCCGTCGCAGGAGGATATCGAGCATTGGACCCGGTACGTGGACGATCAGGGAAAACGGCAGTTGGTCAATCAACCGACCCGATTGTTTTGGTATCCGTGGGCGCTCGAAGCATTGGTGCAGTGGCTGCGCTACGCCGATCGCGCGCAGCTCCGACCCGAATCCATCCAAGGTATGCAACGCAGCTTGAGCCACCTCGTCGTCGATCTCTCCGACGCCATGCTGGGCGACGTCTCGCGCGCGCCGATCTTCGTCAAGGCGGAGGCGCTGTACGGCCTGTGCGCCGTCCGCTGAACCTGGCGGCCGGTCTACGCGGAAGTCATAGCTTCACTGTCCGCAACCGCAGCGCATTGCCCACCACGCTGACCGACGACAGCGCCATCGCGGCGGCGCCGACGATCGGCGAGAGCAGGACGCCGAACAGCGGATAGAGCACGCCGGCCGCGATCGGCACGCCGGCCGCGTTGTAGACGAACGCCAGAACCAGGTTCTGCCGGATGTTGCCCATCACGGCCTGCGACAGGCGGCGCGCGCGCACGATGCCGGTGAGGTCGCCTTTCAGCAGCGTGATGCCGGCGCTCTCGATCGCGACATCGGTGCCGGTGCCCATCGCGATGCCGACGTCGGCGGCGGCAAGAGCTGGGGCGTCGTTGACGCCGTCGCCGGCCATCGCGACGACGCTGCCCGCGCGGCGCAATTTCTCGATCACGGCGCTCTTCTGATCGGGGAGCACCTCCGCCTCGATCTCGATGATGCCGAGCTTGCGCGCGACCGCCTGCGCGGTGGTCCGGTTGTCGCCGGTGAGCATCACGACGCGCACGCCCTCGGCGGTGAGTGCTTTGAGGGCCCCGGCGGTCGAGGCCTTGATCGGATCGGCGATGGCGATGACGCCCGCCGCCTTGCCGTCGATTGCAACGAAGATCGCGGTCGCGCCATCGCGGCGCAGCTCCTCGGCCTGCGCATCGAGCGGCGCGGTCGCGATGTCGAGCTCGTCGAGGAAAGCGGCGTTGCCGAGCGCGACGCGTTTGCCCTCGATCGTGCCGAGCGCCCCTTTGCCGGTCGGGGACTCGAAGTCCGTCGCCTGGGCGAGCGCGATGCCGCGCTCCGTCGCGGCCGCCACGATCGCGGCGGCGAGGGGGTGCTCGCTCGCCCGTTCGACGCTCGCCGCGAGGCGCAGCACGGCCGCCTCGTCGAATCCGTCCGCCGGCACGATCGCGATAACCTTCGGCTTGCCTTCGGTGAGCGTGCCGGTCTTGTCGACCACGAGCGTGTCGACCTTCTCCATGCGCTCGAGCGCCTCGGCGTTCTTGATCAGGACGCCTTCCTGCGCGCCGCGTCCGACGCCGACCATGATCGACATCGGCGTCGCAAGGCCGAGCGCGCACGGGCACGCGATGATCAACACGGTCACCGCGGCGACGAGCCCATAGGCGAAGCGCGGCTCCGGCCCGAACACCGCCCAGGCGGCAAAGGCCGTGAGCGCGATCGCGATCACCAGCGGCACGAACGACGCCGAGACCTGGTCGGCGAGGCGCTGGATCGGCGCGCGCGAGCGTTGCGCGGCCGCGACCATCGCGACGATCTGGGAAAGCATCGTGTCGCGCCCGACCTTCTCGGCACGCATCAGGAACGAGCCAGTCGCGTTGAGCGTGCCGGCGATGACCTTGGCGTCCTTGTCCTTAGTCACGGGCATCGACTCGCCGGTCACCAGCGATTCATCGACATTCGAGCGGCCCTCGATCACGACGCCGTCGACCGGCACCTTGTCGCCGGGGCGCACGCGCAAGGTTTCGCCGGCCGCGACCTGATCGAGCGCGACGTCTTCCTCGGCGCCATCGCCCTTGACGCGCCGCGCGGTTTTTGGCGCGAGATTGAGGAGCGCGCGGATCGCGCCCGAGGTCTGCTCGCGCGCGCGCAGCTCCAGCACCTGTCCAAGCAACACAAGTACGGTGATGACGGCGGCGGCCTCGAAATAGGTCGAGACGGCGCCGCCATGGCCGCGGAACGCGCCGGGGAAGACGCCGGGCAGGAGCGTCGCCACCACGCTGTAGCCATAGGCGACGCCCGTTCCCATCGCGATCAGCGTGAACATGTTGAGGTTGTGCGTGATGAGAGATTGCGCCCCGCGCACGAAGAACGGCCAACCGCCCCACAGCACGACGGGCGTCGCGAAGGCGAACTGGAGTGAGTTCGAGAGCGTCGGATCGACCCAGCCGTGCGCGCCGGCGACGTGCGCGCCCATTTCGAGCACTACCACTGGCGCGCTCAGCGCGACGCCGATCCAGAACCGCCGTGACATGTCGGCGAGCTCCGGGTTTGGGCCGGCCTCGGCGGTCACGATCTCGGGTTCGAGCGCCATGCCGCAGATCGGGCAGGAGCCCGGGCCGACCTGGCGGATCTGCGGATGCATCGGGCAGGTGTAGATCGTGCCTTCCGGCACCGGCGCGACCGCATCATCCTTTGAAAGATACTTTTCCGGATCGGCCGCGAACTTCTTGGCGCAGCCGGCCGAGCAGAAATAATAGAGATGGCCTGCGTGCTCGTGGCGATGCTTGGCGGTCTGCGGGTCGACGCTCATGCCGCACACGGGATCGACGGCGCCGCCCGCCGCCGGCGCGCCGTGGCGATGATCGTGATTCTCGTGCGCGCCGTGTGCCATGTCGCCTTCTTTTTCCTTGAAACCCATACCCTGTAGGGGTATGTAGCAAGCATGCGGCAGGAAGCCAAGACGACGACGCTGAAAAGGCTCGGGCGGATCGAGGGCCAGGTGCGCGGGCTCGCGCGCATGGTCGACGAAGACCGCTACTGCATCGACATCGTGACGCAGATCAGCGCGGTGCGCGCCGCGGTGCGCAAGGTCGAGGAGGAGGTGCTGCGCGACCACGTGGTCCATTGCGTGGAAGGCGCGATCGCGTCTGGCAACAAGGGTGAGCAACGGCGTAAGATCGCCGAGTTGATGGACGTCCTCGAGCGCGCGGATCGCTGATGGCGAAGGTCGTAAAGAAAAAAAGCACGCGTAGCGTGCCGTCCCGCAAGGCAGCGCCGACCAATATCGTCATCAAGCGTGCTTATGAGCCGCAAGATCGCGGCGACGGGCTGCGTATCCTCATCGATCGGCTCTGGCCGCGCGGCCTTGCAAAATCAAAGCTGAAGCTCGATGCGTGGGTGAAGCATCTCGCGCCCAGCAACGAACTGCGCAAGTGGTACCAGCACGATCCCGAAAAATTCGCAGCGTTCCGTAAGCGCTATCAGGCGGAGCTGAAAGCGCAGGGTGAGGGGCTTGCCGAACTCCGCCAGGCCATCAAGGGCCGGACGGTGACGCTGCTCACCGCCACCAAGGAACTCGACCTCAGCCACGCGACGGTGCTGCGCGACCTGCTCATCAAGCCTGCTTGATCGGCCTAATTGCTCATGCCGGCACCGCAGGGCCAAAAGCGGCCATAGCCTTCGTCGGTGAAGCAGGCGCCCTCCGGGGCCCAGGCCGGGCGGCTCGGATAGATCTGTTGCGTCGGCTGCACGCGCGTGAAGGCCACTGGGTAACCGCGATGATGACGGTGGTGCTTGGCGTGCCAGGCCGCTTGCACGGCGCTGCCGCCGAAAACCGTGGCTGCTGCGATCAGGACTGCGAAACGAAACGTCGTTATCCTCCTGTGGGGGCGGCAGGGTCAGGGGACGCTTGGGCCGGCGCCGCAAGGCCAAAAGCGGCCGTAGCCTTCTTCGGTGAAGCACTGCTGCGGCGCGCCCCACGGCGGCTTCGGGCCGTTATTGTAAAAGGCGGCATACGGGTCGGCCCGCCTGACCGGAACGTAGGCGGCCGACGGGCCATAGTGGTGCCGCACCATGCGGTAGTGCTTATGCTTATGCGCCGCATCGGCAGCGCCGCAGCCCGCCAAAACCAAAACAGCCGCTGCGGCGATCAGGACGTTCGTTCTCATGCGCTTCGCTCCCGGCCAGGACAGCGCCCCTGTGGCAGACTAACACCAAGCACGCCCTGGCATTCGTCGCGCCGCCCGGCACACGATGATTTGACCGTCAGCGCTTGAGGCGCTTGGCGACCTCTTCCAGCATCACCTCGGTCGCGCCGCCGCCGATCGTCTGCACGCGGGCGTCGCGCGCCATGCGCTCGATCGTGCTCTCGCGCATGAAGCCCATGCCGCCATGGAACTGGACGCAGTCGTACATCACCTCGTTGACCAGTTCGCCGCAATAGGCCTTCACCATCGAGACCTCGCGCGTGCAGTCGACGCCCTGCGCGTCGAGGAAGGCCGCGTGGTAGACGAGCTGCCGCCCGGCCTCGACTTTCGCGGCGAGCATCGCGAGCCGCTGTCGCACGCCCTGCTTCTCGTAGAGCGTTGCGCCGAACGCCTTGCGCGTCGTGACGTAGTCGATGGTCAACTCCAGCGCGGCCTGCGCTTCGCCCATCGCCATCGCGCCGATGACGGTGCGCTCGTTCTGGAAGTTGCTCATGATCGCGTAGAAGCCGCGGCCTTCCTTGCCGAGCAGGTTCTCGGCGGGAATGCGGCAATCCTCGAACACGAGCTCGGCGGTATCCGAGGAACGCCAGCCGTGCTTGTCGAGCGCGCGGCTGACGCGGAAGCCGGGCGTGCCCTTCTCGACGATGAACATCGAGATCGCCTGCGAGGGGCGCGCATCGGGTGCGCTCTTGGCGGCGATGAAATAAACGTCCGCGTGCACGCCATTGGTGATGAACATCTTGGCGCCGTTGAGGACGTAGTGGCCGCCGTCGCGCCGCGCGGTGGTGCGGATGGCTTTCACGTCCGAGCCGGCGTCGGGCTCGGTGACGGCGACCGCCGTGATGGCGCGGCCGGCGACGATGTCGGGCATCCAGCGCGCCTTCTGGGCGGGCGAGCCCGCGTTCGCCACATGCACCGAGGCCATGTCGGTGTGCACCAGGATCGTGATCGCTGCACCCGAGAACGTCGAGCGGCCGAGTTCCTCGGCGAGGACGACCGAGCCGAGCGTGTCCATCTCGGAGCCGCCATATTCGGCCGGATAGCGGATGCCGAGAAACCCAAGCTCGCCCATGCGGCGCAGCACCTCGCGCGGCACGCAGCCTTGCTCCTCCCAGGCAAGCCCGTGCGGCTTGATCTCGGTCTCGACGAAACGGCGGATCTGCGTGCGGAGCGCTTCGTGCTCCTCGCGGAAATAGGGCGAGGGGAGGGAGACGGATTCGGGTCGGTTCACCGGCGTGGACCTATCAGTTCGTCATGCCCGGCCTTGTGCCGGGCATCCACGTCTTACTTGCTCTGCCGTCGCCAAGAAAGACGTGGATGGCCGGGCATCAGGGCGTCTACGCCCGTCTTCGACGGGCTTTGCCCGGCCATGACGGAGGCTTTATCCGTATTTCTTCCTTGCCAGCTCCGCGCCTTTCCCCAGCGCCACCAACTTGGCGTTCGCGATGTCGCGCCGCATCGGCGCCATGCCGCAATTGGTGCAGGGGATGATCTTCTCCCTGGCGACATATTTCATCGCCTCGCCGATCACGGCGGCGACCTGATCGGGCGTCTCGACCTCATCGGAGGCGACGTCGATTACGCCGACCAGCACGTCCTTGCCGTCGAGCAGCTTGAGGAGGCTCATCGGTACCTTGGAGTTGCGGCATTCGAGCGAGACTTGGCCGATGCGGCTTTTCGCGAGCACCGGGAAGACATCCTCATACTGCCGCCACTCGTTGCCGAGGGTCGCCTTCCAGTCGGTATTCGCCTTGATGCCGTAGCCGTAGCAGAT